>JBKBMC010000043.1:0-20603 GCA_046296075.1 Erythrobacter sp. | reverse complement strand
AATAGGTACTCGGGGAGAAACCAACGTTTTGTGTGGGGCTTATAGGGCGGGGCCGCCGCCGCAAGGCCGACGGGCCGCGGCGCTTTATGGCGCGGTAGCCAAGCAGCGCGGACGCGCTGCGCCCGGCGCTTGAGGGCGACACCAAATGGACTCGCGGGGCCACTAACGCCTTCGTTCGTCGGTCTGGCGAAGGGTCGGGTTTGGCTTATCCCGAAAAAAGCTTCTTTGGAGGTCAAGCGCGTATCGCCGGTGCAACCCTCTTCTCCATAGTCGCTATGTAAGTCGCAATCCCATCAACAGAGTCACGCGATTGGAGGCCTATATCGTCTTTGGCACCTTGCTCAGAAAGATCATGTATCATCTCTCGAAGTTGGGCATCCTGCTTCCGCGTCAGCTCTGGGTCGTCGATTGGGCGACGGAAAACAACCATCTCGAAGCGCCGTTCGACCGGAAGCAACCCGACTTCTCCGTCGCGCGCTCTGGAGAGGTCCCACATCAATCTCTTGACGTGATCAATCATGATACGAGAACGACTTGGCTTTAAAGTAGCAAAATTAGCAACAACCCCTTTGCCTGCGAACCCGACAATCACTTTTTGGGGAGCAGGCTTTGCAATACGCCGCGCCTTGAACCTAATATCACTGCTGAAAAAATCTATGAGATCAGGATTTTTCTTCTCATCGTAACGATCTTGTCCAATGCTTCTAGGCTTTTGATGCAGCGATGAAATTCGACCCAGCCAAAAATGAGCCATCGACTTCGCGTCTCGTGCTTCAGCGACTTGAATAGGACCCAAGGAAATTCCCGACATTTTGAAGCTTAATCGATCAAGCGCCTCCGGCCCTTCTTTCGATAACGCATGCTCAATGGAGTTCATCGCTGATTTTTGCGCCAAAAGGATCGTCTGCGCTCCGTCGGGAAACAAGCAATGTATCCGTCTTGCCGCATCTGCTGCTGCGCAGAAAAAATCTCTCGTGGTCCACGCTACGACACCCACAACAAACTGATCCGGCGAATCCGGGTGCGGGCGAAGCAGAATGGGCCTCCAATGGCCTGACGATAGACCATCCCGCGCGGGAAATTTTATGCTTCGAAATTCAAGGGTCATATCAGCAAGTCCAATGCCTGCTTGGAAAGAGGTTCAATGAAGTTAACGCGCTGGCGCAGAAATTCGGCGACTGGTCGAAACTCTTCGCTCAAGATCTCGTCTAGAAAATTGCTCTTCAGAAGCGCCTCAACATCAGTCCTTCCAGCGTCTTCGACAAAGCTGGCAACCTCAGCGGCGGCTTGACCACGGCGCGCACCAGATAGCCTAGGTGTGAGCCACTCACCCAAACGGTTACGAAACGCTGCGTCTGGCCTCAACGTTGAAGGAAGCCAGTCTGGCCCACTAAAACTGTACCCATGGTCGATCATCCAAATCTCATCGTCGCCGCCAAGCAGGAGATTTCCGGGATGTCGATCCACATTCGCAACCCAGCTGTCGAAGCCATACATACCGCCCAGATCATGCCACTCTGACAATCTATCGACGATTTCCTGCCCAGCTCCACTCTCACTTATCAGTTGCAAAACCGGCTTTGCGTCGGCCGCCGAACTTGCAAATACAAGATGTGCGCCTTCCGCGCCATAAGGGATATGCTTTGCTGTCAGAACCTCGGGCGATGCCACCGCGAGTAGGGGCTTTGGAAGAGGCAAGCCTAGAGCAAGGCCTATAACTGAGGATGCAAGTTCATTGAACAGCTCTTTCACCGGTAAGTCCTTGATGAAGGCACTCGCGATTGATCCATCGTCACAGAGCACTTCACCTCGAAACGTTGAACTTACGTTTTGGTTGAAAGTGAACGGGCGCGCGCCAGCTAAGATTGTTCCAAACGAAATCAACCGCATCGTCGCTCCCCTTTGATCGGCAGTCACCGCAAACCTAAAAGAATGTCAATAGGATGCACTGTACCCGCTTGCGCTGCGCGCCGGTTTACCGCCACACGCACCGGAGGTGGCTCCCCATGAAAAAGCTGGACCCCGGATCACGTCCGGGGTGACGAAAAGGGGATAATGGCGGGGGCTGCCATCTCTGCGTCTCTGCGTGAAACCCCTTTCTTGCCCCACCCCCGGCCCCTCTCCAAGGAGAGGGGAGATGGGCGGCGCTGCGCGCCTTTTGGTGCCATGCGGTTAGGTTGTGGCTCACCTTCCCCTTCTCTCCGTGCGGGGAGAGGATAGCGCAGCTTGCCGCCTTGGCGGCTAGCGGAGCTTGGAGAGGGGCGCTCGGCCGGTGCTGTTAACGCCGACCTCGAACCCCCACCCCCAGCCCCTCCCCAAGGAGAGGGGAGAACAGGCGTCCCGGCTCCGCGAGTCCCTGTTGATGGCCCTGCCGAGGACCGGCGCGTTCGGTCCTACCCTCTGCTCTACGCGATTGAGGTCGCCCCGCAACGCCGCCCTCTCGCCACCGGCAGGGCGGCGCCACACGCACACCGCGTACCCCCACCCCCAACCCCTCCCCACGGGGAGGGGAGAACAGGCGTCCGGGCTTCCCGAGTTTTTTGTTTTCGCCCTCAAGCGCCGGGCGGCGGACGTCCGTCCGCCTTGGCTTTCGCGCCATAAGGCGCGGCGGCCGGTCGGCCTTGCGGCGCTGCGCGCCGGTTCATCGCCATACGGGCTGTTGGGGGCTTCACGTTTTCCTACTCTGGGAGTTTGTGCCACCCCCCTCCCCATGCCCCGCAAGCCCGTGCCCTCCCCGCCCCGCAACACCCTGCTCGTCAACAAGCGCGCGATCCCGCGGCAGGCAACCTCGCGGGTCGCGTTCGAGGAGATGCTCATCCCCAAGGATGATCCGCTGCTCGACTTCCGGCCCTATCGCCACAAGGCGCCGCGCGGGAACTCGATCACGCCCGATGTGCAGCGCGCTTTCATCCACCAGCTCGCGATGACCGGCATCGTCAAACAGGCGGCGACCAAGGTCGGCAAGAGCCTCGAGGCGCTCTACAAGCTGCGTGAAAAGCCCGGAGCGGCGGATTTCCGGCGGGCGTGGGACGAGGCGCTCGAATGGGGGCGGATGCGGCTCGAGGATTGCGCGATGGAGCGGGCGATCCATGAAGGCGCGCACAATCCGCGCGCCAATTCGATGATCTGCTTCGTGATAAAGCACCGCTCGCAGTACATGATCGATTGCCGGCATGTGACGCGCGGGCACTGGCTGTGGGACAGTATCCATCACGAGATCACCGGGCAGTGGCCCGATGAGGAGGAGGAGGCGGATCAGGCCGAAAGGTAGGCGACGAGCGCCCGCACCTTCTTGCTGCGCCATTGCGGCGGCGGGGCGACCAGCCAGTATGCGCGGCGGGCCGGCTCGGGCTCTCCCAGCGCGACCAGCCGTCCGGCGGCGAGCGCGCCTTCGGCCAGCGCCAGCGGCACCACGGTGCGGCCCATGCCCGCCAGCGCGGAGGCGAGCGCCTGCCCCGGGCTCGCAGCAGTGATCGCGGCCTCGGCCCCTTCCGGCAGCGGCGCGCCGGGCCAGTCAATCCACGCCTCGGGCGCGGCTTGCGCGGTGACAGTCACGCGGAGCGGCGCTGTCAGCGCCACGCCTTCGAGATCGCCCGGCCCTTCAGCCAGCCGCACGGCGAGATCGAGGTTGGCCTCGGTGAAATCGGCATGTTCATCGGCGGTGAGGATGTATTGCACGCCCGGAGTCCGGTTACGGAACGCGGCAAGCTTTTCGCCCAGCCATTCGGCGAAGAACTCGCGCGGGACAGCGATGGTGTAACGATCAGACGCCTGGCCCGCCTGCATCGCGGCGACGCTTTCCTCGAAGCGGAGGAAGCCTTCGCGCAGCGGATCAAGCCCGGCCATGCCTTCGGGAGTGAGCTCCAGCCCCTTGGAGGTGCGGCGGAACAGCACCACGCCGAGCACATCCTCGAGCGCGCGGATCTGCTGGCCGACCGCGGCGGGGGTTACCGCCAGCTCGTCAGCCGCGCGGGTGAAAGACAGGTGACGCGCGGCGGCATCGAACACCCGCAAGGCATTAAGAGGGAGATGGGTTCGCTTCACGCCGGCTGCGTTAGGCCCGCGCGCCGCCCATCGCAAGCCGCCTCAGGCGCGCGAGCGACCGTCCGCCGTTTCAGGCGCAGCCAGCGGGAAGAACGGGATACGCACTTCGAAAGGCGAGCCATCGGGCCGTTCGAAGGTGTAGAAGCCTTCCATCGAGCCGAACGGCGTTGTCAGCGGGCAGCCCGAGACATAGTCATGGCTCTGCCCCGGGGTGAGCAGCGGCTGTTCGCCCACCACCCCTTCGCCATCGACATGGTTGACCATGCCGCGCCCGTCCGTGATCCGCCAGTGCCGGGTGCGCAGGCGCAGCGGCTCGTGACTGCCGTTCTCGATACGGATGTGATAGACCCAGAACCACTTGCCCGCTTCCGGATGCGATTGCTCCGGCAGGAAGTTGACGGCGACCCTCACGGTGACCCCGTCGGTGGTGGCGGCGTGCTGGAACAGTTCTTTCATGACGAACCTCAAGGTAACAGGTCTGCGCGCTCCCACAAGTGCTACAACGCGGTTTTGCACCTCGGTATCCCGCGTATCATGCGTTAAATGACGCAGCGATACCACGTTCGGGCGGAGATGGTGATGCGAATGACGGGTCTGACGCGGTTGCAGGTGACGCAGATTACGCGGCGTGGCGCGATTGGCCGGATCGGCGGGGCGGGCCTTGCTGCCCTGCTGGGCGGCTGCGCGATGCGCGCGCTGAGCGGGCTGGTGATGCCGCGCGATCCCGCCGCCACGGCCTTGCCCGATCTGGTCGATCTGGCGCGATTCGATCCGCGCCTGCGATTCGACATCCGCTATGCGACGCCGGCGAACTTCATGGGACGGGTGCTCTATCCGCAAGCCAAGGCCGTGGCGCAGCGCCCGGTGGCGGAGGCGCTCTCGCGCGTCCAGACCCGCGCCGAGACAGCGGGCTATGGCCTCCTGATCTTCGATGCCTATCGCCCCTGGCGCATCACGCGCGACATGTGGGAGGCGACGCCGACCGAGCGGCGCGAATTCGTCGCCAACCCGAAGACAGGTTCGCGCCACAACCGCGGCTGCTCGATCGATCTCTCGCTGCACCGGGGCGGGATCGAAGTCACCATGCCGAGCGCCTATGACGATTTCACCCCTGCTGCTTACCGGTCAAACACCGCCGCACCCGCCGAGGCCCTTGCGGCAAGCCGGATGCTGGAGGAATGGATGGTAACCGAAGGCTTCGTCCCGCTCGCCAATGAATGGTGGCACTATGACTGGGCCGACTGGCGGCTTTATCCGATCATGGATATGCCGCTGGAAGATGTGGTGGCGGGGTGACCGCGCCGAGAAGGCCAGAGCAGAGTGCCTGACCTTGCCCGCACAGCCGCGCGACCGGCTGTCAGCCAACACCGCAATCGTGCATGCGGGGATCAGGGGTTGCTTGCGAGTGCTGCCTCTTTGGTCGAGGCAGCCTGCAATTGCTGGCGTGTTTCGTCAGCGAGATCAAACCAGTTCGAAACCGTCACCCACTCATTGTAAACGCGGCGGCCATTCTGGTCATGCAAACGGATGCGAAGGTGGGGTACGGATTTCAGCGCTGCCTCACCAAATCCATGATTCTTGGGGTTTTCGGCAATGAGTTTGCAATCGCGAACACGATCCCGCCGGATCGCAAGGCAGCGAAGCACGCCGACCCCCTCGATCCCCGCTTTGACCGCTGCGGGCGGGTAAAACTCGCGGCCTTTGGAAAAATCCATGTCCGGCGCCCAGGAGGCGACATAAATGATGCGCTGCTGCCCCCCAGCCTGCGCGCCCGGACCATCGCCCGATCCGTCACCGCTGCCAATCCCCTTGCCTAGCCCGGCCTCCTCGCCACCAGCGCCGCTTGCTTGCTTGGCAAACTGCGCCTGAAAGCTCTGTGCGTCCTTGCTGGCGGTCGATGCAAGCTCTTCATTGGCAAGCGAGGCCTTGGGCAGAGTGAGCGGCGCCGTGCGGATCGTGTCCATCGGAACTGGCAAGGCGGAGATCGGGGCAATCGTGACCGGCGCTGTCGATTGCTCCGTTTCGCGGGGGCTGCCCTGCGAGCCTGCCGCGGCGTCGTCACCTTCTTCAAGCGGTTGGGGCGGGATCTGCCGTCTCAATTCGATCGAAGTGAGAACAAACCTTTCGCCGGTGATTTGGGCATCACGCAATTTGCCTGAAGACACCAGAACAAACAGGCTGAAGATGCCGGCAGTAAGAAGGCAGGAGAGCGCGAGGGCAATGCGCTTTTCGGTGGGCGAATTGACCGATTGACGCGCCCATGATCGCGAATTTGGCAGTCCGGCGGCCGAAGGCATGACGCGCGTTGGCTCCTGTGTTGGCATGGGCCTTCCACTTTGCCACACCCCAAAGGCTGTCATTGAAGCAGGTCACTCCGGCCAAACGGACGTGGCCGGGAAAAGCTAGGAAATTGAAGCTGTATCGCTGATTAATCAGGATTTTTGATCCAACAGGAAATCACGCAGCAGCATCCTTTGGTGGCCGTGCCCGCACTCTTTGGCCCGCAGGGCGTGACGGACGGGCGCATGGTGGCATCGCGCGCCCACTCCGCTGCGACGAGGTCCGCTGCGGGGGGCCGCAGCCGGATTAACCCTTGGCGAGCAATTCCTCGATCTGCCCGAGCCGCTCCTTGCCGAAGAACATCTCGTCACCGACCCACATCGTCGGGATGCCAAAGGCGCCGCGAGCAACGACTGCATCAGTATTGGCGGCAAGGCCTTGCTTCACGGCGTCGCTTTGCGCACGGGCGAACAGATCGGACGCGTCAAAGCCGGCGGCGGTCACAGCCGCGCCCACCGCCTCGGGATTGCTGATGTCGAGGCTCTCTTCCCAGATCGCACGCAGCAGGGCATCGGCAAACTGCACAGCCCGACCATCCTCACACGCGGCATAAAGCATCCGTTGCAACAAAATGGAATTGAACGGAAATTGCGGGTGCATCCTATACTTCACCAGCCCGTGCTTCGCGATGAAGCGGTTCATCTCGAGCATGGCGTAGGCGTTCTTGCCCTTGACCTCGGCATCGCGGATCATCGGCGGCGCATTGCCGGTGAGCTTGTGCATCCCGCCGAGAAACACCGGGATCACTGCCAGGTCTGCTTCGTAACGATCAGCCAACTCGCGCAGCGGCCACCACACCAGATAGGCATTGGGGCTGACGAAATCGAACACCAGTTCCACGCGTTTGGTCATGTGTCTTACCCCCCTCAGATCCCGGCGCGGCCCAGCGCCTGATCCATATCCTCGACAATATCGGCGATATCCTCAAGCCCGACATTGATGCGCAGCAGCCCTTCGGTCACGCCCATTTCAGCGCGGGCTTCGTCTGTCATGCTGGCATGGGTGGTCGAGGCGGGATGACACATCAGCGAGCGCGCATCGCCGATATTGTTGGAGATATCGACCATCTCAAGCGCATCGAGCAGCGCAAAAGCCCGCGCGCGCGTACCGACATCAAACGCGAAGATCGGCCCGGTTGCATCCATCTGCGCCATCGCCAATTCGTGACGGGGATGGCTTTTCAGCCCCGGGTGAAGCATCCGCCCGCCCGCGCCCACAATGCGCGGTTCAAGGAATTCGCCCAGCTTCACCGCATTCTCGCTCTGCCGGTGGGCGCGCAGATCGAGCGTTTCCAGCCCCTTGTGCACCACCCATGCATTGAACGCCGACAGAATCGGCCCGGTGTTGCGCTGGAACGGCATGAGCACATCATCGATCCACTGCTTCGATGCGCAGATTGCACCCGCCAGCACCCGGCCCTGCCCGTCCATCAGCTTGGTCGCGGAATAGGCCACCACATCCGCGCCATACTCCATCGGGCGTTGCAAGGCGGGCGAGGCGAAAGCATTGTCCACCACGGTGGTGATCCCGTGCGCGCGGGCAAGATCGCAGACATGCTGGAGATCAACGATATCGAGCGTCGGGTTGGCCGGGGTCTCGAAGAAAAACACCTTGGTATTGGGCCGGATCGCGGCTTCCCACGCGGCATCATCGGCACTGTCGATCACGGTGGTTTCCACCCCGAAGCGCGGTAGCAACTGATCGACCAGCCAGCGGCAGGAGCCGAAAGCGGCGCGCGCGGCGACGACATGATCGCCTGCCGAAAGCTGGCACAGCAGGGCAGCTGTCATCGCCGCCATTCCGCTGGCCTGCGCGCGGCAGGCTTCCGCCCCTTCGAGCAGCGCGATGCGTTCCTCCAGCATGGCCACGGTCGGGTTCTGGAGGCGCGAATAGGTCATCCCTTCGGCCTCGCCCGCGAAGCGATCAGCGACGATCTGCGCGCTGTCGTAGGTGTAGCCCGAGGACAGGAAAATCGCCTCGCTCGTCTCGCCATGCTCGCTGCGCCATGTGCCGCCGCGCACAGCCTGCGTCGCGGGGCGCCACTTCTGCGTGACGGAGCGGTTCATTCCGGTGGTCTTTTTCATGGGCGATGCGATTAGTCGCGCTTTGAGAACCCCGCAAGTTTTGCTGCACTTCGTGCGCGTCTGCGGCTAAGGGATGTTGTCACTCATATCACGGAGCGCCTCTCGCATGAACTTCACCCTCACCCCGCTTATCGCCTTGTTTGCGGGAGGATTTGTCGCCGCACTGATCGCGATCGGCAGCATTATCCTGCGCGACCAGAAGCTCGGCAGCGCCGCGCTGGCGGCCGCTTTGTGCGGTGGCTTCGCGGCGTTCACGGCAGGCACGATCTACAGCGAAGGGGTGCTGCCAGTGCTTGCCAACCAGACGGGCAATATGTGGGGCGTGCAGGTGTGGTGGGACTTGCTGATCGCGATCACAATCGGCCTGTTCCTCATCGCGCCGCGCGCGCGCAAGGTGGGTATGAACCTGCCCTTGTGGATCGTGTTCGTCGTGGCAACCGCCAGCATTGGCTTGTTGGCCATGATCGCCCGGCTGTTCTGGCTGGAGCGCGCGGCCTTGCAAGAGGCTGCTGCCTGACCTCGGCAAGCCATGACAGCCGCGCCGGCCTCTCCTCATCCCCACGAACGTGATCCGGCATGGTGGTGCCTGATCATCCCGCTGGCTTTCGGGGTGGTGGCGGCATGGCGGCTCAGCCTGCCATCACAGCCTTATTTTGACGAGGTGCATTATGTCCCCGCGGCGCGCGAATTCCTCGCGTGGTGGCGCACCGGCGAAGGCGGCTGGCTGAATCCCGAACACCCCCCGCTCGGGAAATACCTGATCGCACTCGGCATAGCGGTGCTGGGGGATGATGCAGTCGGTTGGCGGATCATGCCGCTGATCGCGGGGATGGTCGCCCTTGGCGCGGCGATGCGCGCGCTGTGGCATGCCAGCGCAAACCGTTTTGCGGTGATCGCGTTCGGCCTGCTGCTGGCGAGCGGGTTTCCGCTGTTCGTCCATGCCCGCATTGCGATGCTGGATATCATCATGGCCGCATTTCTGTTGGTCGCCGCGTGGCAATTTGCCGCCGCCATTCACGAGCCGGAAACCGGACGCTGGCGGCTGGCGCTCACCGGCGTGATGCTGGGGCTGGCGATGGCCTCCAAGTGGAACGCCGCGCCGCTTGCCATGCTGCCGGGGATCACTTTCCTGGCTGCGCGGGCCATGGCCGGGCGCCGCCGCCTGCTGATGAGCCGCCGCGGCGCGCCAGTGCCGGGAATCACGCTGCTTGAGGCATTCGGGTGGCTTGGTCTGATGCCGCTGGCTGTCTACGCTCTTACCTTCCTGCCGGGCCTGTGGATGGGAACATTCCTGCGCCCCTCGCTGGTGAGCGAGCATGGCCTGGTCGGCGCGCAGATCGAGATGCTGCGCCTGCAATCCTCGGTGATCACACCGCACACCTATATGAGCACCTGGCCGCAATGGGTGCTGAACACCCGCGGAATCTGGTATCTCTATGAATTCGCCGATGGCGCGCAGCGCGGCGTTCTGCTGATCGGCAATCCGCTGACCATGCTGGCGGGGCTGCCCGCGCTCATATGGTGCGCTTATGCCGGGATCGTCCGGCGCAAATGGGCGATGCTGGCTTGTGTTGTCGGCTACGTGGTCAGCCTTGGCCTGTGGGTGATCGCGCCCAAGCCGGTGCAGTTCTATTACCACTATCTGATGCCGAGCACATTCCTGCTGGCCGCACTGGCGCTGGCACTGGCCGATCTGCGGGGCATCCCGCGCATCGGGTGGCTGGCGTGGGGCGTGCTCGCCGGATCGCTGGCGCTGTTCGCGGTGTTCCTGCCGATCCTTTCGGCAACGCCACTCGCAGGCGAGATGAGCTTTACCAGCTGGATGTGGCTCGAAGGGTGGCGGTGAGCAGTTAGAACCGGCCCCACACAAAGCGGCTCGACAGCGCATAGTTCCACACCGATCCCACGAGAATACCCGCCAGCGCGGCGAATGCCCAGAATATCCCCCGCCCTTCCAGAAAAGTCGCAATCGCGACATTGGCAAAGCCACCGATCGCGCATGTGGCGATGAAACCCAGCCAGCCCCGCAACAAGGCCACCGCGCCGGTCAGCCTCTGGTCACGATAGGTCAGCCAGTTGTTGAACCAGAAGTTGAAACTCATCGCCACCACCACGGCGGCCGCTTGCGCAAGCGTGAACCCTTCGCCCAGCACCAGCAGCAAGGCACTCAAAACAACAAAGTGCACCACCACCCCGGCTGCACCGACTGTGCCGAACAGGGCAAAGCGCGTGGGAATGATCCGCCCGAACAGCTTGTCGTAAAGCCCGGCAAGAAAATCGAATAGCACCCCGCGATCCAGCTTGCTTTCCCCCGCCGCCCGTGCGGCAAAGGCGAGCGGCACTTCACGCACCCGCAGCGGATTATCCGCGCTCGCCAGCAGATCGAGAAGGATCTTGAAGCCCACGCCCGACAGACGCGGCGCAAGGGCGCGAGCCTGCGCGGTTTCCAGCATGAAATAACCGCTCATCGGATCGCTCAGCGTCACACCGGTCAACGCGCGGGCCGCGCGGTTGGCCAATCCCGAAAGCCGCTCGCGCGCCGGAGCGCCCCATGCGGCGGTGCTCGCACCGGCCACAAAGCGCGAGGCGACGCAGACATCCGCCTCCCCGGCCGTAAGCATCTCCAACATATGCGGCAGCAGTGCAGGATCGTGCTGATGATCGGCGTCCATGACCGCGACATAGGGCGCCGCAGTGGCACAGAACCCCTCGATCACCGCACTTGCCAGCCCGCGCCGCCCGATACGCTGGATTACCCGCACCCGGCTGTCGGCCAGCGCCAGCGCGCGCGCTTCGTCCGCGGTGCCATCGCCGCTGTCATCATCGACGATGATGACTTCCCAGCGCACCTGCTCCAGCGCCGCCGCAATCCGATCCAGCAAGGGCGCAAGATTGCCGCGCTCGTTGAAGGTGGGCAGGATGATCGCCAGTTCGAGCGCCATCATCGCGGCTTACAGGCGCGCGCGCACCGCTTCGCCAATGGCGGCGGTGCCATGGCAGCCACCGAGATCGCCGCCGCGAATACCATCGGCCAGCGCACGGGCAACCGCTGCCTCGATCCGCGCGGCCTCGGCATCAAGGCTGAAGGAATGGCGCAGCATCATCGCGGCGGAAAGGATCGTCGCCATCGGATTGGCCTTGCCCTGCCCGGCAATATCGGGCGCGCTGCCATGGATCGGTTCATACAGGCCGAAAGTGCCGTGGGCGGTCTGGCGCTCGCCAAGCGAAGCACTCGGCAACAGCCCGATCGAACCGACACACGCGCTCGCAAGATCAGAGAGGATATCGCCGAACAGATTGCCCGTTACCATCACGCCGAACCTGTCCGGATGGCTGACAAGCTGCATCGCGGCATTATCGACATACATGTGATCAAGCGCGACGGCGGGATATTCGGCCGAAACGGTGACGACGACATCGCGCCATAATTGGCTGGTTTCCAGCACATTGGCCTTGTCGACGCTGGTGAGCGGCTGGCCAGCCGCCAGTGCCGCGCGGAAGGCGACATGGGCGATGCGCTGCACTTCGGGCGCGGCATAACTCATCGCGTCCCAGCCTTCGCGCTCGCCCTTGTCGTTCATGCGCTGGCCTTTGGCGCCGAAATAGACATCGCCGGTCAGCTCACGCACGATCAGCAGATCCATCGCTCCAGCCACATCACTGCGCAGCGGCGAGAGGTGTTCAAGGCCCGCGAAAACCCTGGCAGGGCGAAGATTGGCAAACAGGTCGAGCTCCTTGCGCAAGCCAAGGATCGCCTGTTCGGGGCGCAGGTGTCGTTCGAGCGCATCGCATTCGGGATCGCCCACAGCGCCGAACAGCACGGCATCCGCCGCGCGCGCAGCAGCAAGCGTAGCCGGTGGCAGCGGATGGCCGTGGGCGCGCCATGCCGCCGCACCAACATCGGCATAAGTCAGTTCCAGCCCCGCCAGACCCAACGCTTCGAGCACGCCGATCGCTTCGGCAGTCACTTCAGGGCCGATCCCGTCGCCGGGCAGAACTGCAATCTTCATGCGCGTCTTTCTCGTTGTGGTAAGAGCCGCGGGCTCATCTCACACGATGCGCGCCAGCCGCTCCATGAGCATCCTGCGCGCGGCCATAACATCGCCGCGCGCATCATCAAGCAGGTAGTGCGCCAAGGGCGCCTCGAGCGCTTGGAGCGCCGCGATCTGCATATCGGCGGAAGCGGCACGATCCGGGCGGGCTGCCGCCACGCGCTCGCCGTAGCCCATAGCAGCCAGCAACATAGCCTCATACGCATGCAACGCCGCAATCCAGCCGCGTGCCGATGGCGCAACGCAGATCGCTTCAAGCAGCGCATCAAGCGCATCATAAAGTGGCGGGTAAGGTGCGCGTTCGGGCAAGGCGGCGGCAGTCAGCGCACAGACCCAGGTAATCGCGGCGGCGGGCAGTGGCTCTGTCATCCACGGCGCGCGGCTCTGTTCGAGTTCCAGCTTGGCAAAGGGAAGCTGATTGGCCGAGCGCGCGGTGAGATCCAGCGCAATGCGGTTTCCGGGAATCATGATCGACCGCATCTGCCGTCCGCGCCCGCCCGCGACATAGCCAGCCACAATTCCATGTTCCTGCGTCAGCGCACGCGCAATGGCGCCTGTTTCGCCGTGCGAACGGGCAGCGACCAGAATCGCGGAGGCGCGCAGGTGCATGGCTGCGACGCCCTCGTCCGGAGCTTACTTCTTCTTGCTGGCGAGCGCCGCTTCGAGTTCGGCCACCTTGGCGGCCAACGCATCGGCCTGCTCGCGCGCCTTTTGCGCCATCGCCTTGACCGTGTCGAATTCCTCGCGGCTGACAAAATCCACCCCGCCCATCCGTTCACGCAGCCGCTCGCGAGCGGTTTCGCGCGCTTCGCGGGTCATGCCGGCAACAGTGCCAGCAGCGCTGTTGGCGAGTTTGACAAGATCGGCGAGGATGGGGTTCTGACTTTGCATGCCCGTTATGTGGCAATGCGCCTCCGGCTTGTCCAGAGGCACGCGCCCTACAATTTCACACGCTGCACCGCTCCGCTTGCGCTCGCCGCACCGCCATCGGGGTTCTCCACCATGAACTGGTAATTCAGCGCGGTCGCAAAGCTTGCCCAAGCAAGATAGGGTATCAGCAGCAGAGCAGCGCCTTTACGCACCCGCCAGAACAGCACCATCACCAGCAGCAGTGTGACCACCGCATAGGCCAGCACCCAGAGACCGCCGACGATGTTCTGCATCCCGAAAAACACGCTGGTCCAGGCCATATTGCCGATAAAATGCGCAATGAAGGCAATGATCGCGAGCCCGCGCCCATCGGCACCCCACGCGCTTGCCACCAGCGCCAGCGCAAAGCCGATCATCACGTACAGAATTGACCAGACAATTCCGAATACGGCTGGTGCAGGATAGATCGCAGGCTTCACAAGGTTCTGAAACCATAGTGTATCAGGCCCCGCTGCCTTGCCGGCAGCGAATCCCAGCAGCACGATCAACGGCACCAGAAACAGCGACCATCGTAGCAGGCTGGCGCGCAATTGTTCTCTGGACGCAAGCAAATTCATAGAGGCTCCCTTTCATGGCAGCGATACATGAGCTTGCGGCAGCATGCCAACGGGGCTTGGCGATGATGCTCCGAAATAAGGCGCTTTCCCCGGTTTTTTGCCACATTTTGCGCAATCACCTGCAAAAAGCAGATGACGCGGCCACATTTTCTGCTAATTCCTGCCACATTCTTGCCGTGATTCGGAGCGCGGGTCGGCAGGAAAAGACTTGTCGCGCTCGAATTTAACTGAGCCCATCCGGCTCATTTATGGGGAAATGCACCATGAAGAAGTTTTCTGCTCTGATCGCCGTTGCTGGTCTGGCCGTTGCCACCGTCGCTTGCTCGCCGGCTGCTGAAGAAGCCACCGACACCACCGCAGACACCATGGCTGTTGAAGAAGCCGTTGAAGAAGCTGGTGAAGCTGGCGCCGACGCCGCTGCTGACGCCGCCGCTGAAGGCGCTGAAGCTGTGACCGAAGCTGCTGACGCTGCTGCTGAAGCCACCCCGGCTGAGTAAGCTGTAAAGCTTGCCGACCCGGTGCCTCGCGCCGGGTAACGGAACACAAAAATCCGGCAGTGACCCAACGGTTGCTGCCGGTTTTTTGTTGGCTGACTGGCCCTGCGCGCGTGGATCAACCTGCTGCACCAAACACCACGGCCAGCCCCAGTCCGATGACAAGCATGGCCGCAATCAAGACAAAGCTCCGGCTGTTCATGCATTCTCCCCTTGTTGCGCGAGACGCCGCGCGGCGATCAGGAATTCGACATTGCCCTGCGGCCCGGTGATCGGGCTGGTGGTGATGCCCTGAACCTGCCAGCCGGCACATCCCAGCCAGCTGCGCACCTCGGCGCAGACCCGTTCGTGAAGGGCCGGATCGCGCACCACCCCGCCCTTGCCCACTTCCTCGCGCCCCACTTCGAATTGCGGCTTGATGAGCGCGACCAGCTGACATTGCGGCGCGGCCAGTTCAAGCGGGCGCTCCAGCACCTTGGCAAGCGCGATAAAGCTCGCGTCGCACACCACCCAGTTGCAGGGACGATCGATGAGCTCCGGCGTCAGAATGCGCGCGCTCGTTTGTTCGAGCACAGTCACACGCGGATCCTCGCGCAGTTTCCACGCCAACTGATTGGTGCCGCTGTCAACAGCAAACACATGCGCCGCACCCTTGCTCAACAGCACATCGGTGAAACCGCCGGTGGATGATCCGATATCCATTGCCACCGCGCCCGCCGGATCGAGCGCGAAATATTCGATCGCATGGGCGAGTTTGATCCCGCCGCGGCTTACCCAGGGATGATCGCGCCCACGGACCTCAAGCGGCGCATCCACGGATAATTGCTGACCGGGTTTGGCAATCTTGCTTTCGCCCGAAAACACCACGCCCGCCATCACCAGCGCTTGAGCACGGGCGCGGCTTTCGGCGAGCCCGCGCTCGGTGAGCAGCTGGTCAACGCGGCGCTTTTTGGCAGGAGTAACGGAATTGGCCATGGACGCGCGATGCGATAGCGCGCATTGTTGCGGCATGAAAGGACCAGACTTGAGGATCATCGTAGCGCTTGCATTGGGCGCCGCGCTCGCCGCCTGCGTCCCGGCAGGCGTTCCGCCAGCCTCCATGCCAGCGCCCCAGCCCGCGCCGCGCCCGGCACCTGCACCGTCACCGGCTGTTCCCGCGCCGCCGCCTGTCGCGAACTGGGCCGATGCGCCGCAAACGCCCGGCACCTGGCGATACGGCATGCAGTCTGCTTACAGCGAGGCGGCATTGATCGGCACCGGCAATCAACCGCTCGCCCGGCTGCGCTGCATGGCGGATCGCCGCAGCGTGGTGCTTTCCCTCCCTGAAAGCGGCACTGCCAACCCGCAGGTGACGATCCGCAGCCACACGGCGACGCGCACCTTGGAAGGGCAAGCAGCCGGGCGTGAGACACTGGTGATGATTGCACCGCGCGATCCGCTGCTTGATGCCATGGCCTTCGCGCGCGGCCGGTTTGCGATCACGGCTGGCGGCCTGCCGCCGCTGTATCTGCCAGCATGGCCGGAAATCGCGCGGGTGATCGAGGATTGCCGCTAAATGCGGCGCGGCGCGGCGCCGCGCAACACCAGAACTCTTATTCTGACTTGGGAAAAACTTTTTTCAAGTCTTGTCCTTGGCCGCGCAATGATTCACAAATGGAGGTGAGGCCAGCGGCGAACGCGGCTCTCGGCCCCCGGTGAAATGGCGGGTCTAGCTCACTAGCGCGAAAGGAGGTGATCCGATGTCTCATGGTTCAGTAGCGAGGTCGGTGAAGATCCCTACGGAGCATACTCGGTAATCCTCTTGCCAAGTAAGGCTTCGTGAGCGGCACTTCCGGCCGCTGACCATGCAAAGGGCAGTTCCCCGACGGGCGGAGCTGCCCTTTACATTTGTGTTTTGCGCATACGCATGCCGCGACTGACATGTGCGGCAAACACTCATCTTGCTCTAATTGGCGCGCGGGATTAGGCGCGGTGCATGGAATTCACGCGCATCCCCCACACCTCGCCCACGCCCGATGCCGCCCGCGATTCTCTGATCGCAGACCCCGGCTTCGGAACCGTGTTCACCGATCACATGGTGGTGATCGATTACGACGAGGCCAAGGGCGGCTGGCAGACCCCGGTTATCGGCCCGCGCGAAGCCATCGCGCTCGATCCGGCGGCAAGCGTGCTGCATTATGCGCAGGAAATCTTCGAGGGAATGAAGGCCTTCGCCCATGCCGATGGCGGACTTGCCCTGTTCCGGCCCGAAGCCAATGCGCAGCGTTTCAACGCCAGCGCCCGGCGCATGGCGATGCCCGAGATCTCCGAAGCGATGTTTCTTGCGGCCGTGCGCGAGGCCGTGCAGGCCGATGCGAAATGGCTCCCGCCGATCGAGGGCGGATCGCTGTATATCCGGCCCTTCATGTTTGCCTCCGAAGCGTTCCTCGGGGTGCGCCCGGCCAAGCAGTACAAGTTCATCGTCATCATCTCGGCGGCGGGCAATTACTTCAAGAAAGGCGTCAATCCGGTCAAGATCTGGGTGGCGCAGGATTATGTCCGCGCCGCGCCCGGCGGCACGGGCGCAGCAAAGACCGGCGGCAATTACGCGGCGAGCCTCGTCCCGCAAGCACAGGCAACCGCGCAAGGCTGCGATCAGGTGGTGTTCCTTGACGCCATCGAGCACAAGTGGGTGGAAGAACTCGGCGGCATGAACCTGTTTTTCGTGCGCGATGATGGCAGCGTGATCACGCCGCCACTGACAGGCACGATCCTTCCCGGCATTACCCGCGATTCGCTGATCGCGATGCTCCGCGAGGAAGGCCTTGATGTGCGCGAGGAGCCATACAGCATCGACCAATGGCGCGCGGAAGCGGAAAGCGGCCACCTGCTCGAAACCATGGCATGCGGCACCGCGGCGGTTGTCACGCCTGTGGGCACGGTTGCCTCGCCGGATGGCGAGTTCCACATTGGTGCCGGCGGCATCGGACAGATGACGGCCAAGATGCGCGAACGGCTGGTCGACATCCAGCATGGCCGCGCGCCTGATCCGCATGGCTGGGTGATGCGGATTTGATCCCCGAACCGATCACCGTCGCCGCGCTCTACAAATTCACTGCCTTCGCCGATCCCGAAGCCATTCGCGCGCCGCTTCTGGCCGCCTGCGAGGAACTGGGCATCAAAGGCACGCTGCTGCTCGCGCGGGAAGGGATCAACGGGACGATTGCGGGAAGCGACAATGCGATCGGCGCAGCGCTTGGCACGATCCGCGCCCTGCCCGGCTGCGCGGACCTTGATGTGAAACTTTCCGCTGCGCCCGCCATGCCCTTCGGCCGGATGAAAGTGCGCGTGAAGCGCGAGATCGTCACCATGGGCGAGCCGGATATCGACCCCGCATTGTCGGCGGGCCACTATGTCGATCCGCATGACTGGAATGCGCTGATCGCCGATCCCGATACGCTGGTGATCGACACCCGCAATGATTACGAAGTCGCTATCGGCACTTTTGCGGGCGCGGTTGATCCGGCGACGCCTTCGTTCCGCGATTTTCCGGCGTGGTTTCGCGCGCATCGCGCGGAATTGCTCGACGGCAAGAAACGCGTCGCGATGTTCTGCACCGGGGGCATCCGCTGCGAGAAATCGACCAGCTTCCTGCGTGCGGAAGGGATTGAGGAAGTCTACCACCTGCGCGGAGGCATTCTCAAATATCTCGAACAAGTCCCCGAAGAACAGAGCCTTTGGCACGGCGAGTGCTTTGTCTTCGATGAACGGGTAAGTCTCGGCCACGGACTTGCTCAAGGCACCCACACCCGCTGCCGCCCTTGCGGCCGTCCGCTCGCCGCTGGCGAGACCTGCCGGGACTGCGATGGCGACGCACCCGCTGAGGCATGAGCGCGCTGCCGATCCTCTATTCGTTCCGCCGCTGCCCCTATGCGATGCGGGCGCGGATGGCCTTGTGGGTGGCGGGGATCGCGGTGGAACTGCGCGAGGTGAAGCTGGCGGCCAAGCCCGCTGAACTCATCGCCGCCTCGCCCAAGGCGACTGTGCCGGTGCTTGTGCTGGAAGATGGGCGCGTGATCGATGAAAGCCTTGAAATCATGCGTTGGGCCTTGGCACAGAATGATCCGGAAAGCTGGCTGGCAGGCGATGAGCCTGCGCTGATTACGGCCAATGATGGGCCGTTCAAGCACCATCTTGACCGCGCCAAATATCCGACCCGCTATGCAGCCGACGGAATCGACCATCGCGCCGCCGCGCTGGTTTTGCTTCTCCCACTGGAGGAGCGGCTGGCGAACGCTGCACTGTTGTGCGGGCCGCGCCGCAGCCTCACCGATATCGCGCTATTCCCCTTCATCCGCCAATTCGCCGCGATTGATCCCGATTGGTTTGCCCAACAGTCCTTGCCCCGGCTCACCGCGTGGCTCGAAGGGCACCTCGCATCAGAACTCTTCAAGGCGATCATGCCGAAATTCGCACCCTGGAAAGCTGGCGATCCGCCGATCCGTTTCGGCCCCTAGCCCTGACCCGCCAGCCCATCGCGAAAGGCATCTATCAGCCAGCTTGCCGCCGGACCAAGCCGCGCGTCGCGCCGCCACAGTGCCGAGAGGCGATAGCGCGCGCCGGGGCGTTCGGGCAGGTCAAGTTCCACCAAGTGCCCCGCCGCCAGATCGCCTGCAACCATGTGGCGCGGCATATTGCCCCAGCCCAGCCCTTCGATCAGCAGCGAATGCTTGGCGCCGAGATCCCCCAGCCGCCAGGTCGAGGGGCTCAGCACGGAAAATTCCTGCCCTTCGGTCAGCCGCGAACGATCGGTCAGCACCAGTTGCAGGTGCTGGCGGCTTTCCCCCGGTGCCACGCCAGCCCGCGCTAAGGGGTGTGAGGGCGCGGCGACCGGCACCAGATCAATCTCACCGATCACCTGTCTTTCAAGCGCGGGATGATCGACGATGACCGGCCCGCCAATTGCCAGCTGCGCTTCCTTGTCGATCAGGCACGCCGCGACCGCGCCCAGCCCTTCGATATTGAGCGTGAGCGCAACAGTCGGGAACATCCGGCGGAATTCGCCCAATACGCGGGCCGTCACCTCGCCCGGCACCATCACATCGATGACAAGCCCGATACTCGCCTCCAGCCCTGCATGGAGCGAGCGGGCCTTGGCCAGCAGGCTATCCACCCCGTCGGCAATGCTGCGGGCTTCGGCAAGCAGCCCCTCCCCCGCAGCTGTCAGCACCGGACGGCGTGAACCTTCGCGCGCGAACAGGATAAGGCCAAGCTGGGATTCCAGCTGCGCGATGCCGTAGGAAATCGCTGACACAGCGCGCCCCATAGCCTTGGCCGCGCCGCCAAAGCTGCCATGCTCCGCAACCGCTATGAAGATGCGCATCTGATCAAGAGTGGGCTCTCCGAGCTTCATGACCCTTCATTCGGATTATCCGAACATCTTGGCAAGATTTATCGCACTTATCCGTTCGAACTTTCACCCCTATCTGGCGTTCAACCACAGACAAGGAGTCACGACATGATCGAACTTCGTCCCTTTGAAACTCTCGGTGCCGCCAATCATGGTTGGCTCGATGCGCATCATCATTTTTCGTTCGCGCATTATCACGATCCCGCCCGCGTCCACTGGGGCGCCTTGCGCGTCT
Source organism: Erythrobacter sp. (assembly GCA_046296075.1). Classification (GTDB taxonomy): domain Bacteria; phylum Pseudomonadota; class Alphaproteobacteria; order Sphingomonadales; family Sphingomonadaceae; genus Erythrobacter. Next base: position 478 of record JBKBMC010000043.1, on the reverse strand, counting down.
GGAACGATGACACCATCGCGGCAGGCACCGGCTTTCCCACTCATCCGCACAGCGACATGGAAATCATCACCTATGTCCGCAAGGGCGCCATCACCCACCGCGATAGCATGGGCAATGAAGGCCGCACTGAAGCGGGTGATGTGCAGGTGATGAGCGCGGGTAACGGCGTGCGTCATTCGGAATTCAATCTGGAAGGAGAGGACACCACGCTCTTCCAGATCTGGATCATCCCGGATGAGCGCGGCGGCGAACCCAGCTGGGGCGCACGCCAGTTCCCCAAGGACAGCCGCAACGGCGCTTTCGTCCCGCTGGCAAGCGGTGTCGCCAATGATAATGACGCGCTGAAAATACGCGCTGATGCCCGCGTGCTCGGTGCAACGATCAAGGCGGGTGAAAGCGTAACCTACACGCCGCGCAAGGCGGATCGTCACCTCTACCTCGTCCCCGCGACAGGTAAGGTTCGGATCGCCGATGTCGA
>JBKBMC010000042.1:0-21351 GCA_046296075.1 Erythrobacter sp. | reverse complement strand
CCAGCGGCGCGATCAGGCCCGGCGCGACGTCGGCATCAAGCTTGATGGCGAAGCGATCAGAACGGCGTCCGGCAATCGCGACGGTGACCTTGCCGGTGCCGCTGGCGATGGCAGCCCGGGCATCGAGATTGGCAAGCCGCAGCGCGCCATATTCGAACCCGCTGCCGGTAAGCTGGCCGTTGATGAAGCTGCCGCCCTCATCGAAACGTCCGGTCGCCGTGATGTCGGCGCTGGCAATAGCGATCGGGATCTCGCCGCCGAAGCGCGCTTGCCGCGCCTTGAGATCAAGGCTGAAGCCCTGCGCGCCGCCTGTGGCGGGCGCAAGCGCCAGGGTGCCATTGATCCCGCCGCCTGCCACGGCCAGCTGGCCATCAATGCCGCCTTCGCCGAGCTCGAGTGCACCGGTCAGCCGGGTGCGGAAGATGTTGAGCTCGTCCACCGCGATGCGGGTTGGTCCGCCTTCGGGCAGCACCAGCCCGATGCGGCCGGTGAAGTCCCCGAGCATCGAACCGCCGGACAAGTCGATTGCGAAACCATCACCCGCCGGCGCGAGCGCGACCCGCACATCGGCAAGCCCGGCTGCCGGAAGAGGGTCTGCCAGCACCAGCACCGCGCGGGGTCCATCGCTGTCCAGTTCGGCCTCGATGGTGAAGGGTCCATACTGCGCCTGCCGCCCGCGCCCGGAGATAGTCGTGCGTGTGCCGCCGGTTCCAGGCACCACCTTGCTATCCAGCCGTGCCGCCAGCCGCGCGCTTGTCAGCTCGCCATCGCGCAGGATGATCGGCTCGCCCGCACCCATGCCCAGCGCGCCCTTGAAACGGATGTCCGGCCCGGCGAGATTGATAATGCTCGCGTTGCTGATCTTCGCGAGCCGTCCGGCGACATTGGCGCGCAGGCTCCACGGAATACTGGGGCCGAACTTGGCAAGGATCTTGGCATTGCCATCCAGCTCACCCGCGCCTTCCACGTTGAACCCGCTTGCCGTGAGGGGCCCAGCCAGCGCATAGGTGCCCGCAGGCACATCGCCGCGCAGCGACAGGTTCGCACCCAGCCCCGGAAATGTAATGCGCGCCTCATCAGCAGCCAGCCTGGTGCCATCGAAGGTTACACGCGCATTGAGCTTGCCCTTCACGAGACGCGGATCGATCTGGGGGTTGCCGGTGGTAACCCGCGCAGCCGTGGCGGCAAGCGGCAGGGTAAGTGTTCCGCGGACGTAACGCGCCATGCCGGTCTGGCGCAGATCACTGACCGCGATGGTGCTGGCTTCAAGACGGCTCACCGCGAATTGGTGATCCAGCGCAAGATCGCTGAAAGGCCCGGTGATCGCGGCCGCAAAGCGGGCCTTCTCCAGCCGCAGCTCCGGCCCCAGAAAATCGGGATCGCGCAGGATAACCCGCAGCACGAGCCGCTCGACACGGCTTGCGCCAACATCGACGCCGCCCGCAAGCCTGAGATCAAACGCGGGACTGACTGCCGCCGCACGCCCTGCCACCAGCCGGTCCTCCAACAGGAAGGAAGCGGCAAGCGCCGTCTTGCTGCCGAGCGCATCAACAAGCAGGCCAGCGCCCTCGTCAAGCGGAGCGCGCACTTCGCCAAGCACGCCAAACCGGCCTGCGTGATTGGTAAGGCGCAGCGCCGCCACCGGACGCTGGCGTTCGCGCGGCGCAACCACAGCGGGCCAGCGCGTTGCCAGAGCATGTCCGCGCCAGTTGCGCCACGTCCCCTCGCCCGCCAACCGCGCAGCATACCCATGCCTGAGCCCGGTCAGTCCCGCCAGCACACCGCCTGCAGGCGCAAGATAGTCGAGCCCCATGTCGAACCGATCGCCATCTGGTTCGGCATCAAGCATCAGGGCGAGGCGATCATCGGTGCCGAAACTGGCGGTCGCGTTCACGAGTGCGCGCCGCTCGCGGATCAGCACATTGGCTGTCAGGTTGACCTTCTCAGGCCGCGGCGTAGCGACGCCTTCGGCCAGCACCAGATCACGGATGGTGAGGCGGTCTAAGCGAATGTCGAAGTCGGGCAGCAGCGGAGCATCAGGATCGCCGGGCTCCAGTTCAGGGAGCCGCATCAGGAGCCCGCGCTCTGCCGTCACCTCTCTGATATCGAGCCCACTCCACAAGAAGGCCAGCGGACGCCAGTCCAGCGTCACTTCTGGGATCTTGAGAAAAGCACCCTTGGGATCGCTCACCACCACATTGCGCAGCCGCGCCGCGCCGTAGATATCGCCCTCAATCCGTCCGACCCTGAACCTCAAACCATTCTCGGGCTGAAGCGTGGCGATCTGATCGGCGACGAACCGCTTGCCGATGGGCGAACTGAGGAATGCCGCGCCCAGAACCAGCGGCGCAAGTACCACGGCGAGCAGCCAGCCGAGCCGCTTGAACCAGCGTCGCCGGCTGCGGCCGGGGTCTTCGCTGTCAATCACCGGGGCGACATCTTCCGTCATCAGAACGCCTGCCCCAGACCGACAAACACCACCACCGGTGCATCAAATTCGCTGCGGTTGAGCGGCACGCCAACATCAATGCGGATCGGACCGAAGCTGGTCTTGTAGCGCACACCAAGCCCGGCTGCGTAACGGATGAAATCGAAATTGGGGACCGAGCGCTGGCTTACGCTGCCGATGTCGAAGAACGGGACAACCTGAATGGCGCCGTCCATCAGTCCGGTGTTGATGCGCGCTTCGATGGAGGCCTCCAGCAATGCCGCGCCGCCGGTAGCCTCTCCGAATTCGTCACGCGGACCGACGCCCTGAAATCCATAACCGCGCACTGAAGCCCCGCCACCACCATAAAGCCGCCGCGACGGCGCGACATTGGCCAGGTTCGCGCCCTGGATTGTGGCCGCGCGCACCCGCCCTGCCAGCACCGTCGATGAGCCAATGGATCGGTAAGCCGCCGCATCAAGCTGCGCACGGAGGTAGAAATCCTGCACCCCCTCGCTACGGGAGGACTCAGGCGCGAGAAACAGCGTCGCGCGATAACCGCTGGTTGGATCCAGCAAGTCATCGCTCTGATCAATGGTCGCGCTGCCGAACAGGCCAGCAATGGTAAAACTGCGGCGCGGCGTGTTGGCATCGGGAGCAATCCGCACCCTGCGGTTGCGCTCCTCGCTCACAAGGGCTTCCGCCCCGATCTGCCAGCTGAATTCCTTCTGGTAGATGAAGTTGGATAGCCGCTCGAAGGTGCCGCGCACGCCAAGTGTGCGCGATTCCACCGCCACTGTGTTGATATCGCTTGCGAAGAGATCGAAGAACAACACCTGATCGCGCCCGCGGAAGTTGTTGCGCTTGAAGCCGATATTCGCAAGCGTTTCACGCGTGCCGACGATGCCGCGCAGGCGCAGCGCTCCTTCGGGCGGGAACAGGTTGCGATGCTCCCACGTCGCTTCGGCCTTGATCCCGTCTTCGGTACCGTAACCGACACCGCCTGTGACTGTGCGCAAGGGCGCGCGTTCGAATGCAACATCGAGCGCAACCTCCCCCGGCGCAACACCCTCTGGCGGTTCGGCCTCGCGCGGGGTGATGGTGACACTCGAGACAAGGCCGGTCGCAAGAATCGCACGGCGCAGATCTGTTTCAAGACTCTCGCGATAGAGTTCGCCCGGACGGAAGCGCGCAATACGGGAAAGATGTCTGGCGGACAGAAAGTCGGGATCGCCGCTGGTTACGCCAGCGAACACGTAGCGCCCGCCCGGATCAACAGGCAGAGTCAGATCGCCTTCTTCGCGAGCGTGATCAATCAGCAGTTCCGGCTCACCCAGTTCGGCAAAAGGGTAGCCGCTTTCGCCGAGCGCCAGACCAAGCGCTTCACGCTCGGCAATGATCCGGTCGGCCAGAAGCGGATCGCCTTGCTGGACTCCGAAGGCGCTGCGCAAATCGGCAAATTCGTCAGACGCCAGGCGCTCCATTGCACCCAGATCAATCACGCCGAAGCGGTATTGCGGCCCCGGGTAGACATCGAGCCGAACAGCGGTACTCGCTGCGATATTACCGCTCGCCGTACCATTTTCGCGCGCGCGCCGGCCACCTGAAAGCTGCCGCACCACCTCGCCGCTGTAATAGCCATAGGTAACAAGGATATCGGCGAGCAGATCGGCATCCGCGCGCGCGCGGGCGGCAATCTGCGGGGCGGTATCCTCGCCACGTTCAAGCTGGGCAAGCGCCGACAACTGCCGGAAACGCGCGGTTACTTCATCACGCTCGGGAAAAGCTGCGGGATTAGCCGGAAAAGCCAGCGTGACTGTTTCGTTGAGAGGGAATTCGGCGAGCTCTACCCCTTGCTCAAGCTCGGGCATGGCCAGTCTGGCAAAGGCCTCGCCTTCCGCATCGGGCTCGAACGGCTCGGGAAGCGCAAGAGTGAATTCATCGAGCTGCTGCGCAATCGCATCAGCTGAGGCCACGAGTTCGGGTGCTTCGAGCGCGAGGAGCGCGGCATCAAGCGGATCAACGCCCGGAGCAGGCATGCCGAAAGCCGGGGGCACAGCAGGCTGCGGCTCCGGCCCGAGCGGCGCGCCGCCCAGAGCCCAGTTATCCGCGTTCTGGACAGCCTCTGTCGGTATCAGTTCATCAAGCGTTCGCGGGACAGGCTGGGCAGCCAGCGGCTCTCCCGCATCGTCGGCATCTTCGGCCGCGCCTGCCTCATCCGCTTGAACATCATCATCAACAGGCTGCAAGACGCGCGCCTGCTCTTGTGGCGGCGGCAGGGTTTGCTCTTGCGCCGCGGCGCACGCGCTTCCCAGCACTCCCGAACCCCACGACGTTGCAGCGAAAAAGGACAGCGTCAGCAGGTGGAGGCGATCAGCTTTCGGGGAACTTGGCAGGCTGGCCATCCTTGCCCCGAATGCCCGCGAGCGATGCATCCGTGGCGCTTCGCGGCGCAATCGCGGCGGCAATCAGTGCGCGCTGTTCGTCCTCGTCCATGACTTGCCAGCCATCGCGGGTAAGCTTTTCCAGCGGGCGATAGCGGACCTTGTATTGCATGCGCGGGCTGCCTTCGACCCAGTAACCGAGGTAGACGTAAGGCAGGCCCTCGGCAGCAGCGCGGCGGATGTGATCGAGGATGATGAAGTTGCCCAGCCCCATGCGCTCGGGCTGATCGGGTTCGTAGAACGAATAGATCATCGACAGCCCATCGCTCTGTCGGTCAGTCAGGCAAGCCCCGACCAGACGACCGGGCTGCCCATCTTCGCCCGGCTCGCGATATTCGGTAATGACTGTCGTCACCGGAGTATGCTCGATCATGTCAGCGTAATCGAGTTCGTCCATCTGGCTCATCCCGCCATCAGGATGGCGCGCGGCAAGATAGCGGGCCAGCAGCGCGAATTGCTCTTCGGTCGCCCAGGGGCGGCATTCGCTGACAACAAGATCGGCATTGCGCTTCATATCGCGCTTCTGTGTGCCCGAGGCCCGGAACTGTTCCGTTACGACCCGCACCGATACGCAGGCCTGGCAATCGAGGCAGCTCGGGCGGTAGGCGACTGTCTGACTGCGACGGAAGCCAATCCGGCCGAGCGCTTCGTTCAACTGGTCAGCGTGAGGGCCTTTCAGCTCGGTAAAGACCTTTCGCTCGCTGCGACCCGGGAGATAGGGACACGGCGCCGGGCTCGTCACGAAAAACCGGGGAAAGCGGATCGGTGCGGTCACGGGCTGGGGCTCAATCCTTATGCTGAATCAGCGCGGGTTCACTAGTTAAGAAAAGCTTATGCCTGCACAGGTTCCCGCGTTAAAGTCCCTTAACCATAAATCGGCACAAATAATGGCGCGGATTGCACAGCCTGCCGCACTATTTATGCGGATTTGCGCCGAAATGGGGCAGATCAGCCGAGTTCGACAAGCTGGACAGAATAGCCCTTGTCACGCAGCGCCTCGACCAGATCATCGACTTGCTGGGCATCGCGCGCTTCGCATTCGATATCGGTGATAAGGCCCTTGGCCGGCAGCGTCGTGAAGATGCGCTGGTGATAGATCTCGATGATGTTCACATTATGCGCATCGAACAGGCGCATCACCCGGAACAGGGCGCCGGGGCGATCCTGCAAGGTGATCCGCAGCCGCGCAAGGCGCCCTTGCCGCGCGAGATCGCGCAGCAGCACATTGGCAAGCAGACGCGTGTCGATATTGCCGCCACACAGCACGAGGCCGATGGTCTTGCCTGCAAACCTTTCAGGGTTCGCGAGCACTGCGGCCAACCCTGCCGCGCCTGCGCCTTCGACCACGGTTTTCTCGATCTGGAGCAGCAGAGCGACCGCCTTTTCCAGCGCCGGTTCATCGACCAGCAGGATATCGTCCACCCGTTCAGCGATCACCTGTGCGGTAAAGTCGCCAGGATATTTGACCGCGATGCCCTCGGCCAGCGTATCGCCGCCGCATTCCAGTTTCTCACCCTTGATCCGCGAATACATCGAGGGAAACAGCGCCGCCTGAACCCCCACCACTTCGATTGCGGGGTTGAGCGCCTTGGCCACGGTGGACATGCCCGAGATGAGCCCGCCGCCGCCGATGGGCGTAACGATGCAATCGAAATCCTGCTTTTCCTCGAGCATCTCAAGAGCGACGGTGCCCGCGCCGGCCGCCACCAGCGGATCGTCAAACGGGTGCACGAAGGTGAGACCAAGCTCGCCCTCAAGCTTACGGGCATGTGCATAGGCTTCATCGAAGGTCTCGCCTTCGAGCACAACCTTGCCGCCGACGCTCTCGGTTTGCATCACCTTCACAGTGGGCGTGGTGCGGGGCATCACGATGGTGACAGGCACGCCCAACCGGGTGCCGTGATAGGAAAGACCCTGCGAATGGTTCCCCGCCGAGGCTGCAATCACACCGCGCGCGCGCTGTTCGTCTGTCAGATGAAGCAGCGCATTAAGCGCGCCGCGTTCCTTGTAGGCGGCGGTGAACTGGAGGTTTTCGAACTTCAGCCAGATATCCGCACCGGTGATCTGCGACAACGTGATCGAATGCATCAGCGGGGTTTTCACCACCGCATCGCCAATCCGTGCCGCCGCCGCGCGCACGGTATCGAGAGTGAGATCGGCCGGCGTGGCAACCGGCAGGCCCGAAGGCGCGAGATTCTGGGCTGGCGCTGACATAACGCCCGCGCGTTAAGCCCTTACGCTGCGTGAGGCAACGCATGATTGGCAAGCGCCGCGTTTCCCGATAGCGAGGCTGCGACATGACAACTGACACTCACATTGCCTTCATCGGACTCGGCGTGATGGGCGGGCCGATGGCCGGGCATCTCGCGCGCGCAGGAATGCGCGTTGTCGCCTATAACCGTTCACCCGAGCGCGCCGCGCAATGGCATGCCAAGTGGGCAGGCGAAGGGCTGCCGATCAGCTTTGCTGCCAGCCCGGCTGAGGCGGCACGCAGCGCGGCGGCGGTGCTCACTTGCGTTGGCAATGATCAGGACCTCGCTGAAATCCTGCTCGGAAGCGGCGGTGTGCTTCAAGCCATGAAATCGGGCGCATTGCTGATTGATCACACCACGGTCTCGGCCGGTATGGCGCGGCAGGTGGCAGCGGAATGCGCCGCGCGCGGACTGGGCGCAGTCGATGCGCCGGTGAGCGGCGGGCAGGCCGGAGCGGAAAACGGCCAACTCGCAATCATGTGTGGCGGCACGGCGGAAGATATGACTCGCGCCATCCCGATCATGCAGCCTTACGCCAAGGCGATCACGCATGTTGGCCCCGCCGGCGCAGGCCAGACCGCGAAGATGGCGAACCAGATGTGCATTGCCGGCGTTCTGGCCGGGCTCTCTGAAGCAATCCGGCTGGCCGAAGCGGCCGGACTTGATCTGGCCAAAACCTATGAAGCCATTTCAGGGGGCGCCGCGCAAAGCTGGCAAATGAACAACCGATGGGCGAGCATGGCCGCGGGCGAGTTCGATTTCGGCTTCGCGATTGACTGGATGCGCAAGGATCTTGGCTACGCGCTCGATGAAGCACGCAGGCTTGGCCTGTCTTCGCCCGTCACCGCGCTGGTCGATCAATTCTATGCCGATGTTCAGGCCGGTGGCGGCGGACGCAAGGATACCAGCGCGCTCATTACCCGTCTGCCTCGTAATCCCGCTCCAAAGGACTTCTGATGCTTCGCAATCGTCTTGCTGCCGCAGCCAGCGCATTTGCTCTCGCCCTCACCGCCAACCCCGTTCTTGCCGACACGCTCGTCGACAATGTCGATGGCATCACGATTGGAGAGACGGGCGAAGTCGTGCGCTTCACCGGTCTGGTGTTCGACGATGAAGGCCGTGTGACGCAACTTCTGGAACGCAAGGACAAGCGGCCTGCCAGGGTCGACTATCTGCTTGATGGCAAAGGGCAGGTCCTGCTCCCCGGCATGATCGATGCCCATGTCCATGTGATGGATATCGGCTTTGCCGCACTCACACTCGATCTGTCGGAAACGACCTCGCTCGACGAGGCGCTGGCCAAGATCAAAGCCTTTGCCGAGGAAAACCCGGGGCGGCCGTGGATCCTCGGGCGCGGGTGGAATCAGGAGAAATGGGGCCTCGGTCGGTTTCCCACTGCCGCCGAACTGGACAGCGTGGTGTCGGATCGTCCGGTCTGGCTGGAGCGCGCGGACAATCACGCCAATTGGGCGAACAGCATGGCTATCGAACGCGCTGGCGTGACGGCGAAAACCGCCGACCCGGCGGGCGGTCGGATCATTCGCGATGCTTCGGGCAGGCCGCAAGGTGTGTTCGTCGACATGGCGACGGCGCTGGTCAAGAAAGTCATCCCCGCGCCGCGCCCCAAGGACCGCGATCTGGCTTTTGCCGAATTCCAGAAAGCCATGATCGCACGCGGCGTGACGGCGGTGGCCGATATGGGCACATCGCCAGCCGATTGGGAGACCTTCCGCCGGGCGGGTGATCTCGGGCGGCTTCAGGTCCGGATCATGTCCTATGCTGACAGCATGGACACGCTCGAACTGATGGCGGGACCGGGGCCGGGGCCATGGCTTTATGCCGACAAGCTGCGGATGGGCGGAGTGAAGTTGTATCTTGATGGTGCCCTGGGATCGCGCGGGGCGGCGCTCAAGCGGCCCTATGCTGATGAGTCGGGCACGCGCGGGCTGCCCCTGCTCACCCCGGCGCAGCTGCGCAACCTGATGAGCCGCGCCGCTATGGACGGCTTCCAGACGGCGGTGCACGCCATCGGCGATGCCGCCAACGCCGAAGTGCTCGGCGCGGTCGAGGAGCTATCCGAAAGCTATGAAGGTGATCGCCGCTGGCGCATCGAGCATGCACAGATCATCGATCCCGCAGACCTGCCGATGCTGGGCAAGCATGGCGTCATCGCCTCGGTCCAGCCGCTCCACCAGACATCCGACCGGCTGATGGCGGAAGCGCGCCTCGGGCCGGATCGGCTGACTGGGGCCTATCCGTGGCGCAGCATTCTGGCGGCGGGCGGAAGGTTGGCCTTCGGTTCGGATGCGCCGGTCGAACCTGCTGATCCGTGGGCAGGCATGGTGGCAGCGATCAGCCGCACCGATGCCAATGGCGAACCATTCGGTGGCTGGTTTCCGCAAGAAGCGGTCAACCGCGAAGTCGCACTGGCAGGCTTCACCAAGGATGCCGCCTTTGCCGGATTTGCCGAAGGGCGCTTCGGACGGCTCGCCGTCGGAGAGCGCGCAGATTTCATCTTTGTCGACCGCGACCCGCTTATCGCCTCGCTGGAGGAATTGCGGCAGACCCGCGTCTTGCAGGTATGGATCGGCGGGATCAGAGTGGATGAGCGCGCCGAGTGATCATTACTCGGCGGCTGCGGTCTCGCGTTCAGCTTCGGCAGCTTCCTTTGCCCGCCGCGCGGCGCTTTCCTGAAAGCGCATCAACACCAACGAAATCTCGAACAATCCAAGCAGCGGCAGGGCAAGAATGATCTGGGAACCGGGGTCGGGCGGGGTCACGATGGCCGCCAAAGCAAACACCCCGACGACGACATAGCGGCGCGCGCCCGCAAGCTGTTCACGGCTGACAAGGCCCGCACGGTGCAGCAGCAGCAGGAGAACGGGCAGCAGGAAGGTCATCCCGAAAGCAAGGATGAACTGCATCACCAGGCTCAGGTAATCGCCCGCACTGGGCAGGGCCTGAATATCCATACCGCCAGCCGTGCCGCCAAAGCCGAGAAACCACTGGAACGCAGTCGGCATCACCACGAAATAGGCAAGCGATGCGCCGCTGATGAACAGCACCGGGGTTGCAATCAGGAACGGCAGAAAGGCGCGCTTTTCGCGAGCATAAAGCCCTGGTGCGATAAAGGCCCACAACTGGTTGGCAATGATCGGGAAGCTGACCATGAAGCCGGCGAACAGCCCGACTTTCAGTTCCACGAAGAAAACCTCGGGCAGTTTGGTGAAGATGAGCTGCCCCTCTCCTTCGGGGAAGGCATTCTTGAGCGGCTGGACGAGAAAGCCGAGGATCTCGTCGGCGAAGTAGAAGCACACCGCAAATCCCACCGCGAGCGCCATCACCGAACGGACCAGCCTTGCGCGCAGCTCGATCAGGTGATCAAGCAGCGGCGCGCGCGTTTCATCAAGATCCTTGATATCAAACATGCTTTCCGTCCGCGGAAGGCTGTTCGTCTGTTTGGTCAGAGGCTTCATCGACAGGCGGAGGGCCTGTCATCACCGGTGCGCCCATGTCCGCTTCGGTAAGGTTTGCGGTGCGGCGCATGATTTCCTCGTTCTGGGCGCGCCACTTCTTTTCCATGTCTTCCAGCTCGGCTTCGCGCACCATGGCATCGATCCCGGTGCGGAAATGTGCCGATACGCGCCGAACTTTGCCGATCCAGCGCCCCGCTGTGCGCATGGCAAGCGGCAAGTCCTTCGGCCCGATCACAAGGACCGCGACGATAATGATCACCAACAGCTCGGCAGCGCCAATATCAAACATGGGACAGGCAGCCAGCGGCCTCCTTCAAGCGGCGGAAATGGTCCGGTTAGCGAGACAATCGCGCCCGGATCACGAACCCCGGGTTGTGTCAGCCGGCTTCTTTTGCTCGGAAGGGGTCGGATCAGCTGCCGGAGCCTCGATCTGCGGGTTGGCCGGACTTGCCGGGGTATCGCTTTCGCTCATGCCCTTCTTGAAGCTTGAAATGCCCTTGCCGAAATCGCCCATCATTTCCGAGATGCGCCCGCGCCCGAACAGGACGAGGACGACGAGCGCCACGATAACAATTTGCCAGATGCCGATGCCGCCCATGGTGCGTGTGTCTTTCCGATTGGGTTGTGCTTGGCATGCAATATAGGAGCCTTGCGCCCGCTATGCCACCTTCAATCGGTTTCGCCGGATTCCGCCATGTTATCCGCGTCGTCCGGCTCGAAATGCATGGCGGCGTTGAAAGCGTCATCCACCGGGTCAAGCAGACCTGCCGCGCGTAACTCCTCAATGCCGGGCAGATCGCGGCGCGATGACAAGCCGAAATGATCGAGGAATGCGGGCGTGGTGGCATATATCACCGGTCGGCCCGGGACCTCGCGGCGGCCCGCCAGCCTGATCCAGCCTGCTTCCATCAGGACATCAAGCGTACCCGCGCTGGTCTGCACCCCACGGATCGACTCGATCTCGGCCCGGCTGACCGGCTCATGATAGGCGATGATCGCCAGCACTTCGGTGGCAGCGCGGCTCAGGCGGCGCACCTGTTCCTTCTCGCGGCGCAGCAGATGCGCCAGATCAGGAGCCGTCTCGAAATGCCAACGCCCACCACGCTCCACCAGATGCACGCCGCGCTCGCCGTAATGGGCGGCAAGGATCGCCAGCCCATCCTTGATCGCAGCCAGTTCCAGCCCGCCGAGATGAGCCGAAAGCTGTTCGAGGGTCATCGGCTCCTCGGCAGCGAACAGCGTCGCCTCGATCGCGCGGGTGACTGCATCCTCGCCCGGAACCTCTGCCTCGCTCATGCCGCTTGCCCTTCGCGTAGCCGGCGGATGCGCAAGGGCGCGAAGGCACCGTCCTGCTCAAGCTCCGCGCTGCCCCGCTTGGTGAGTTCCAACGCCGCAACGAAGCTGGAGGCAAGCGCCGAACGCCTGAGTTCCGGCGAGGCATGGGGCGGAAGAAAATCGCGGATTTCCATCCATTCGAGCGTGACGCCCAGCATCGCCGAAACCCGGTTCAGCGCCGAATCAAGCGTCATCACCGGACGATTGGCGACGTGATAGATGCGCGGCGCGGTGCGTGCCTTGACCTGCCCATAGGCCTGGATCAGCGAGAACATGTCGCTGCGCCACACAGTCTTGCGATCGGTCCGCAGGCCTTCAGGGCTGCCGCGCAGGAACACATCGCGCCCGATCCGGTCGCGTGCCATCAGCCGCGCGGCTGCCTCGCGCATCGCGCCGAGACGTTGCAGTCGCAATTGAAGGCGCATCGCAAGCTCTTCTGGCGATGGGTCTTCCTGCTCTTCCTTGGGAAGCAGCAAAGCCGATTTGAGATAGGCCAGCCAGGCCGCCATCACGAGGTAATCGGCAGCCAGTTCCAGCTTCATCGCGCCCGCGCGCTCGATATAGCCGAGATATTGATCGACCAGCGCAAGGATCGATATCTGCCGCAGATCAACCTTCTGCCGCCGCGCCAGATCGAGCAGCAGATCAAGCGGCCCTTCCCAGCCATCGACTTCGATATAAAGCGCATCTTCCTGCTGCGATGGGGGCGCAAACAGCAAAGGCTCGTCTGCCTCGCTCATGCGGACTGCCCCTCCAGCGCGAGCAGCGCATCACGCTTGGCCAGCAAGTCGGCATGGGCGGGCGCGATGCCGGGCGCAACCCGCGTCGGCGCTAGCGCCCGGTCAACCCGCGCGGCAGTCTGTTCGGACATGGGGCTGAGCGCTTGGCAGATGCCGGCCATATCTTCCATTCTCGCCCAGCAATTCAGCACGATATCACAGCCCGCCGCCTGCGCGCGCGCGGCGCGTTCGGCGATAGGGCCGCCAAGCGCTTCCATATCGATGTCGTCTGTCAGCAATAGCCCGTCAAAACCGATCTGACGGCGGATCACGTCGGCAATGATCGTGGGCGACAAGGTGGCGGGATTTTCCGCGTCCCACACCGGGAACATCAGGTGCCCTGTCATTCCGATGGGAGCATGGGCAAGGCTACGGAACGGGGCAAGATCAGCTTCGAGTTCCTCGGCCGAGGCCGTGACTGTGGGAAGCGCCTTGTGGGTGTCAACAGTGGTGCGGCCATGGCCCGGCATGTGTTTGATGCAGCCGGTGACCCCGCCCGCCGCCAGCCCTTCGAGGATCGCCCGGCCAAGCGCTGCCACCTGCATCGGATCGCTGCCAAGCGATCGATCGCCGATCACATCATGCGCGCCCGGAACCCTGAGGTCGAGTGGGGGGTGATAATCGACCGTGATGCCCATTGCCGACAGCTCCAGCGCCATCGCAGTGGCATTGGCACGGGCAGCCTCGATCGCGCTGGCGGGCGCGAGCGCGTAGAGCCGGTCAAACGCCTCGCCCGCTGGATAGGGCGACCAACCGGGCGGGCGCAGTCGCGCCACGCGGCCACCTTCCTGATCGATCGAAACCAGCAGCCGGTCACGCCCGTGGATGCTTCTGAGGTCATCGGTCAGGGCGCGCAGCTGACCGGGATCGACGCAATTGCGACCGAACAGGATATAGCCCGCCGGATCAGCCTCGCGGAAGAATGCGCGCTCGTCAGCCGTCAGTTCAGGGCCGCTGAGACCGAAGATCGCGGGAGTCATCACGGTATGGTTGCAGCAGAGCGTGAGTCACGCAAGGCTGCGCTGGCGTCCATGCACAGGTCAGCCCGCGCCCTCAGCGTTTCACCTGGCAATCCAGCCCCTCGCCCTTGATGGCCGCACACAGCGCTTCAGCGCTTGCGATATCAGGCGCGACCGCTTGCAGGCGATAGACCGTGCGGGAATCAACCCTGCCCTCAACCACACGGTGCCGCACGCCTTGCAGCGCTTCGGAACGACGGCTGAGATCGGCCCAGCCCTGCTCAGCCCGATCGCGCGAGCCATAAGCGGCGAGCTGCACGCCTACGCCGCTTACCTCGGGCACAGCAGCAGGTGTCTTTGTTTCCGGTGTGGCGGTGGGCGATGGTGCAGGTTCGGAAGGCACGGCGACGGGCCGCGACGGGCTCGCCACCACCGATTGCGGGGTTCCCCCCTCGCCCACCAGCGGAGCGAGATTACCGGTTCCGGCAAACTCCTTCCCGCCCGGATTTTCGGGCCGTTCGCGGATCGGGCCTTCCGGCGCGGCAATCACGCTGCCATCGGGTTCAAGCGCGGCGCTGCTCAGCCGGTTCGAGACGTACCACACCAGCCCGACCAGCGCGGCTCCGACGATGAGAAGGCCCAGAGCGAACAGGATGATCTGGCGCGTGTCAAAGGCGCCCGCATCGCTATCGTCCTCTTCGGACTCAAGCCAGGGCAGGCTGCTTTCAGGCGCCAGATCAAGTTCGGAGACACCGTCATCGAACTCTTCATATTCCGCATTGATGATCGCCGTCATGGCGCACCCCGCCTGTCACAGATGAATTCCCAAACGCGCCCGGCTACCCCGATCACATCGATTCGACAGCCTCGACGCCCAGCACAGCCAGCCCGTTGCGGATGACTTGCCCGATTGCCGTGCCGAGGAAAAGCCTTGCTGCCGTCAAGCTGGCATCCTGTTCCACGATAAAGCGCTTTTCCGGCCGGTCATTACCCAAATTCCAGTACGAATGCAGATCGGCGGCGAGCTCATAAAGGTAGAAGGCGATCCGGTGCGGTTCGCGCGCGCGGGCTGCGGCCTCGATTTCGCGTGGGAACTGCGCGGCACGGGCAACCAGTGCGAGCTCTTCCGCACCGAGCCGATCAAGCGCGGCATCGGATGGCGCAAACCCGGCATCGTCTGCCTTCCTCAGCGTTGAGCGGATGCGCGCGTGGGCATACTGGACGTAGAACACCGGGTTGTCCTTCGATGCTTCGACCACCTTGTCGAAGTCGAAATCCATCTGCGCATCGGGCTTGCGGGTCAGCATGGTAAAGCGCACCACGTCCTTGCCCACCATGTCGACGACATCCGCAAGAGTGACAAAATTGCCCGCGCGCTTCGACATCTTGAACGGCTGTCCGCCCTTCATCAGTTGAACCATCTGGACAAGCTTGACCTCGAACGGCTTCGGCGCCGCCCCATCCGCACTCGTCAGCGCGGCGACGGCGGCCTTGATCCGCTTGACCGTGCCCGCATGGTCCGCACCCCAGATATCGACCAGCGCGTCGGCAGTCTGCGCTTTCTGGAAGTGATAGGCCAAGTCCGCGCCAAAGTATGTCCACGCGCCGTTCGATTTCTTGATCGGGCGATCCTGATCGTCCCCGAACTTCGTGGAACGGAACAGCGGGAGCGAGACCGGCTCCCAATCCTCGGGCGGGGCCTTGCCCTTGGGGGCTTCGAGCACGCCGTCATAGACCAGATCATGCGCGCGCAGCCATGCTTCCGCCGCATCGACCTTGCCCGATGCTTGCAGCTCGGCCTCGGAAGAGAACAGGTCGTGCTTGATGCCGAGCGTGGCGAGATCTTCGCGGATCATGTCCATCATCGCCGCGACCGCGCGGGTGCGGAAGAGGATCAGCCACTCGGCTTCAGGCGCGGCGGCGTATTGGTCGCCGAATTCGGCGGCGAGGGCTGTGCCAACCGGCTTCAGATATTCGCCGGGATAGAGGCCTTCGGGAATGGTGATGCTCTGCCCGAGCGCCTCAAGATACCGCATGTGGACCGAGCGGGCGAGGACATCGACCTGCGCGCCCGCGTCGTTGACGTAGTATTCGCGGATCACCTTGTGCCCGGCGAATTCGAGCAGCGAGCTCAATGCATCGCCCACCACCGCACCGCGGCAATGGCCCATATGCATCGGGCCGGTGGGGTTGGCCGAGACATATTCGACATTGACCACCCGACCACCGCCCATGGTCGAGCGGCCATAATCCGCCCCCAGCTTGGCGATGGCGGCAAGTTCATCCAGCCAAGCCTGAGGAGCTAGGCGAAGGTTGATGAAGCCCGGCCCGGCAATCTCGGCGCTGGCAGTGCGCGGATGCTCGCTCAGCTTTCCGGTGATCGCTTCGGCCAGAGCGCGCGGATTCATCGATGCGCCCTTGGCCAGCACCATCGCGGCGTTGGTCGCGAGATCACCATGCGACGGATCGCGCGGCGGCTCGAGCGTGACATTGCCGAAGCTTGTGCCCTGAGGCAGCACACCTTCAGCCACCAGTTCGGTCAGCACGGTTTCGATCAGCGCCGCATAGGCGGCATAAAGAGTTTTTGGCGTGGTCATCGGTTTCTCGTGCGGTATGCGCGGTGCTCGCGCGTGCAAAATAGGAAGCGGGGTCCCTGGTCAAGCCCGGGACGGGGATAAGGGACAAAGGACAAGCAACGAAGCGTATGCCACCGGTCCGACGCCAAAGGCGTCGCAAGGCCGACCGGCCGCCCGCAGGTGCTCCGACGCGAAGCGACGGAGATGCACCGAGGACGAAGGCGCGGAGGCGCCTTCGTAACAAAATCAGCGCGTCGCGTTATACTTCAACTGGTCCTCGGTCAGCTGAAAGCCAACCAGCATTTCAAAGCGGGTGCGCGTGATCGCTGCACGCACTTCGGGCAAGGTCAGCGGGTCCAGCGCTGCCTCGGGATCGCCGGGGCGTCGTCGCTTGGTGATCTGGGTGCGAATGTCAGCAGGCAGCGTGGCATCGGCCTTGGTCACATAGGTCCCGGCGCGGCCACTGGCGTTCGCGCGGTCCTGCCCGTCAGCAAAGGTCAAGGTCACACTGCCGACCCGCTTGCTCACCACCGACGTGCCGCCGCGCAGCACGGTAACGAAATAGGGCAAGGTCACCGTGCGCGCACCGCGCGTATCGTTGCGGCGCGCCTGCACGGTGAAGCTCGCTTCGGTATAGACCCGATCGCCGCTTTCATTGCAGGTCGAACGCAGGTTGGTGAGGGTGGCGGTGAGATCAAGATTGCCGAGACTCATATCACCGGGAGCGCGGAACTGGGTCAGATCGCCGGTGTAGTCGGGGATGCCGACCGCCGGACATGCGCTCAGCACCGAGGTTACGCCGACCCCTTGATCAACCACGAGCTCGCCAGATTTCTTGCAGCCGGCAAGCGCCAGCGCGATAGCCAGAGCCGTCAGGGCGCGGGTGCGAGAATTCATCAAAAGCCGTCCTTGTCCTTGCAATCCGCTGCGCGATCCATTGCGCAGCTTTGCCCGTTTCTTGCCCTAGCGATGCGCGCATGAAAGCGCTAGAGAGGTATTCATGAACGCGCCTTTTCCTCCCGCAGATTCCGCCAGCACCGCCGAGATCGCTGATCGTCCGCCGCTCAACCTCCTGATTGCCGCGCCGCGCGGGTTCTGCGCCGGGGTCGATCGCGCCATTGAAATCGTTGAGAAGGCGCTCGAACGCTACGGAAGCCCGGTCTATGTCCGGCACGAGATCGTCCACAACAAGTATGTTGTGGAAGGCCTGAAGGAAAAGGGCGCGATCTTCGTCGAGGAACTGGATGAAGTACCCGATGATGCACCCGTGGTCTTCAGTGCCCATGGTGTGCCCAAGGCCGTTCCCGCAGAGGCACGCCGCCGCAAACTGCTTTATGTCGATGCGACCTGCCCGCTCGTCTCCAAGGTGCACCGGCAGGCCGAGCGCCAGATCGAGAAAGGGCGCCACATCATCTTTATCGGTCACGAAGGCCACCCGGAAGTGATTGGCACCATGGGGCAAGTCGCACCGGGCCAGATGACGCTGGTAGAAACCATCGAGGATGTCGAGAAGCTGCCCTTCGATGCCGACGAGGATCTCGCCTATCTGACCCAGACTACGCTTTCGGTCGATGATACGCGCGAGGTGATCGAAGCGCTTGAGTGGCGTTATCCCAATATCTCGGGCCCGAAGGCGGAAGATATCTGCTACGCTACATCGAACCGCCAGGCAGCAGTCAAGGAACTGGCGCATGATTGCGATCTGGTGCTGGTCATCGGGTCGCCCAATTCCTCCAACGCACTGCGTCTGGTCGAGGTATCGGAGCGGCTCGGCACACCGGCCAAGCTGATCCAGCGCGCGGCCGAGATCGACTTCCGCTGGCTTGAGGGCGTCAATAGCCTTGGCCTGACTGCCGGCGCTTCAGCACCCGAGATTCTGGTGCGCGAGGTTGTGGACGCGCTTGGCAAGTATCGACCGCTCCGCGAGACAGAAATTACCGCGACGGTCGAGAAGATGGTGTTCAAGCTGCCGCGCCAGCTTACCGAATAGGCAAACGGGCGCGCGCGAGCGCATGGCGGTCTATACTCATCTTGGCGCTGAAGCCCTCGCACAGCTTATTGCGCACTTTGACGTGGGCGAGCTGGTTTCGGCCAAGGGCATTGCCGAGGGCGTTTCCAATTCGAACTGGCTGATCGAGACCACCGGCCACGGCGAAGCCGGCGCAGCGCGCTTCATCCTGACGATGTATGAACGGCGCATCGATCTGACTGACCTGCCCTATTTTCTCGGACTGCTGGATCATCTTGCAGCGAACGACTGCCCTGTGCCGCGCACCATCCATGATCGCGCCGGGGCTTCTTTCCGGATGGAGGGTGGCAAGGCGGTTGCCCTGATCGAATTCCTTCCGGGAGTTTCGCCAACCCGGCCCACCGCTGGGCAGGCCCGCGCCGTGGGCACAGTGCTCGCGCGGATGCATCTTGCGGGAAGTGACTTTCCGCTGTCGCGCGCCAATGCCATGAACTTTGCCGCCAACGCCGCGACGCTGGAAGCCTGCAGCGCGGACCGCCTTGCCACCATCCACCCCGATCTGCCTGCGATACTTGGCCCGGCACACGAGGCGGCAGAGCTCGATCTCACAGTCCTTCCCCAGGCGCAAATCCACTCCGATCTGTTCCCCGATAATGTGCTCATGCTGGGCAGCCGGGTGACGGGACTGATCGATTTCTACTTTGCTTGTACTGGCGCGATGGCGCTTGATCTTGCCGTGACGCACGCCGCCTGGTGTTTCGACGAGGCCAACCGCTACCAGCCTGAAATCGGTGCGGCACTGCTGGCAGGCTATACTGACGTGCGTCCGCTTGAGGCAGCGGAGCGCGCGCTGCTGCCGCAGATTGCCAAGGGCGCGTGCCTGCGGTTTGTCGCCAGCCGCGCGGAAGACTGGCTCGACACTCCCCAGGATGCGCTCGTGACCCGCAAGGACCCAATGCAATTTGTGGAACGCTGGCGGTTTTACGACCGCGAAGGCCGGGACGCGCTTGCCTGAAGCACACGGGCATGCCTAGGCACGACCCGATGAAACAGGTCGACATGTTCACCGACGGCGCATGCAAGGGCAATCCCGGCCCTGGCGGCTGGGCGGCTTTGCTGCGCACGGGCGCGCACGAGAAGGAAATCGTCGGCGGCGCTGCGCACACCACCAATAATCGCATGGAGATGACGGCGATTCTTGAGGGCCTCACGGCGCTCAAACAGCCTTGCGCCGTCACCATCCATACCGATAGCCGCTATGTTATCGACGGAATGACCCAATGGATTTTCGGCTGGCAGAAGCGCGGCTGGCTCAATGCGGCAAAAAAGCCGGTGGTCAACGAGGATCTGTGGCGCGCGCTGATCGATGCGGCCCGCCCCCACAAGGTGACTTGGGAATGGGTCAAGGGCCATGCCGGGCACCCTGAGAACGAGCGGGTGGATCGCCTCGCCAGCGACGAGGCGGTCAGGCAGGCCGGGAAGTGAACCGAGTTTCGTAGCGAGATATCACCCCTCCCCAAGGGGAGGGGCCAAGACAATCAGCTGTTGTCTTCGACCGGCGCGTCCGGGCCGTTCTTCTTGATTGAATCAATCGCGTTCTGGGCGCTCGCCTTGCTTGAATAGCCTTCGGTCGAGAACATGATTTCCGAATTGTACTTGAACCGCACCCGGAACTCGCCAGCCTTGTCTTTGTAGATCTCGAACTTGTGCGCCATCGGATACTTCCTTTCTTGTGTTATTGAGAGGTGCAAGCTGCCAGATCGCACAAGGCTTGGCTAGACCGCTAAGGCCTCGCTGCCCGCTCTCAGCCGATCAGGCGCATAAAGCATCGCATCAAGCTGCGTGGTCATCGCATCGCGCCCTTGCCCGAGCAGCAATTGCGCCGCAAAGCGCGCAGCGGCAGGCGCAGTCTGGATGCCGAAGCCACCTTGCCCGGCAAACCAGAAGAAGCCTTCGGCCTCAGGATCTGCACCATAAACTGGCGCACGGTCAGGGGCGAAACTGCGCAGGCCCGCCCAGCGCCGCTCGACCGCCGCAATCGGCCAATCCGTGACCTGCTGGAAGCGGTCAATCGCGATGGCGATATCCAGTTCCTCCGGCGCGGCATCGCAGGGCTCCGAGGGGATTTCGTCATGGGGTGAGAGCCAAAGGCGGCCATTATCAGGCTTGAAATAGAAGCTGCCGCCAATGTCGATGGTAAGTGGCAGATCGGCGGGTGCCTCGGGCGTTACACGCAATTGGGCAACAGTCCGCCGCTTGGGCGCAATGCCCAGCTTGCGCACTCCTGCACAGCCCGCGACGGTATCGGCCCACGCTCCTGCTGCGTTGACAAGCGTGGCGGCGCGCCATGCTCCGCCCTGATCGCTGGCTAACTGCCACACCTTGTCGACCCGCGCAGCATGGGCAAGCCGGGCGCGGCACACAATGTGCGCGCCATGCCGGCGCGCAAGGCCGAGATAGTGCTGGTGCAGCCTTGCCACATCAATATCCGCACAATGCGGCGCGGCCACCGCCCCGCCAGCCCATTGAGGGCGCAGATGCGGCACCCGATCAGCTAACGCCGCCGCATCGAGCCGCTCAATCCGCGCACCGGTTGGGGCGAATGTCGCGATGAAGCGATCAATCTCGGCGCGGCTATCGGCATCAGCAAGATAAACCGCACCGCGCGGGCTCAGGACGCCCTGATCCGTGAGGTAGTCGAGCGAAGCCAGCGTGAGCGGCACGATTTCCGGCCCGCCGTAGCATTCATCCCAAAAGGCTGCCGAACGTCCTGTCGAATGATAGCCCGGCGCATCCTCTGCTTCGAGCAGCAGCACGCGGGCATGGGGTGCCAGTTCAGCAGCGAGACTCGCCCCTGCCATGCCTGCACCGACGACCGCGAAATCATAAAGGGTGGGATCGTTCATGCAGGCGGATTAGCATGCAGGACACAGCGATCAAGGAAATCGCCGATCACGGTCATTGCGCGGTCACGCACGTGATCGACCTCGCGCAGGATCTCGTGATGCGCCTCGGGACCGAACTCCACCAGCTCGCCGTTGGGTAAACGGCTTGCGGCGCGCAGGTTGGCGGCATGACTTACCAGCGCATCAATCCTCGTCGAGAGAATCAGCACCGGGATTGTCACCCCTTC
>JBKBMC010000041.1:14050-21395 GCA_046296075.1 Erythrobacter sp. | reverse complement strand
GCCCCGCCGCCCAACTTGGCAGCTTCGCGGCGGCGTTCCATTTCGGCGATGTTGGCGGACACGGGGGTTCCTCTCCTGAAGTCTCTCGATGCAACGCGTTGCCTTAGCGCGCCCCAAGCGTCAACGTGTCAAAAACAACAAAATCGCAGGCACGCGCGCACTATTTGAACAGCACCAGTTCCTCGGCCATGGTCGGGTGGATCGCGCAGGTCGCGTCGAAATCCGCCTTGGTGAGACCAGCCTTCACCGCGATGGCAGCCACCTGCATGATTTCGGGCGCATCGGGGCCGATCATGTGGATACCGACCACGCGATCATTCGCCGCATCGACAATCATCTTGTAGAGTGCACGCTCTGATCGGCCTGCCACCACATGCTTCATCGGGCGGAAATCGGCTTGATAGACACGGATCGAGCCCAGCTGGTTGCGCGCCTCGCTTTCCGTCATGCCGACTGCGGCAATCGGCGGGTGGCTGAAGACGGCAGCCGGGACGCAGGAGTGATCGACGGCATAGGCCTCGCCCTTGCCAAAGACGCTATCGGCAAAAGCCTGCCCCTCGCGGATCGCCACAGGGGTAAGCTGCACCCGATCAGTCACATCGCCGACGGCGTAGATATAGTCGATATTGGTCTTGCTGAAGGCGTCGACCTTGATTTCGCCGCGCAGCCCCAGTTCAACGCCGACATTTTCCAGCCCGAGCGCTTCGATATTGGGCACGCGGCCCGTCGCCACCATCACGCAATCAAACACCCGCTCATCCTGCCCGGTCAGCTTGACGCGCAGAGTGTCATCATCCTGCTTTTCGACATATTCGAACTGGGCATGGAACAGGAATTCAATGCCTTTGACCATGGATATCTGCAGCAGCCGGTCGCGCACGGCCTCATCATAGCCGCGCAGGATGGTGTCAGACCGGTTGGCGATGGTCACCTTGCTGCCGAACTGGTTGAAGATGCCCGCGAACTCGTTGGCGATATATCCGCCGCCCGCGATCAGAATGCGGCGCGGTATGCTGTCGAGGTGGAACGCCTCGTTCGAAGTGATCACATGTTCATGGCCAGGAAACTCCGGGACATGTGGCCGCGCGCCGGTGGCGATCAGAATGGTTTTGGCAGTGATGACCTTGCCGCTCGCCAGCGTGATCTGGTGATCGCCGGTGATTTCGGCGCGTTCGTTGAACACGGTGACGTCGTGATTGGACAGGGTCTGTCCATAAAGCCCTTCCAGGCGGGTCACATCGGCCTGCACGTGATCGCGCAGCTTGACCCAGTCGAAGCTCTTGCCCTCGATCGTCCAGCCGAACCCGGCTGCATCTTCGAGGTCCTCGGCGAAATGCGCGCCATAGACGAGCATCTTCTTGGGCACGCAGCCGCGGATGACACAGGTGCCGCCGACGCGGTATTCTTCGGCTACTGCAACGCGCGCTCCGTGGGCCGCTGCGACCCGGCTGGCGCGCACACCGCCCGAACCGGCGCCGATGGTGAAAAGGTCGTAATCATAAGTTTCGGCCACAGCGCAGCTCCTCGTTTCGCCTGGAGCGCGCTATGGCCGATGCTGCTTGCAATGCCAACCGCAAGGCGCCCCTCACAAAACGAGGTTCGCCTTGCAGCGGCAGATTGTTACGGGCGCAAAATCAGGCGCTGGCGGAGCGGGGACGACCACCGCCCTGACCGCCGCCGCCTTGACGGCCACGCCCGCGATTTCCGCCGCCATTGCCGCCAGGACGGCCTCCGCCGCCCGGGTTACGACGATCGCCGCCGCCATTGGCATTGGCATTGCCGCCGGGGCGGCCTTGGCCATAGGCCTGTTGTGGCTTGCGATCACCTTGCGGACGACGCTCGCCCTCGGCACGGCGCTGCTCGCCCTGATGCGGGCGGCGTTCACCATCACTGCGACGCTCGCCGCGCTGCTCGCCATGAGGCTTGCGCTGACCAACCGGGCGCGGTTGCACCCGCTTCATGGGCACGCGCGCGGCAGGCTTGGTCGGGCCTTCGCCTTCAACCACGGCCCGGAAGTTATCGGGCAGCGGAAGACGATCAAGCTCTGCACCAGTCACCTTGCGGATATCTTTCAGATAGGCGCGTTCATCCTCAGCGCAGAAAGCAATCGCAACGCCTTCCTTCCCCGCACGCGCCGTACGGCCGATACGGTGCACATATTGCTCCGGAACATTCGGCAGCTCGTAATTGATGACGTGGCTGACACCCGGAATGTCGATCCCGCGTGCGGCCACATCGGTCGCGATCAGAACCGGCACCTTGGCCTTGCGGAATTCGTCAAGCGCACGCTGGCGCTGCACCTGCGATTTGTTGCCGTGAATCGCGTTGGAAGGGATGCCGGCATGCGAAAGCCGCTTCACCACGCGGTCCGCGCCGTGTTTGGTGCGGGTGAAGATCAGCACGCGTTCAAATTCGCCCGGCACCTGATGGCGGCGCTGCAGAATCATTTCGAGCAGTGCCTGCTTTTCGTCCTGCTGTACCATGAAGAGATACTGGTCGATCCGCTCTGCGGTAGTGCTTTCAGGCGTTACCGAAACCTGCACCGGATTGTTGCAGAACCCGCTGACCAGTTCCTTGATCGCTTTTGGCATGGTGGCGCTGAAGAACAGCGTCTGGCGATCTTTGGGAGCCATTTCGCGGATCTTGCGCAGCGCGTGGATAAAGCCGAGGTCCAGCATCTGGTCAGCTTCGTCGAGCACCAGCACTTCAATGCCGGAAAGATTGAACGCCTTCTGATCGATAAGATCGAGCAGGCGACCCGGCGTTGCCACCAGGATATCCGTGCCGCGATGCAGCTTGTTGCGATCCTTGCCCACCGAAGTGCCGCCCACGATCACCGCCACTTTCAGGCCGGCAAGTGCGCCGTAATCCTTGGCGCTTTCGGCAATCTGCACCGCCAGTTCGCGGGTCGGGGCCAGCACCAGCATGCGGCAGGATTTGAACGGGATCTGCTTGTCAGCCTCGCGCAGCCGGTCGATCGCAGGCAGCATGAAAGCCGCCGTTTTGCCGGTGCCCGTCTGGGCAATGCCGAGCAGATCGCGGCCTTTGAGCACAGGCGGGATCGCCTGCTGCTGGATCGGAGTCGGCGTCGTGTAGCCCTTGAGGTCAAGCGCCTGGAGAACGGGCTGAGACAGCCCGAGATCTTCGAAAGTCATTTTGAATAAACTCGCAATATATGCGGCGCGCGTCGACAGAATGCGACGCGCAGCGCGGGGGTTCAAACCACCCGCGTGAAAAGGGAAGTCCTTGGGAAAAACCGAGGCGCGGCCGGGACGGATGTTTTTGAATATTCCGCCGCTTCACGCTGGCTAGCGCGCTTCGATGCGCGGCCTCTGCGCGCTTATTTGTGCAAAGTCAAGGCTGGCGCCATTCCCCATTGCGCGGCGGCTCCATGACGGCGAGGCGACGCGCGGTGACCATGGTCTGCAAAATGAACAGCACAATCAGCACAATACCGATCCCACCGGTGAAGATATCAAAGCCGTTTACAGGGCCAAAAAGCGTGGACCAGCGCGGCGCATCAGTACCCACCACCATCATCATGATGGTGAAGGCAAGCAGGATGAACCGCAGTTCGGTTGGCCCGGCGTTGAGATAGGACAGCTTCAACTCGCCGAGCACACGCACGGAGAGGAACGCGTGGATCGACAGCAGCAGATAGCCCGCCAGTGCCACCAGCGCGAATTCCATCGCGACATAGGGGGTGAACCCGATCCCGACCACCACCAGCGTTGTCGCCAGCCCGTCGCAGCTGTGATCAAGGAAGTAGCCATAGCGCGGCCGTTCGATCTGGCGGAAGCGGGCCAGGCTGCCATCCGTGCTGTCACCCAGCCATTGCACGAAATAACCGGCCATGGTCAGCCACAGCCACTCCTCGCCAATGTTGCTGGCACCGTAACCGGCGAACACCATGAATGCCCCGATCATGCCCAATCCCGTCAGCATGTCGGGCGTAACCCATGCGGGAAAGCGCGCGCACAGCCAGTTGAGAATGCGCCGCTCGCTACGCGCCAGCACGTTTTCCTGCACCCTGTTGATTGGCGTTGGCTGGGGTGTCTCCGCAGCGCTTTGCGCTTGCTTCAATGCAGCGGTCCTTAGATTTGACTATCCGCCTGCGAAATGCGGGTGGGGGGTTGGGGGAATTCTGCAATAGGACTGTAACAATGTTACGGCAACCCCGCCACCGCCCGCTCGTCCCGCTTCAGGGCAGGTCTAGCGCAAACCGGCCGCCGCCATCAGCGCCTGTGTACTCGGATCGAACGCACCCTCGCCGCTGTCGATCGCCTTCGCCATCGTCTTGCCAAGCTCGACACCGAACTGATCAAACGGGTTGATCCCCATCAGCACGGCATTGGCAAAGGTGCGGTGTTCATGGAATGCAATCAACGCCCCGAACATCGCTGCATCGAGATTATCGACAAGGAATGTCGTGGACGGGCGATCCCCCGGATAGGAGCGCGCCGGATCATCGGCCTGCTTGCCCGCCATCAGCGCTGCGCCCTGCGCCAGACAATTCATCAGCAGATTGCGGTGATGCGCGGGGTCAAGCGCGTCTCCGGGCGCGATGCTGGCGATGAAATCAACCGGGATCAGATGTGTGCCCTGATGAAGCAGCTGGAACACGGCGTGCTGCGCATCCGTCCCCACACCGCCCCATGTCACCGGCGCAGTCGGGCCCGTTACCGGACTACCATCGGCCCCCACTCCCTTGCCATTGGATTCCATCTCGAGCTGTTGGAGATAGTCGGGCAGCAGCTTGAGGCGTTCGTCATAGGCAAACACCGCGCGGGTCTGGCAGCCGCGCAGCCGCGCGTAATACTGATCCACAAAAGCGGCCATCAGCGGGCCATTGGCGCGCCCTTCGGCGGTGTGAAAATGATCATCCACCGCCTTGGCACCGGCCAGCATCGCGGTGAATTCCTCCATGCCGACAGCCAGCGCCACCGGAAATCCGATCGACGACCACAGCGAATAGCGCCCACCTACGCTTTCAGGGAAAGGCAGGATGCGCGTTTCATCCACGCCCCATTCCACGGCCCTTTCCGGTGCGGCGGTCAACGCAATCACGCGCCCACCGGAATCCGCAACACCATTGTCAGCCAGCCATTTCAAAGCGCTGGTCGCATTGGTCATCGTCTCGATCGTGGTGAAAGTCTTGGAGGCAACCGCGATCAGCGTGGTCGCCGGATCGCAGGCGGCAAAAGCCTGTTCGAGCGCCAAGCCATCAATATTCGACACAACGTGGACGTCGACCAGCGCCAGATCACGGGTCAGCGCATCAATCGCCAGCGCCGGGCCAAGCGCTGATCCGCCGATGCCGATATGAATAAGATGCTTGATCTCGCCGAGCGCACCTTCGTGGATCGCTTCGACCAGCATGCCCATGCGGGCCAGCAGCGCTTCGCCCTCCTCGACCTGCGCGGGGGTCCCGCTCCCGCGCATCGCCCCGTGGGTGGCGGCACGGCCTTCGGTGACGTTGACGATCCCGCCATCGAAAAGCGCGGCGCGCGCCGCGGCAAAGCCGCTCGCCGCGGCGAGTTCCTCGAACGCCGCAAGCGCCGCCTCATCGAGATGAGTCTTCGACCAGTCGATCAGCATCGCGCTGGCTTCAGCCCCTTCCCCCGCCACCGCAAGCCGCAGCGACATCGCGGCGACACGCGCCGGGTCGGCAGCGAACAGCGCGTGCAGGCTGGGTTGAGTCATCTCTTGCAGGCGCTGCCAGATTGCTGCGCGATCCGCCGCTGTCGATCCCATGGCCTCACATCCCTTTGCGCGATTGTGCAGGTGCGAGTAAGGGGGTTGGGCATGGATGTTAAGCCCCAATCTTTTCAACCCGAAAATCCGCTTGCCCCGCCGCTGGGCGAACAGGATGAGCCGACCAGGCGCGAGGGGCGCGGCAGTTTCACCCTGTTTCTTGTCCAGCTGCTGCTGGCAGTGCTGATCTTCCGCAGCTTCATCTTTTCGCCATTCACGATCCCGTCCGAAAGCATGGTGCCCCAGCTCGTCAACGGCGATTATCTGCTGGCGGCCAAATGGCCTTATGGCGTTTCGGCCCATTCGCTACCCTTCCGCCTGCCCCTGCCCGAAGGACGCCTGTTCGCCCGCGCGCCGGAGCGCGGCGACATCGTGATTTTCAAGCATCCGGTCGATGGCAAGGACTACATCAAGCGCGTAATCGGCCTGCCGGGAGACACCATTGCGGTGGTGCAGGGCCGCGTGGTGCTCAATGGCGAGCCGTTGCCGCTGAGCGCGATCAGCGATTTCACTATTGCGCTCTCGCCGAATACCGGCTGCGCCTGGGGCGGAGAGGAATCCTTGCGCGCAGACGGCAGCCGCGAGTGCCGCTACCGGCGATTTGCCGAGACCCTGCCGGGCGGACGTCGCCATGAAGTGATCGACTTTGGACCATCAGGGGGGGATAACTTCGCACCCGTCACGGTGCCTGCCGGTGCCCTGTTCGTGATGGGCGACAACCGCGACAATTCGCAGGACAGCCGCTTTCCCGCCGCCGCCGGATTCGGTGTCGGCATGGTGCCGATGGATAATCTGGTTGGCCGGGCCAGCATCATCGCGTGGTCAACCGATGGCAGCGCCGAATGGGTGAAGCCGTGGACATGGTTTTCCGCTGCACGCTGGGAACGGATCGGAACAGCGCTATGACAAGCCTTGAAGCGCAGACTCGCGCATGGCTGGCCGAACTGGGTTTCCGGGTGGACGAGGATACCCGCTGGCTCGAAGCGCTCACCCACGGCAGCTTCAACGGCAACAGCGGCAGCCCCAACGAGGAGATGGCGCGCGATTATCAGCGGCTCGAATTTCTCGGCGACCGGGTGCTCGGCCTTGCAGTAGCCAGCTGGCTGTACCGCGCGGGCGACGGGCCCGAGGGCAAGCTATCGCAGCGCCTCAACGCACTGGTGAGCGGAACGACCTGCGCTCGCATTGCCCGGCGCATCGGCGTTCCCGATCACATTCGCCTCGGCAAGCAGGCGCGCGATGATGGCGGCAAGGATAGTGACAAGATCCTTGGCGACGTGATGGAAGCCCTGATCGGGGCAAGCTTTGTCGAACAGGGCTTTGATGCCACCCGCGATGTGATCTACCGGCTGTGGGCCGATGAGCTGGAAGGCGATGTCGGCCGCGTCAAGCACCCCAAAAGCGCGCTGCAGGAATGGGCTGCCGGCAATCGCCGGGCGATGCCGGTTTACGAGGTAGTGGAGCGCAGCGGACCCGATCACGCGGCGCGATTTACGGTGCGGGTATCGATCAACAAGGTCGGCTCGGCCGAGGCATCAGCCACCAGCAAGGGCGAGGCCGAACGCCTCGCTGCCAAAGCGTTTCTGGAAGA
>JBKBMC010000041.1:0-14040 GCA_046296075.1 Erythrobacter sp. | reverse complement strand
GGGCCCTCCGGCCTCGCGCAACTTGGTTTTTTGTATTATTTTGGGTGCCCATTGCCCCCCCCCCTTGTGGGTGGGGTGGGGGGGGGTTCTTCACCCCATTCCCGAATAGCGCTACATCTGCACGCGATCTGCCCTGCCAAAGGGGATGAGACTGAAGGAATTGCATGACTGACACTCCCCCCACCCGCTGCGGCATGGTTGCCGTAATCGGTGCCCCCAATGCGGGCAAATCAACTTTGGTGAACCAGCTCGTCGGCCAGAAGGTCGCGATCACCAGCGCCAAGGCACAGACCACGCGCGCGCGTATGCTCGGCATTGCGCTGCACGAGGTCGGCGGCGCGCCCACTCAGATGATCCTTGTCGACACACCGGGTATCTTTGCCCCGCGTCGCCGGCTTGATCGCGCGATGGTCAGCGCCGCGTGGGAAGGCGCGGAAAGTGCCGATGCCGTGCTGCTGCTGGTCGATCCGATCAAGCAGCGCCGTCACGAGTTGGAGCCCCTGCTGGAAGCGCTGGCAGGCCGGCCGGAGCGCAAGATCCTTGTCCTCAACAAGGTTGATCGCGCCAAGAAGGAACCGCTGCTGGCGCTGGCGCAGGAGCTTGCGGGCAAGGTGGATTTTGCCGAGATTTTCTTCATCTCGGCGCTGACCGGCGAGGGCGTGGGCGAGCTGAAAAATCACCTTGCCGCCATGATGCCCGAAGCCGAGTGGATGTATCCCGAAGATCAGGTATCGGACGCGTCGGAACGCCTGCTGGCAGCGGAAATCACGCGCGAACAGCTCTACCAGCAACTCCACGAGGAATTGCCCTATGACAGCGCGGTGCGGCCCGAGAAATACGAAGTTCGCCCCGATGGCAGCATCGAGATTCACCAGCAGATCGTGGTAACGCGCGACACCCAGCGCGCCATCGTGCTGGGCAAGGGTGGATCGAAGATCAAGGCGATCGGCGCGGCGGCTCGGGCGGAGCTGATGGAGGTGCTGGGGGTCAAGGTGCACCTGTTCCTGCACGTCAAGGTGCTGGAGAACTGGGCCGAGGACAAGGAACTGTTCGAGGAAATCGGGCTTGATTGGGTGCGGTAGGGCGTTTTCAAGCCGGGTAGAATCACCGGGCGGCGCTGAAAACTGCGCGCTGCAATCAGGCTCTGACGGTGAAGCGAGCCTTGACTAGCCGTTCAACCACTCGCCCGTAAGCGACCCCCGATGCCCTTCGGGCGCGAGCGCTGTGCGCAGGGCTTCGAGCAGCGACGGCAGGCCTTGTGTGAAGGCATAGGGCGGGTTGATGATGAACAGGCCTGCACCATTGTAGAGGCCGGGCTGGTCTTGGTCGTAGAGCCAGTGCTCCACGCTCATCAGCTTGGGGATGCCGAGCCTGCGCAATTGCTGCCTCCAGCGCAGATGCGCGGGCCGGTCTTTCAGCGGATACCAGATCACTGTCACCCCGTGCGCCCATTTGCGCTGCGCGGCGGCGAGGGTGGCGGTGATGCGCTCGCGCTCGTCGGTCTGCTCATAGGGCGGATCGACCACCACCACCCCGCGCGGGGTGCGGGTCGGCAGCATCGCCAGCCACAGCTCATAGGCGTCGCGCTGGTGCACCGCCGCGCTGGTCCCGCGCATGGCCTGACGCAGCGTGCGGGCATCTTCCGGATGCTTTTCGTTGAGGATCAGCGCGTCCTGCGCGCGCAGCAGCTGCGCCAGAATGCGCGGGCTGCCTAGATAGAGGCGCATGTCGGGACCGTCGTTCACCGCCATCACCGCGGCGCGATAATCATCGAGCAACGGGTGCGCATCGGCGAGCGCGCGCAGCACACCTGCCGCCGCCTCCCCCGTGCGCTGGGCCTCATCGCCTGCCAGATCATAGAGCCCGCAACCCGAATGGGTATCGATCAGGGTCAGCGCACCGGGCTTGCGCTGCAAGGCCCGCACCAGCGCGATGAGCACGGCATGCTTGACGACATCGGCGCTGTTGCCGGCATGGAAGGCATGGCGGTAATTCACGCGCAGACCTCGACGAAATGCCCCGGCGCGATCCCGGCCACGCTCCACTCACCGATCGACCAGCGCACCAGCCGAAGCGTGGGCAGCCCCACCGCCGCGGTCATGCGCCGCACCTGCCGATTGCGCCCTTCGCGAATGGTGATCCTGAGCCAGCTGTCAGGGATCGACTGGCGCACCCGGATCGGCGGATTGCGCGGCCACAGATCGGGCGCCGCGATCCGCTCGGCCTCAGCCGGCAAGGTCATGCCATCCTTGAGCGGTACGCCCTTGCGCAAGGCCGCCAGCGCCGAGTCTTGCGGATCGCCCTCGACCTGCACCAGATAGGTCTTGGGCAGCTTGAAGCGCGGATCGGCAATGCGCGCCTGCAGGCGACCATCGTCGGTGAGCAGCAGCAGGCCCTCGCTATCGCGGTCGAGCCGCCCGGCGGGATAGACCCCCTTGGCCGCGATGAACTGCGACAAGGTGGCGCGCTCGGTCGGGGAGCCGCGGTCGGTGAATTGCGAAAGGACCCCGAAAGGTTTGTTGAACAGGAGCAGCCGAGCCATCGGTCGCTCTTATCGTGTGGTTGCGGCGATGTCTTCAGGCTGATGCGCTGACCGGAAAAGGGGCGGATCGATCGGGAGATCACCCCCGCCCCAGCTTCTCCAGCTTCGCCTTCAGAGCCGCTTCATCGAACGGTTTGACGATATAGTCATCCGCGCCCGCCGCGATGCCATCATGGATATCGCGCGCCTCGCCGTTGGAGGTGCAGAACACCACCACCGGTTCACGCGGCGTGGGAATGGCCCGCAGCTTGCTGACGAATTCGATCCCGTCCATCTCAGGCATGTTCCAGTCGGTCAGCACCAGATCGGGCATCGCCTGTTTGCAACGAGCGAGCGCTTCCTCACCGTTCTCCGCCTCGACCGGGACATAGCCAAGGCTGCGCGCGATCTTGGAGGAAACCTTGCGGATCACCCGGCTATCGTCAACAATCAGGCACACCCGCGCCGTGGCAGCCGGTGCCTCGCCAGCGCCAAAACGATCACGCATCGCTTTGGCCGCGGCGACAATCGCAGCCGTATCATCGCCCCCACTCTCGCTTGCCCGCGGCGGTGCGGCCGCTTCCAGCGCAGCGCGAGTCTCTTCGCTCTCGGGAGCCGCATGTCCGCCATCGCCAGCCGCCAGCTTTTCCGCCAGCGTCTTCCCTTCCAGCCCCGCACGGCGATGCGGGCCGGTGTTGCGCTTGATCAGATTTTGAATGGCTCGACCTCCCCTGCATAGGCCCCGGCATAGGCGCCGAAGCCGGTGTCGAGCGACGCGAATGGTTCTTCGCCCTGCTCGCCCCCTGCCGCTTCGCCCGGGGTAATGCGGACATGGAGATAGGGCATCCAGACATCGCCGAATTCGGCTTTCTGGTACCACACGTCGATCACATCGTAGCTCGCCCACATGCCATCAGGTTCGCGCAGGCGGATGCCCTCGCCGATCCGCGGCACGGCTGCAAAGCGCAGCCGCGACTGGCTCTGGTGGGTCTCGTTCTGGACTTCAATCTCGATCACGTTTGCGGTCCCCGGTCTTGGAGACTCGTGATAAGTGCCAAAGCTTGACGATTTACCAACGCGGGCGCGAGATCGCCCCCAAGGCCGTTATTTCTTGGCGGCGGGTTTCTTTTTGGGTGCTGCCTTCTTTTTCGGCGCGGCCTTCTTCTTCACCCCCGCCTTGGCTTTTCCCTTGGCCGGGCCTTTGGCTGCGCGCGCGTCGATCAGTTCGACAGCCTGGGCGAGCGTCACGTCCTCGGGCTTGGTATCGCGCGGGATGGTGGCGTTCGTGGTGCCGTCAGTCACATAAGGACCATAACGCCCCGGCATGACCTTGATCTCCCCGCCGCTGACCGGATGCGCGCCAAGCGTCGCCATCGGTTCGGCCTTGCCTCGTGCCGCACCGGCGCCGCCGCGGTTGGCAGCCTGTGCGAGGATATCAACCGCGCGGTTCATCCCCACCTCGAACACTTCGCGGGTATTCGTCAGCTTGCCATACTTGCCATCGTGCCGCAGGTAAGGCCCGTAACGCCCGATATTGGCTTCTATTTCCAGACCCGTGTCAGGATGCGCACCGATGATGCGGGGCAGATCGATCAGCTTGACCGCCCAATCCAGATCGAAATCATCGAGGTCCTTGGGGATCGAGGCACGCTTGGCATCCTTGCCCGAACCCATTTCGACATAGGGGCCGAAGCGGCCCGTCTTGCGGACAATGTCGATTCCGGTTTCGGGATGCTGGCCCATCACACCATCATCGGCGCTGCCTTCTCCCTCGCCGCCCGGCTGGGCAAACCGGCGGGTATATTTGCACTCGGGATAATTGGCGCAGGCCACGAACGCCCCGAAGCGCCCACCCCGGAGCGACAGCCGGCCATTGGCGCGCCCTTCAGCGGCGCACAGCGGGCAATCGCGCGGATCGGTGCCATCGGCACGCGGCGGGAACAGGAAGTCCGACAGGTATTCATCCAGCGCCTCGGTCACTTCCGAAGGCAGTTTCTCCATCACCTCGTCGGCTTTGGGCTTGAAATCCTTCCAGAAGCGGGCGAGCAGCGCCTTGTAATCCTCGCGCCCGTCGGAGACGACATCGAGCTCGTCCTCCATCCCGGCGGTGAAATCATAGGCAACGTAATCGGGGAAGAACCGTTCGAGAAAGGCTGTCAGCAGCCGTCCGCTTTCCTCGGCAAAGAAACGGTTTTTCTCCATCCGCACATAGGCGCGATCGCGCAAGGTCTGGATGGTCGAGGCATAGGTCGAAGGCCGCCCTATGCCGAGTTCCTCCAACCGCTTGACCAGCGAGGCTTCCGAAAAGCGGGGCGGCGGCTGCGTGAAGTGCTGGGTCGCATCGACCGCGCGCTTGGCCGGACTGTCGCCCGCCTTCATCACGGGCAGCAGGCCGCTTTCGTCGTCGTCCGCGTCGTCGAAGCCTTCCTGATAGACCGCAAGGAACCCGGGGAAGCGGATCACCTGCCCGGTGGCGCGCAATTCGTGCTGCCCGGTTGCATCGCGCAAGGAAACAGTGGTGCGTTCCAGCTGCGCGGTTGCCATCTGGCTCGCCATCGCGCGCTTGAAGATCAGGTCATAAAGCTTGGCCTCATCGCCCGTCCCGGCCCGCTCACGGGTGAAATCGGTCGGCCGGATCGCCTCGTGGGCTTCCTGCGCGTTCTTGGCCTTGGTGCTGTAGAAGCGCGGCTTTTCCGGCAGATAAGCGCTATCATAGCGTGCGCCAATCGCATCGCGCAGCGCGGCAATCGCGCCCGCATCCATCTGCACGCCATCGGTACGCATGTATGTGATCGCGCCCGCTTCATAGAGCGACTGCGCGAGCCGCATGGTGTGCTGGGCAGAATAGCCAAGCTTGCGCGCGGCTTCCTGTTGCAGCGTCGAGGTGGTGAAAGGCGGCGCGGGATTGCGCTTCAGCGGCTTGGTCTCGGCGCCTTCGACGGTGAAGCGCCCGGCCTCGACAGCGGCCTTGGCTTCCAAGGCAATGCCTTGCGCACCCAGCGAAAGCTTATCGAGCTTTTCACCCCGGAACCGCACCAGCCGCGCATCGAACTCCGTGCCATCGTGCTGCATACGGGCAACAACGGACCAGTATTCATCCGCCCGGAAGGCTTCGATCTCGCGCTCGCGATCAACAATCAGCCGCAGCGCGACCGATTGGACGCGCCCCGCGCTCTTGGCGCCCGGCAGCTTGCGCCACAGCACGGGCGAAAGGGTAAAGCCGAACAGGTAATCGAGCGCGCGGCGCGCCAGATAGGCATCGATCAACGGCTTATCGAGCTGGCGCGGACGCGTCATCGCCTCGGTCACGGCCTGCTTGGTAATGGCGTTGAACGTCACCCGGTCAACCACCTTGGGCAGCGCCTTGCGCTTCGCCAGCAGTTCCTGAACGTGCCAGCTGATTGCCTCGCCCTCACGGTCAGGGTCGGTCGCCAGCACCAGCCGGGTCGCGCCCTTGGCGGCATCGGCGATTTCCTTGAACCGGCTTTGCTTGTCGCGGTAGAGTTCCCACTCCATCGCGAAATCCTCGTCCGGGTTGACGCTGCCATCCTTCGCCGGAAGGTCGCGGACATGGCCATAGGACGCAAGAACCTTGAAGTCCTTGCCGAGATACTTCTCGATGGTTTTCGCCTTGGCGGGGGATTCAACGATGACAAGCTGCATGATAAAGGCCGGATGTCCCTTACGTGTGTGTACGCGCGAGAGTGGGGCGCTGCGTCTTACGGCGTCAAGCGGGTTGTGCAAGGGAAAGGATTAACCGGCAAGACGCACCAGCCCGCTGTGATCCCGCAAGATCTCCCCCGCCAGTTCCATCTCAAGCAGCGCAAGATGCACTGCAGCTGCACTCGCTCCTGACTGCTGGACAAGTTCATCGATGCTGACAGGTGCGGAGCTGACAAGGCCCGCGATCGCATCAGCGCCCTCGCCCGTTTCAGCATGGGCGAGTTCGGCATAGTCAAAACCGCCGGCATCATCGGCGACACGAAAGCTTGAGCGCGGCGTGCCTGTAAAGCTTTGCAGCACTTCGATCACCTCATCGGGGGTTTGCACCAGCACAGCACCTTCACGGATCAACTGGTTGCATCCCAGAGATCGGCTGTCGAGCGGCGAGCCGGGGATAGCCATCACCTCACGTCCAGCCTCTCCGGCGAGGCGCGCAGTGATAAGGCTGCCCGATTGCGGCGCGGCTTCGACCACCAGCGTGCCGGATGCCAGCCCGGCGATGATGCGGTTGCGCGAGGGGAAATGCCGTCCGCGCGGCTCCGTCCCCGGTGGCTGTTCAGCGATCAACAGGCCGCTGGTGGCGATCCGTTCCTGAAGTTCAGTATGCTCCGGCGGATAGGCAATCTCGATGCCGCTTGCGATTACCCCGATGGTGTGCGGAAAGGCACCTTCATGCGCCGCGCCATCAATCCCCCGCGCCAGCCCCGAAACCACGGTAAAACCAGCTGCGGCAAGGTGGGCGGCAAATTCGCGCGCCAGCTTGACGGCAGCAGCGCTGGCATTGCGCGCACCAACCAGCGCAACGCATGGTGCGGCAAACAATTCCAGACGCCCGCGGCAGGTGAGGATCGGCGGCGCGGAGTCAAGCTCGGCCAGCAGCGCGGGGTAATCCGGCTGATCGTGGAACAGGTAGCGCGCGCCGGCACGGCGCACCGCAGCAACCTCGCGTTCGATGCTATCCGCGCTGGCGGGGCGATAGGGCCCGCGACCGCGGCTCGCCAGATCAGGCAGTGCATCCAGTGCGGCGACAGCCGTGCCAAAGCGCGCCAGCAGCTGGCGATAGGAAATCGGCCCGATATTGGGCGAACGCAGCAGGCGGATGCGGGCAAAGGCTTCGGCCTGGCTCAAAGTGGGGGAGGAAGGCTCCCGCTGCGACCCGGAAGCTTCCATCAGATATCGTCTCGTCTCATGATTTGGCGCCTATCCTCGGCTCCTCACCGCGCATCAGACGCCCGATATTGGCGCGGTGCTGGATGAGCACGATCGCGGCAATCACCACCAGCGGCGAGACCAGCCAGATATCGCCCCACAGCCCCGCGACCACCGGTGCAGCGACGACTGCAACCATCGAGGACACGCTCGAAATCCGGCTTAGCGCCAGCGTTGCCGCCCAGATGCCAGCGCATACCAGCATGATCGGCCAGGCCATCGCGGCGAGCACGCCGGCCGCCGTCGCAAATCCCTTGCCCCCCTTGAACGCAAGCCAGGGCGTGAAACAATGACCAGCTACCGCCGCGACCGCGACAATCCCTTCGGTGCCCGGCCATATCTGCGCCGCTGCCAGCACCGGCAAAGCGCCTTTCAGCGCATCAAGCAGCACAGTGGCCGCTGCCAACCCCTTGTTGCCGGTGCGCAGCACATTGGTTGCGCCGATCGAGCCGCTGCCGATCTTGCGCACATCGCCAAGCCCCGCAGCGCGGGTGAGGATCAGGCCGAAAGGAATTGAACCGCACACAAAGCCCAACGCGGCGGCAAACACTGGTTCCATAGCGCGCGAAGCCTCTCCTTACTGTCCGGCCGTACTTTGCCTTGCGTTCGCTAGCAGTTACTCTGGCAATCATGGAAGCCGAAAACCGTCCGAACAACGAGATAGCGAAGCTGACCGAGCGTGAAAGACAAGCCTTGCGCGGCTGGCTTGATCACAAGACCGCAAAGGAAATCGCGCTCGACCTAGGGGTTTCGCATCATGCCGTCGAAAAGCGGCTCAAGACGGCGCGGCTCAAGCTCGGGGTCGCATCCTCGCTCGAAGCGGCGCGGATGTTAGCGCGGGCCGAGGGGTACGATCAGACTGTAACCGCTCCGGCGGACCTTACGCCAGCACCTTCGCCGCGCCTAATTCCGCAATATCGATCCGTCTTGTTTGGAGGTATTGCCATGTCGCTTACCATTGCTTTCGCTCTTGCCCTAACCTCTGCAGGCCAACCTGGCACTGAAGCCACAAAACCCGCCGATTCCGGCGTAATCCAGATCGACACCAATATGGAGCCGATTTTCAACAAGCTCGACGAGGACGGAAGCGGTTATCTCGAGCAGCCCGAATCACCCTTTGTGGCGATGGCCGTCATCGACCCCGCCAGACTCGAAGATCAGGAGACCACGGCGGTGTTTGGGGACGGCACGGATCCTGAACAGATCGCCCAATTCTACGCCGAAGCTGATACGGACGGAGACGGTCGCATTTCCTTTCGTGAATTCCATGCTTGGAACAGTGCGCGGCTCGCTGAACTGGGAATCGATACCACGATAGCTCTCAAAGTGCGGCCCGTTCCCGAGAGTTGACCAAACCGGACACCTCGGCCATCGCGGATCGTGTGATGGTCGAAGCATCCTCCCCCATTCTGATCTTCGATTCCGGTGTGGGCGGGCTGACGGTTTATGACGCGCTGCGCGAAATGCTGCCGCAAGCACCGGTGATCTACGCTGCTGATCTTGCCGGCCTGCCCTATGGCAACAAGACCGAAGCCCAGATCGCCGCCCGCGTCGCCGGATTGCTGGGCCGCATGGCCGAACGGTTTCGCCCTCGCCTCGTCTGCATTGCCTGCAACACTGCCAGCACCATCGCGCTCGGCATGGTGCGCGAGGTGGTGGAAGTGCCGGTGGTTGGCACGGTCCCCGCGATCAAGCCCGCTGCGGCGCAGACGAAAACCGGCACAATCG
This sequence comes from Erythrobacter sp., assembly GCA_046296075.1. Classification (GTDB taxonomy): domain Bacteria; phylum Pseudomonadota; class Alphaproteobacteria; order Sphingomonadales; family Sphingomonadaceae; genus Erythrobacter. The sequence continues at coordinate 4,859 of JBKBMC010000041.1, read as the reverse complement.
GGCTGATTGGCACCGAGGCGACGATCCGGCAGGCCTATGTTGACAGGCTGGAGGCCGATTTTGCCAATGGCACCAGGCTGCTGCGCATCGCCGCGCCCGAATTTGTCAGCCTTGCCGAAGCCAAGCTGCGCGGCCAGCCGGTTGATCTTCCGCCAGTGCAAGCGATTGCCGAGCAGCTCCGGGCGATGCCGGGCGGCGGCGAGATCGATACGCTGGTGCTCGCCTGCACGCATTTCCCGCTGCTGTCCGAAGAACTGGCCGCGGTGTTCGGCCCCGAGGTGGCGCTGGTCGATGGCGCGCAAGGCATTGCACGGCGGATCGTGCATTTGCTCGAAGGGCAGGACTTCGCCCGCCACGGGCCCAATCGCTTCGTCGTCACCGGCCCGCTCGAAAGCGCTGCGGGCCTCGAAAGCGCGCTGGCAGCGCGCGGCTTCGGCCCGGTCGAGGCCTTCTGAATCCGCCCTGTATCCCTGCGAACCGCTCGCAAACATCGCGGTGGCAAATTGCGCCGCTCGCCCTTAGATAGCGCCGCGAAACCTTTGGGCCGCGTGAGGGTTTGATACCACACGAGAGACAAAACGAGCTGCGCCACGTGAACTACGACCAGATTTTCGATGCTGCGATTGACCGCCTTCACGAGGAAGGCCGTTACCGCGTCTTCATCGATATCATGCGCAACAAGGGCGCCTATCCCAATGCGCGCTGTTTTCACGGGCATAACGGCCCGAAGCCGATCACTGTGTGGTGTTCGAATGATTACCTGTGCATGGGCCAGCATGAAAAGGTGATCGGCGCGATGGAAGCCGCGCTGCACGATGTGGGCGCAGGCAGCGGCGGCACGCGCAACATCGGCGGCAATACGCATTTCCACCTCGAATTGGAAAGTGAGCTGGCTGATCTGCACGGCAAGGAAGCCGCACTGCTGTTCACCTCGGGCTATGTCTCGAATGATGCGACGCTTTCGACGCTGGCCAAGCTGCTGCCGGGCTGCGTGATCTTCTCTGACGAACTCAATCATGCCAGCATGATCGCAGGCATTCGCAATTCGGGCTGTCCCAAGCGCGTGTTCCGCCACAATGATGTGGCGCATCTGGAAGAACTGCTCGCGGCGGAAAGCCCCGACACGCCCAAGCTGATCGCGTTTGAAAGCGTCTATTCGATGGATGGCGATGTGGCCCCCATCCACGCGATCTGCGATCTGGCCGAGAAATACAACGCGCTCACCTATATCGACGAAGTCCACGCAGTCGGCATGTATGGCGCGCGCGGCGGCGGCATTTCCGAACGCGACAATGCCGCGCACCGCATCGACATAATTGAAGGCACGCTGGGCAAGGCGTTTGGCGTGATGGGCGGCTATATCGCAGCCAGCACCAAGGTGGTCGATTGCATCCGCAGCTATGCGCCGGGCTTCATCTTCACGACCTCGCTGTCGCCCGTGCTGGTGGCAGGCGTGCTCGCCTCGGTACGCCACCTCAAGGAGAGCAATGTCGAGCGCAACGCGCAGATGCGCGCAGCCGCCATGCTCAAGCTCAAATTTGCCGAGGCGGGCCTGCCGGTAATGGACTCTGTCACCCACATCGTCCCGCTGATGGTCGGCGATCCGGTGCGCGCCAAGAAGATCAGCGACATCCTGCTGGCCGAATATGGCGTCTATGTGCAGCCGATCAATTTCCCGACAGTGCCGCGCGGGACCGAACGCCTGCGCTTCACTCCCGGCCCCGCCCACACCGAGCCGATGATGGACGAGCTGACGAGCGCGCTGGTGGAAATCTGGGACCGGCTCGAACTGCAGCTCGCCGAGGCAGCCTGATCCACTGCGCCATGCCGTAGCGTCCTTTGAGCAAGGCCAAGGCTGCGCTAGCACGCCTTCCGATACACAGATTCGGGAGAAAGCAATGAGCGGCAATCCGCAGCAGACCTACGCCGAGGTCGTCCTTGGGCGGCGTTCGATCCGCGGCTATCTCGACAAGCCAGTGCCGCGCGCGCTGATCGAGGAAATTCTGGCGATGGCCATGCGCTCGCCCTCGTCGATGAACACCCAACCCTATCACTTCCATGTCATCACCGGCGAACCGCTTGATCGCATCCGCAAGGGCAACACCGAACGGATCCTCGCAGGCGAGCCCGACAGCCGTGAATTCCGCCGGGGCGAGGCATTTGCAGGCGTGCACCGTGAACGCCAGGTCGGCTGCGCGATCCAGCTGTTCGAAGCGATGGGGATCGCCCGCGACGACAAGGAAGCGCGGCAAGACTGGGTGCTGCGCGGCTTTCGCCAGTTCGACGCGCCGGTCTGCGTGATCATCACCTATGACCGCGAGCTTGATGGCAGCGATGACACCCCCTTCGATTGCGGCGCGGTGACAACCGCATTGGTCAATGCCGCGTGGTCGCGCGGTCTGGGCTGCGTGATCAATTCGCAAGGGATCATGCAAAGCCCGGTGGTGCGCGAACATGCGGGCATTCCTGAAGATCAGGTGATCATGAAGGCCGTCGCGATGGGCTGGCCCGATCCCGATTTTCCGGCAAACCCGGTCAAGATCACGCGGCGCGACGTGAGCGAAGCCGCGCGCTTTGTGGGGTTCGATTGAAGAAGTCCTCCCCCACTGGCGGTGGTACAGTTCAGGGAGAGCCGCGCAGCCTCGCGTTCGGCCACTTGCTGGCAAAGCCGATTAGGCCTCTGACCACGATCTGATTTGATCAGGAACAAATACTGCCCTCATCAACGCGGATAGAATGAAATGTCTATGATCGGCAGAAATGGTCGCATCGCACCGGTCAGTCAGTCCGGAGGGAAGGCACATGAAGATCGAACACGGCACGCTGGTGATGGTCGCTGACGGGGCGGAGATGCTCGTCTTCCGCAATCAGGGAGACGAGAAATATGCTTTCCTCGAAACCCTGTCGCACACACAGCAGGAAAATCCTGCGACCCGCGAACAAGGAAGCGACGCGCCCGGACGTACCCAATCGCGCATGGGCGAGCGCCGCAGCAGTTACGGCGATACCGACTGGCATCAGCAAGCCGAAGACCGATTTGCACGCACGGCCGCAGGGACGCTGGAGCAGGCGGCTGCGGATCACGCGGATGCCCCGATTGTCGTCATCGCCGCACCGAAGACACTGGGCGTGCTTCGCCAGCATTATGGCCGCGCCACTGCGGCGCGCCTGCTCGCGGAAATCGACAAGGATCTGGTTGGCCACACCACCGACGATATTATCGCGGTAATTGGCGCGCATAACGCCGGATGAAGCGTGCGGTTTGCATAAGCTTGCCCTCGCGTGCGCCGCACGCAAGGGCAGAAACTGTTACCTGAGGCTCACCACGTTATCGATTGCCGGACGCTCGCGCTCACCGGTGTAGAGGCTTGCCATCGGCTCATCAGCGACCATCACGACAATCGCCTCGCCAAAGCCGTTGAAGCCGGTCTTCATCGCTGCGCCGTAAGCGCCGAGCATCCCGATCTCGATGTAATCGCCCGCCTGAATATCTGCCGGAAGCGCAAACGGCCCCTTCATGTAATCGGCATCATCACAGGTCGGCCCGTAGAAGGAGAAATCCTTCAGCGGCTCGATCAGATCATCTTCCAACGCGCGCACCGGGAACCGCCATTCGACATGGGCAGCATCATAAAGCGCGCCGTAAGCGCCATCATTGATGTAAAGCTCTTCACCGCGGCGCTTGGTCACCTGCACCACCATCGACGAATATTCCGCGCACAGCGCCCGGCCCGGTTCGCACCAGAGCTCGGCGTTATAGGCAATCGGCAGCGCTTCGAAGTGGCGCGAAATGATCGCGAAGTAATCTTCGAGTGGCGGCGGCTCGAGCCCGGGATAGGTGCTCGGGAAGCCCCCGCCGACATCGATCATGTCGATCACCACGCCTGCCTCGGCAATTGCCGCGCGGGTGCGATCCAGCGCCTGAACGAAGGCAAACGGCGTCATCGCCTGGCTGCCGACATGGAAGCACACGCCCAGCCAGTCGCAATGCTGGCGGACTTCCTGAAGCAGCACAGGCGCTTCGATCAGGTCGCAGCCGAACTTCGATGCCAGCGAAAGCTCCGAATATTCCGAGGAGACGCGCAGCCGCACGCACAGCCGCAGGTCGCGTGCCGCCTCGCCCGTTTCCGGATCGCGGCAGGCATCAACGATCTTTTCCAGCTCTTCGGCCGTGTCGAGGCTGAACGTGCGCACGCCATGTTCGAAATAGGCTTCGCGGATCGCGGCGGCCGTTTTCACCGGGTGCATGAAGCACAGCACCGCATCAGGCAGCAGACCACGCACCAGACGCACTTCGGCAATCGAGGCGACATCGTAATGCGTCACGCCCGAATCCCACAGGATCTGGATCAGGTCAGGCGCCGGGTTTGCCTTGACCGCATAGAGCACCTTGCCCGGAAACTTCTCGATGAAGAAGCGGGCTGCGCGCCGTGCCGCATGCGGACGGTTAAGGATTACAGGTTCGTCCGGACGGAGGTCGCGGACTACAGCCAGTGCGTCAGGATAGATGTGCAACTCAAGGGACCCCCAAAACGGTTTGTTGAAACCATAAAACGACAAGCTGCCTTGCGGTTTGGAAGTCCCCTTGGGGCAGCGGAACGGCGCAGATAGGGCCTGGGGGGGGAAATGCAAACGAAAAATGCCCCTGCGCGGGACCAAAGGTTACTTTTTGAAGACAGGCTCCCAAGCCTGACAAAGATATGACAGAAAAGCGCCTGCGTTGCGGGGGATGTCGGAGCGGTGCGAAGCCTTGCCTGTCAGCTCAGACGGTCACGAAAATCCTGATATTCGAAGCGCTTGACACATTCGAGCGCATCGGTTTCCGAATCCCACAGCCAGATCGAAGGCAGCGCCACACC
>JBKBMC010000040.1:0-21521 GCA_046296075.1 Erythrobacter sp. | reverse complement strand
CCGCAATCGGCTGATCGATGATGCCGAGCACGGGCCAACCATCCTGAAGCAAGGCGATCAGCGTGCCAAAGATCGGGCGGCCGGCGATGAAGCTGGTGGTGCCGTCGATCGGATCGAGCACCCATTGCCGCCCTGCACCTTCGTTGCGGGTGCCGTATTCCTCGCCGATAATGCCGTCGGCGGGGAACTCGGCCTCGATCAGTTGGCGCATCGCCGCTTCGGCGGCACGATCCGCTTCGGTCACGAAGGAGCGATCGGCCTTGCGTTCGTGGTCCCACGCGCCGCGAAACAGCGGCCGGATCGCAGCGCCAGCTGCATCCGCGAGGCGCAGGGCGAGAGTGAGGTCTTTATCGGTCATGGTGTGGCCCAATAGTCGAAAGCTTCCGCCTGCCTAGCCTCGATATAACGGCGGGCTTCCAAACCCTCCCAGTCGAGCGGCAGATCATCATACAGCGCCGCGCGCGCAACAAACCAGCCCTGTCCCGGCAGGCCATCAGACTGGCGCACCACCAGCACAGCAAGGCCCGGCTCGCCCGCTGCGCGCCCATCCTCGTCGATAGCATCAAGCACCTTGCAGAGCTGGCGCATCAACGGACGGGTGAAACGGTGGCCAAGCGCACCCAGCACTTCTGAATAAGTCAGCGCTGTGCGCTGCTGCGCCGCGCTGATGAGCATGCCCCGAATCTCGTCGGGGTCAAACATCAGTCGAAAAGCGAGCTGACCGAACTTTCGTCGGCAATCCGCCGGATCGCCTCGCCGATAAGCGGCGCGATGGTGAGGACACGGATGCGATCAGACGCTTCGGCTGCCTCGGTCGGGCGGATCGAATCGGTGATGACCAACTCCTTGAGGCTCGATCCGTTGATGCGCGCCACCGCCCCGCCCGACAGCACGCCGTGGGTGATGTAGGCCGCGACGCTCGCCGCGCCATTTTCCAGCAGCGCTGCCGCAGCGTTGCACAGCGTGCCGCCCGAATCGATGATGTCATCGATGAGGATGCAATGCCGCCCCGCCACATCGCCGATGATGTTCATCACTTCGCTTTCGCCCGGACGATCACGGCGCTTGTCAACGATGGCGAGCGGCGCATTGTCGAGCCGCTTGGCCAGCGCACGGGCGCGCACCACCCCGCCGACATCGGGAGAGACCACCATCAGATCCTGATCGCCGTAACGCGCCTGAATATCCGCCGCCATGACTGGCGCGGCATAGAGGTTATCGGTCGGGATATCGAAGAAGCCCTGAATCTGCCCGGCGTGAAGATCCACCGCGAGCATCCGGTCCGCGCCCGCTTCGGTGATCAGGTTGGCCACCAGCTTGGCCGAGATTGGCGTGCGCGGGCCCGGCTTGCGATCCTGCCGGGCATAGCCGAAGTAAGGCACCACCGCCGTGATCCGCTTGGCCGAGGCACGGCGCAGCGCATCAATGCAGATCAGCAGTTCCATCAGGTTGTCGTTCGCCGGGAAATTGGTCGGCTGGACAACGAACACGTCCTCGCCGCGCACGTTCTCGTGGATTTCGACGAAGACTTCCTCGTCAGAAAAGCGGCGCACGCTCGCATCGGTCAACGGGATTTCGAGATAGGCGGCAATCGCCCTTGCAAGCGGCAGGTTCGAATTGCCGGACATGATTTTCATGGTGCTGCGAATCCCCTGAATGGCGCCCCACTTCCGCCTAGCGCCGCGTCATGGAAACGCAACATGCGAGCCGCGGATTGTTGGCAACGTCGAACGGGGACGCACCCTCAATACATGTGCTGGCCGCCGTTGATACTCATGGTCGAACCCGTCATGAAACCGCCGTTCTCGCTGGTGAGGAAAGCCACCCCGCGCGCGATTTCCTCAGCCATGCCGAGGCGGCCGACGGGAATCTTGGCGACGATCTTTTCGAGCACCGGAGCGGGCACAGCGGCGACCATGTCGGTGTCGATATAGCCCGGCGCGATGGCGTTCACCGTCACCCCGAACTTCGCGCCTTCCTGCGCTAGCGCTTTGGTGAAGCCGTGGATGCCCGATTTGGCCGCAGCATAATTGACCTGCCCGTATTGGCCCGCCTGCCCGTTGATCGAGCCGATGTTGACGATCCGCCCCCAGCCGCGTTCGCGCATGCCGGGGAAAGTCGCCTTGGCCATGTTGAAGCACCCGCCAAGGTTGATACGCAGCACCTCGTTCCAGTCGTCAAAGCTCATCTTGTGCAAAGTGCCATCACGGGTGATCCCGGCATTGTTGACGACGATGTCGATAGGGCCGAATTCCGCCTCGACCGCGGCGCAACCTGCAAGGCAGGCCTCATGATCGCCAACATCCCACTTGCGTGCGGGGATGCCGGTTTCTGCGGTGAAGCGCTGCGCCTTTTCCTCGTTCCCGGCATAATTGGCGATGACGGTATGGCCCTGCCGCTGGAGCCGCTTGCAGATCGCCTCCCCGATCCCGCGCGTTCCTCCGGTAACGATGGCAACCCGGCCCATGGCAATTCCTTCCTCGCATGACTGTGCGTTTCAACGCGCAGCCTAGCGATGCCGTAGCGTCAGGGAAAGCGGGGAATAGCTATGCGCAGGGCTGCGCGATCAGAACTTCAGCTGGGTGCCGACGTAAACGGCCTGGCTGTCCTGAATGGAATTGGTGAGCGGATCAAGGCGATCACGCTCCTGCGAAATCCGCACGCCCGCGCGAACATCGAGATTGGGCGAAAGCCGGAAGCTGCCGCCGAGATCGACCGTCTGTGCGGCCAGCGAATCAAGCGTGTTGGGCGAGCGGCCCGCCACCTGACGATCCTCCAGGCCAATGCGCGGCTGCAAACGGCCCGGCTTGTCTTCGGCCTTGGGGCGCGAAGGCTCAAACTCGGCAAGATCGGGCATCGTCATCTTGCGCACGCTTGTCGACAGGTCGATCGGGCGAGCAAAAGTCTTGTAACCGCGCGCCGCGCCCAGCTCGAACTTGCTGGCCTGCAGCCCGATAATGGCGGCGCCATTGCCCAGGCCCGGCACCGCATCGATCGCACGGCGCACCGAGATCGCCTGTGCACGATCATCATCAACGCGGACGGCAATAGTCACCGTGCGTTCGCCTACTGCCGGTGTGGCGCGTGCGGGTGTGAAGCGCAGCCCCTTGCCCTGCGCCTTTTCAGCAACGCGGGCAGCAAGCGCCGGATCAACGCTTGCCGGGGTGAACACGTTAAGCCCCGTCGATTCGAAAGAGCTCAAGCTTTTGTGCGAAGTCACGAGCGCAAGGCTCGCGGTGGGGAGGGCGAGCATCGAAGCAGCCGCCAGCACGAACAGCGGCACTGCGCGCCGCTTGCCCCCTGCCATGCTTGCCTGCCGTGCCACTGTGCCGGTTTCCCAAAAAATCTGACGAACGAATCCGTCCGTCATGCCCCTAGTATCACAATTACTCTTGTCGCGCCTCTCATGAATGGAGGCTGAGTCGGAATATGCAACTCTTCAACGAACATGAGGACAAAGCCCCCAGCATACAATGGGGAGAAAGCCCCATGTCGCGATTCCATCGCGACCTGTTGCGCAAGGCACACAATCCGGCAAAACGCGCGGTAGCCTCGTCAGCTGCGTTCAGACGCGATAAAGCGGGCATGACCCTTGATGAAGCTTGCCGCAGGCGGGCTGAAAGTTATACAGCGCTCGCCGACGACGGAAGGAATTCAGCCAGTGACACGCGCAACCAATGCCCAACCTCCCATGCTGCGCTCCGGAGCTGCGCGTCTGGCGCTGGCTTCGGCGGCGCTGGCAATGCTCACCGTGCTGCCGGCCTGCGGCGGGAAGAGCCGTGCCAAGGTCACCCGGATGGAAGCCGCACAGGTCAACACCATCGGGGTCAATGCCTTCCTCTGGCGTGCTGCGCTCGAAACCGCGAGTTTTGCGCCGCTGGTCAGCGCTGACAGCGCAGGCGGTGTGATCATCACCGACTGGTATGCCAATCCGGCCAATCCGGGCGAGCGGGTGAAGCTGACCATCGCAATCCTTGATCAGGATCTGCGCGCCGATGCCCTGCGGGTGAGCGCCAGCCGCCAGATTTCGCAGGGCGGCAATTGGGTCGATGCCCCGGTGCAAGCTGCGACCGTGCAAAAGCTTGAGGATATCATCCTCACCAAGGCGCGCGATCTGCGCCGTCAGGCCATGTCGCGAGGCTGATCAGCCGGACGAGCGCCCGTCCTCCTGTCATTTTCCAAGCGGACCGCTGCATGAGTGATATTCCTATTGATCCGTCCGCCAGTGACGGCCGGGGGCGTTTCGATCCGCAAGTCGCCGACTCGCGCTGGCAAGCGGCATGGGCCGAAGCAGGCACCTTCACCGCCGATTCGGACAGCCCCAAGCCGAAAAGCTACATCCTTGAGATGTTCCCCTATCCTTCGGGGCGCATCCACATGGGCCATGTGCGCAACTACACGATGGGTGACGTCTTGGCGCGCTACCAGAAGATGCGCGGGTTCGAGGTTCTGCACCCAATGGGCTGGGATGCCTTCGGGATGCCGGCGGAAAACGCCGCGATGGAAAAGGGCGTCCACCCGGGCGGCTGGACCCGCCAGAACATTGCGCAGATGAAGGCGCAATTGCAGCGCATCGGCTTCGCATTGGACTGGACGCGCGAATTCGCCACCTGCGATCCCGAATATTACGGCCACGAACAGGCGCTGTTCCTCGATCTCTACGAGGCGGGGCTGGTGTACCGCAAGGAATCGACCGTCAACTGGGATCCGGTCGACATGACGGTTCTGGCGAACGAACAGGTGATCGACGGCAAGGGCTGGCGCTCGGGCGCGGAGGTCGAGAAGCGCAAGCTGAACCAGTGGTTCCTGAAGATCACCGATTTTGCGGACGATCTGCTGGAGGGGCTCGGCAAGCTTGAGGACTGGCCCGAGAAGGTTCGCCTGATGCAGGAGAACTGGATCGGCAAGTCGCAGGGCTTGGAGTTCAGCTTTGATCTGTCAGACGGCGGCAAGCTGCCGGTTTACACCACCCGCCCCGACACGATCTTCGGCGCAAGCTTCTGCGCCATCGCTGCCGATCACCCGATTGCCCAAGGGCTGGCGGGCGACGCCGAGGTTTCCGCCTTCATCGAAGCGTGCAAGCGCGGCGGGACCAAGGCGGCGGAGGTCGAGACCGCAGAAAAGCTGGGCTATCGCACCGCGATCACCGCGCGCCATCCCTTTACGGGCGAGGCGCTCCCCGTCTTCATCGCCAACTTCGTGCTGATGGAATATGGTACGGGCGCGGTGATGGGCGTGCCGGGGCATGACCAGCGCGACTTCGAATTTGCCACCAAATACGGCCTGCCGATCGCTCGCGTCGTCGCCACCGATCCGGCTCGCGCCGATGCGCCGTTCGAAGGCGAGGCCGAGGCCGGCGACGGGGTAGTCGTCAACTCCGGTTTCCTCAATGGTATGACCGTTGAGGAGGCCAAGGCCGAAGTCATCCGCCGCGCCGAAAGCGACGGTTGGGGCGAGGGGCGCACCGTGTGGCGCCTGCGCGATTGGGGCATTTCGCGGCAACGCTATTGGGGCACGCCGATCCCGATCATTCACAGCCCCGATCACGGCCCGGTGCCGGTCCCCAAGGACCAGCTCCCCGTGGTGCTGCCCGAGGACATCGACTTCAGTGAGCCGGGCAACCCGCTCGATCGCCATCCCACGTGGAAGCACACGACCTGCCCGATCAGCGGCAAGCCCGCGCTGCGCGAAACCGATACGCTCGACACCTTCGTCGACAGCTCCTGGTACTTCCTTCGCTTTGCGAGCCAGCCCGCTGACCGTCCCTTCGACCCTGAAGAGGTCGCCAAGTGGATGCCGGTGCAGCACTATATCGGCGGCATCGAGCACGCGATTCTGCACCTGCTCTACGCCCGCTTCTGGACGCGGGCCTTGGCCCACATCGGCAAGCTTGATGTGAAGGAGCCGTTTGCGGCGCTGTTCACGCAAGGCATGGTGACGCACGAGACTTATAGCCGCCTCGACGAGAGCCGGGGCGTCCCGGTGTTCTTCGGGCCGGAGGAAGTGGACCGCACCTCAGATGGGGCGACACTGCTGGCCGATTGTGCGCCGGTCGAGGTCGGCCGCGTCATCAAGATGTCGAAGTCGAAGAAGAACGTCGTCGATCCCGATGCGATCATCGCCAGGCATGGCGCGGACGCGGTGCGCTGGTTCATGCTTTCGGACAGCCCGCCCGAGCGCGACCTGCCGTGGTCCGATGCCGGGATCGAGGGCTGCGCGCGCTTCGTCCAGCGGCTGTGGCGGCTGTTCTCGGCCTATGACGCGGGCGCAGCGGGCGAGGATAAAGCGCTGGACCGCAAGAGCCACCAGACCATCGCAGCGGTCGCCTCGGATATCGAAGCGCTCGGCTTCAACAAGGCCGTGGCGCGGATCTACGAACTGACCGGCGCGGTGGAGAAAGCCGCGCCGTCCGCCAGCCGCTCCGCCGCGATCCGTGCGCTGGTGCACCTCGCCGCGCCGATGATGCCGCACTTGGCCGAGGAAGCGTGGGCAGCGATGGGCGAAGGCTTGATTGCCGACGCCGCATGGCCCGAAGTCGATCCCGCATTGCTCGTCGATGACGAGGTCACCATCGCGCTCCAGCACATGGGCAAGCTGCGCGACACCGTCACCGCACCCAAGGGCGCTTCGAAGGATCAACTCGAAGCGCTGGCAATGGCCTCGACCAACCTCCAGCGCTCGATCAATGGCGCTGCAATCCGCAAGGTCATTGTCGTACCCGACCGATTGGTGAATATCGTCACCTGATGCGGATTCTCTTCGCCCTGCTGGCTCTGCTTGCCGCCACTGCCTGCGGCCTGTCACCGATGTACGCAGGTGGCGGCTCCTCCGCCGTGGCTCAGGGGCTGGCGGCGGTCGATATCCCGCCGATTCCGGGGCGCGGCGGCTGGCTGGTGAAGAATGCGCTGGAAGAACGCCTCGGAGCGGCCGGGCAAGCGACGCCCGTCTACCGCCTTGATGTGCGGCTGGATGATCGGCTCGATGCGCTCGGCGTGCTGGGCGATGATACCGTTACCCGCCAGCGCCGCATCCTGCGCGCGCGTTACCAGCTGATCGATCTGGCGGACGGCACCATTGTGCTCGATGCCACCGCGGGCTCCGATGCCGGGATCGACGTGGTGAGTTCGGAATACGCCACCATCGCCGCAGAGCAGACTGCGCTCGAAAACCTCGCGCGCGAAGTCGCCGATCGCATGGCAACCCGCATCGCCTTGACCCTGCGCGAACGGGGGCGCGAACAGGGGCGCGAACGGACCAAAGCCGCCGACGCGGCGCCATGAAGGCAACGCAGAAGGACTTCCTGCGCGGTGTGCCCGCTGCAGCGCGGCAAGCCGGGATTTTCTTCTTCTGCGGGCCGGACGAGGCAGGCGCTTCGGCTGCGGCGGGCCGGGTTATTGAAGCCATGCCCGATCCCGGCGAACGGGTCGAACTTTCGGGAGCAGACTTGCGGCGCGATCCGGCACTGCTGGGGGATGAAGCCCGCTCCGGCTCTCTATTCGGCGACAAGCGCCACATCTATGTGCGCGCCAGCGGCGATGATGCCCATGATGCCGTCAAGGTGCTGATCGAAACCGCCGAAGCGGGCGCGGGCGCGGCGGCTCCCGTGGTGATCGTCGCCACATCTGCCACTGACAAATCGCGTACCGCCAAGCTGCTGGAGAAGCGCGCCGATGCGCTGGTGGCGATGTTCCATCCGCCCGATCTCGGCTCGGTTGCCGCGGCAGTCAGGGCCATGGCCGATGCGGCGGGCCTGAGGCTCGGCGGTGATCTGGCAGAACGCGTCGCGCGCGCCGCCGGGCTCGATGTCCGGCTTGCCCAGTCCGAAATCACCAAGCTTGCGCTCTATTGCGGGGCCGATCCACAAGCGCCCAAACCGGCCACCACCGAGGATTATGACGCAATCGGCGCAGCGACCGAGGAAGACGGCTTCATGCCGATCGTCAACGCGGTGCTGGGCGGGGAGACCGGGCGGCTCGGTCAGGAAATCCGGCGGATGCGCGAACTCGGGCTTAATCCGGTTGGCGTGGCGCTCGCGCTCGAACGTCGGGCGGCGGTGCTGGCGCAGATTGTCAGCCGCATCGGGCCAAGCGGCGCGATCGACCGGCTTGGCCCGGGCGACAAGGCACAGCTGGGCATATTCTTTCGCGAGGAGCGCGATATCCGCGCGCAATTTGCCCGCTGGATGCAACCGGCAGCGCGCGGATCGCGCGAGACCCGGCTTGATCGCCTGATTCCCCGGCTCACCGAATTGCATCGCCTGTTGCTGGGCAACAGCGCGGCGGCAGAGTTATTGCTGGCGCAGGAATTAACCCAGATCGCCCGCTTCGCCGCCAAACGTTAGGCTCAGGGCTTGTCCTTGCTCTGCGGAACGGCGAAGCTGCCTGTCACCCGGCCGCGTCCGCTCGCGCCCGACGTTGCGCTTCCCGAGGGTGCGCCATCGACGCTCGACAGGCCGGTTTCCAGATCGATCACCAGCCGCCCGCCATTGAGCGTATCCGAACCGCGCCGCAGCCGGACATTGCCTGCCATGGTGATGATGCGTCGGTTGAAATCATAGATTGCCGTATCGCCACTCGCCCGTTCATTGCCGCGCGCGATGTTGACCCCGCCGCTCGCGGTGATGCGATCGATCCGCAGGGTGCCGGTGTCGTCATAATTGACGAGCATCCGCGCCGATTGCAGCGCCAGATCCGCTTGTTCGACCGCGACATTGCCGGTCAGGATGATGCGGTTCTCCCGATCCTGCAATTCGATCCGGTCGGCGGCATAGGAAACCGGCGCGCGCGAATCATGCGAGGCAATCGATTGGGCGTAGCCGGTAATGCCGCCCATCAGAGCAACCGTTGCGGCAAAGCCTGCCGCGGCATAGCCGAACGCGATGCGGCCCAGCGGCTTGTTGTGTCGAGACTGCGTCATTGCGGGATCCTCAGCTTGCCCGGAACCATCGTGACACGGGCATCGCCATCAAGCGTCAGCACCCGCGTGGAGAGATCAGCCCGCATCCGGCGGGCAGAGAAAGTCCCTGCCGGGATCTCGCCCGAGATACCATCATTACCGGCAATCAGCCGCTCGCGGAGATCCACCGAAACGCCCTTGGCGACCATGCTGTAACCATCGCTCGCCGTCAGCAGCACCGGGCCATCAACATTCACGACTTCGCTTGCGATGTCATAGATGCCGCCGCCAGCGCTGATCCGCGCCGGGCCTTCGCTGAGAGTCATCTGGGCAACCAGCTCGCGCATCCGCACCAGCCCTTCGACGCTGGAACGCTGCACTGCCTCTCCCGCTGTCAGTGCAAAGGGCCGCCCGCCGTTATCGCGCCCGCGATACATCGCATTGCTGACGCTGAGACGTTCGTCGATCATCGCGACCTTGTTGCGATCAAGCAGGAAGCTGACTTCGCCGCGCGGGGCGAGCGGCGTGATCACCATCAGCGCCGCGACGATGCCGACGCCCATCGGAAGGGCGCGCGCAAGAAAGCCGATCAGCCGATCATGCGAGCCGCCGGGCGCAGCAAAGTGCTGGCGTCGGCTGCGCAGCGCGCTCGCCTCGCGGGTTTCCTTTGCAGCAGTGCGGACGGTATCGACCATGCGCGGCGCCTAGATGTGGCTGAAAATGTCGTTTTCGGCCCAACCGGCCAGATCAAGCCGCGCGCGGGTCGGAAGAAAATCGAAACAGGCCTGCGCCAGTTCCATGCGCCCTTCACGTTCGAGCCGGATCACCAATTCGTCACGCAGGGCATGGAGATAACGCACATCGCTTGCGGCGTAATCGCGCTGCGCTTCGTTGATCACCGGCCCGCCCCAGTCCGAGCTTTGCTGTTGCTTGGAAATCGACTGGCCGAGCAATTCCTCGACGAGGTTCTTGAGGCCATGCCGATCGGTGTAGGTGCGCACCAGCTTGCTGGCGATCTTGGTGCAGAACACCGGCGCGGCGAGCACGCCGAGATAATGCTCGATCGCGGCAAGATCGAAACGGGCGAAGTGGAACAGCTTAGTGCGCGAAGGATCAGCCAGCACCGCCTTGAGATTGGGCGCGGCATAATCACTGTCGGGATTGAACCGGACGAGATGTTCATCCCCCGAACCATCAGCGATCTGCACCACGCACAGCCGGTCGCGCGCGGTGATGAGGCCCATCGTCTCGGTATCGACCGCCAGCGCGCTGGTACCGGTCAGCACGCCCGCAGGAAGATCTTCTTCGTGAAAATAGACAGCCATGGCTTTGCCCTAGAGACATTGATGATAGAGGGAAAGGGGCAAGGCGTGTAGCAGGCGCAGGTGATGACGAGCGAGACCATTCCCGAAAGCTGGCGGCCGGTGCTTGAGCCGGTCCTGGCGAGCAACGAGGCGCGCAAGCTGGGCGGCTGGCTGCGTGCCGAGGAGGCCGCAGGCAAGGCAATCTATCCGCCGCGCGGAACGCGGCTGGCGGCACTGGCGATGACCGCGATGGAGGAGGTGCGCTGCGTCATCCTCGGGCAGGATCCCTATCACGGCGAAGGGCAAGCCAATGGACTGGCGTTCTCGGTGGCGCCCGGTGTGAAAGTGCCGCCGTCGCTGGTGAACATCTACAAGGAGCTGGAAAGCGACCTCGGCCTGACGCGGCCAGCTCATGGCGATCTGTCAGGCTGGGCGCAGCAGGGTGTGCTGCTGCTCAACAACACGCTGACAGTCGAGGCCGGGCAGGCGGGCAGTCATGCCGGGCGCGGCTGGGATGCGATCACCGATGCCTGCGTCGCGGCGGTGGCGGAGCTTGGCGCGCCGACGGTGTTCATCCTGTGGGGCAGCCATGCCCGCAAGAAGGCAAGCCGCGTGGCCGCGCTTGGCCGTTCCTCGCATCATCTGGTGCTGACCTCGGCGCACCCCAGCCCGCTTTCGGCGCATAACGGCTTTTTCGGCTCGCGCCCGTTCAGCCAGACCAATGCCTTTCTGGAAAGCCACGGGCGCGGTGCGATCGATTGGAGTTTGTGAAGATGGATGATGTGGTTCTGCTCGATATTGCCGATGGCATTGCGACTGTCACACTCAACCGGCCGGAGGCGATGAACGCGCTGAACCGGGCGTTGCGCCGCCGCCTTTACGAGGTGATGCGGCAGGTCGATGACGATGATGCGGTGCGTGCGGTGATCCTGACAGGCGCAGGCGAGCGGGCGTTCACGGCGGGGCTCGATCTCAAGGAACTCGGCAGCGATGCAAGCGCGCTGGGCAGCGCCAACGCCACCGATCCGGCGGACAATCCGGTGAAAGCGATCGAGGTCTGCCGCAAGCCCGTGATTGGCGCGATCAACGGGGTTGCCATCACCGGCGGGTTCGAAGTGGCGCTTGCCTGCGATGTCCTGATCGCAAGCGACAACGCCCGTTTTGCCGATACCCATGCGCGGGTCGGGATTGTGCCGGGCTGGGGCCTGTCGCAAAAACTTTCGCGCATGATCGGGATCAGCCGCGCGAAGGAACTTGCCTTCACCGGCAATTTTCTGGACGCGGCGACAGCGCACGCGTGGGGTCTCGTCAATCACGTCGTCGCGCCCGACGCGCTGCTTCCGCTCGCTCGCAAGCTGGCGGGCGACATGGCGAGCATCGATCCGGCCTTTCTGGGCCAGTACAAGCGGCTGATCGATGATGGCTTTGCCCTGCCCTTCGGCGAGGGGATGGCGCTGGAAGCCGAGCGATCGAGCGCTGCCAATGCCGCCGTCGCGCCAGAGGCGGTCGAGGCGCGCCGCACGGCTGTCCAGCAACGCGGGCGTGGCCAAGGTCAGAGGTGAGGCGCGGTTACGGCGCTGCGAGCGCTGCGGAGAACGCAAAAGAAGTGTTCCAGAAACTGACAACCCCGGCCCAGCAAAGCTGAGCCGGGGTGTGATAGCCCTCAGCTTGTTATCGCCACAGAGCCCTGCCTAGCATGCTAGGACTTGAGCCTGATGCCCGATACAGGCAGCGCAGGAACAATGCGGGCATAATGTGAAAAATCCTAATATTCAATTCAAATACCAAGCGCACGACGAACGCAGGTCATGATCTGCTCGAATTGCTCGCCCTGAATGCGCATCTGCACGCTCCGTCGCGGCCTGTTCCGTTCAGCCTTGTGGAAAGGCAGGGTCAGCCTTGAATAAGCTACAGTTGCCAACATGTCCGCCTTTACCCATTTCTCCCGTCCTTCGTATGGATGCGGCGGTTCCTGCGGTAGAACGATCAGGCAATGATAACCTTCAACTGGGTCGGGCGACGACGTGGAAAGCGGAACCACGGTGCAAAGCTCATTCCGGTTTTTTAGCTTCGGGGAGATCACAACTGCTAGGCGCCGCTTGACCATCTCTGGCGGCTTGAAACCGGTTTCATAGTTGCAAACAACCACTGTGCCAGCGGGCGGGTGAAACCCTAGCGGCACTTATTTCTCAATCCTTGCTCTCATCCTTCGAGATATTAGGCTTTGAATTTGTTTGCACAATCCGCTTTTCTCGGCACCGCTTCCCCAACGGGGTTGTCGGCTCGTGTTTCGTGTGCGGGGTGCGCAGCATGCGCTTGAGCACCTCGTCCTCTTTGTTCTGATCGGAATTGGTCATGAAACGCACCGCCATTGAAAAGGCTGAAAGTCACTTGCTGTCAGCTAAGGCCGCTCTGGCAGCCATGAAGACAGCAAAAGGCTTCAAGAACTATGATGCTCATTGGGCTGAGTTTCTAGCCCACGCAGGTCGCTTTTACAGCAAACTGGAACAAGGTGCCAAAGGTTGCGGAATTAGGGTCCGGACCCATAAACGGGATTCACATCGGCGTCGGGTTGTGATTCAACTGCCTCCAGCAAGGAGGCACGGCGAATGGCGGATTTCTTCTGGTTTTCCGATGAGCAATGGGCGCGGATTGAGCCGCTCCTGCCGCAGGATACGCGTGGTATGCCGAGGGTCGATGACCGTCGGGTGCTCTCCGGCATCGTCCATGCATTGAAGAGCGGCGGTCGCTGGGGCGATTGTCCGGAGCACGTCTACGGTCCGAAGAAAACGCTCTACAACCGGTTCCGGCGCTGGGCCGAGCGCGGCGTGTGGGAGCGCATCTTCGCCCAGCTTGCCGGGGTCGATGGCGTGCCTGCCAAGCTCTTCATCGACAGCAGCTGTATCAAGGTCCACCGCACTGCCGGAGGCGCAAAAGGGGGGGCTTGGCTCATGGTATCGGCATCACCAAAGGCGGGCGCAACACCAAGCTCCATGCAGTCTGCGACGAGAAGGGCCGCCCGCACGTCCTCCTGCTGACCCCCGGCAACACGCATGATGCCAAGGTCGCGATGCTGGCGATCAATGCCGTGCCGCCGTCCGAGTATCTGGTTGCCGACAAGGGCTATGACAGCAATGTCCTGCGTTCCTGGCTGATCGAACGCGGCACCACCCCGGTCATTCCGTCGAAATCCAACCGCAAGGTGCAGATCGAGCACGACCGGCAGATCTACCGGCAGCGCAACGTCGTCGAACGCATGTTCTGCCGGTTCAAGGACTGGCGCCGCGTAGCCACCCGCTTCGACCGCAATATCAAAACCTTCATGGCAACCATCGCCATCGCAGCCTTCGTCACATGGTGGCTCTAATGAGTCCGGACCCTAGTAGTTTTATGGATACTTGGGCTTGTCACATCATATACGATGGGTGGGTTTATCCATCTGCTGATTGCCATCGCCATCATCATGGTGATATTCAACCTGGTTACTCGACGAAAGGTCTGAGTATTTCTACGCCGCGATCAAGCATCGGCTTTTGCTTCAAAGATTGATCACGCCCCCAGATTACCTCTAATTGCTGCGGTAAATCCAACCGCAAAAGGGGGGCATGGCGATGTCAAATGCACTTCCCGATCAAGGCAAGGATGCCGGTCAAGACATGCTCGATGCCGCTATCCAGCCTACCCAAAACTTATTGCTGCGTCCGCTAGTGCCGTTCTCACGGACGCAGCAATAAGCACGGTGACCCGGGACATGGCGATGGGATGATGTGGTTCCATACGCGCAAGCCTGCTTGGCCAATAGTTACGTGATCTGCCTTTGCAAATTCCATCACACGGGAGGCGACTGATCGCTCTCGATAAAGTGCTTGGAGCTTTTTGAATTATTATAATGCTTCGTAATCGAATTGTTATGATGATTGTTAATCGAGGCATAACAGTCGCGGATTGCGCGACGAACTTCTGATGATAAGTCAGTATCTGCTATCGCGTTTTCAAACTTAGATCTGATGTAACTTTCTCGCCTCGCGACTTCTTCGATCACTGTCTTTTCGTTTCGTCCTGTCAAAACTGATCGCAGGTTGAATAACATCCTGTGTGCGCTCGCAGACAATGACCCGCTTTCCTGGGGCTTTCCGCCAAGCCGGATGACTTCGGAACAGAGCGCTTCAATAGCCGACTGACGCTCAACCACGCGCTTGTCGAACAGCGCCACGAGGCTGTCGCTTTCGACATTATCTGCTGCGTTGAGATAATCATCAATGCTGTCCCAAGTGGTAGCAATCAGATCATTCAACGTCACTTTCTCAAGTAAGGTCATGGGCATAGGATTCTCCAGATGCACCGGTCGTGAGGCAGCGCTGCTTTACTTGAGAGTGTCAACTGGCAGCCTTTTTCCTCCGCCAGTTGAATGCCATCACGCCAATCACTGCGATCACTGCTGTCACGGCAGCGGCCAGCGATGCCCTGGGATGTGCCTCGAGCTCGTGCCTGGCATACTGCGCGGCATCGTTGGCTGCGTTAACAGCATGCACCCGCATGGTTTCGGCAAGTTTGGAAATCTCCGTAGTCGCTGCCGTGAGGACTTCGCCAGCTTCCTGCGAGATGGCCTCCTTCGTTGCCGCGGCGGCCTTTAAAGTCTCGGCCGCGCTGTCGACTGATTCCTTGAATTGGCCGGACAGGCCTTGAGATGAGGCGGTGGACATGGAGAGTTCCTTTCAGTTTCGCGCTAAAATGGGATGGGATATCGCAAGGCTAGATCTTGTCGCCGAGCGCGCCTTTGATTGAGCCGGTTACTTTCTGGGCCTTGCCCTTGCCTTGCTGGGCCATGCCCTTGACGACGAGTTCCGGATTGTCGCTGGCGCGCCCTGCGGCGGCCTTGGTCTTGCCAATTGCCTCGTTTGTAACGCCTTTGGCTTTGTCGGTGAATTCACCCATGAAAGGTCTCCTTTTAACCGTGCAGAAAAGCACTGTGATCATTCCGTGTCGCGGCGCGTCACCCGCCTACGTTGATGCCGCCCAGCGAGCCGAGCACACCAAACGCCTGTAGCAGCCACAATACGACAGCGATCACCACGACCACATTGAGGATGCTCTTGATCTTGCCGTCCATTGGCAGATACGTATTGATGAGCCAGAGCAGCACACCGACGACTGCCAAAACCACCACTAAATTGATAATCGTCATAGTATTTCTCCAAATAGTGCAGCTGCAGAATGTTAGACGGCTATGTGTTAGATCCGCTTCGGCCGCAGGAGATGCACCAGCAACACGATCGCGCCGCTCAGCAGAAGGAGGCTGATCAATCCACCAAGCGTAACCGAAGTGGCCAGCCCCAGAACCGACAGGGTGATCAACACCACGAAGACTTTGTAGAACATGTCTCCACCTCGGTTGGGATCGGTCCTGTCCGTCAAGGAACGGTTCAGCGACACCTGACGTCGCGATTACGTTCTATGGCCCGGCCGGCAACACCGCCACCGATCGCCCCGAGTATAGTGCCGACCTCTTCCGAACCGCCCGGTGCGATAAGGTTGCCCAGCACACCGCCAGCAACCGCTCCGACAATCAGCCCGGTCGTGCCATCAGGCCTGCGGCAGTAATAGCGCCCGTCCTCGCCACGATAGATCCGCTCGTCGCGGGAAAGACGCCGTTCACGATAACGGCGGGGGTCTTCGCGATAATAACGATCGGCGTAATACGTCCCGTAATTGGGATCCGGCCGATTGTAATCATAACGGGACCAGTCGCTGCGATAGTCGCGATCCTGATAATCCCCTGCACAGCCCCACAAGGTCGCTGCGGACAAAACGCTGAAAGCTAACATAAACATGGCCCGCCTTTCCCAAAGAGCGGGCATCCGGCCGGTGTCTCAGATTATGAGCATTTTTGGCCGGATGCCCTAGTGGGGGTCGCATTGCTCTTATGAGCCGATGCCCGGGCTGCGGTGAGACTCGGAAACTACGCAAGAAGCGCAGCGCTTGTGCGATCTGTTCGTGTGCATCGTGACAAAGCTGCAGGATCATCCGCTTGGGAGAGCCTTTACAGAGGTGGCATTGCCCCTGCCGCGCTGCACCATCTGCGCGTTACATCATGACCGGACGAGCCTCGGCCTTAATTGGGAGTGGCAGCCAGCGCTGCGCGAACCAGTTCAGGAATGCTGCTGACTCCCAATCTGTCCATGATGTGTGCCCGATGGCTTTCAACCGTGCGTTGCGAGATGCCGAGTTCAAAAGCGATAATCTTGCTCGGCTTGCCTGCCAGCACCAGATCAAGCACGGCCTTCTGTCGCGGTGTCAGTCTGACCGATTGTCCTGCGTCTTCACTGTCGCGAACAGTCTGAGATTGATTTGCTAAAGTCGGCGTAACAGCACGGTGGATGCTCTCGATCAAGTCGCGTCGGCTGACTGGCAGTGGGATGAAATCGTTGGCGCCTGATCGCATAGCCTGCACCGCCATGGCGATATCTCCGGTGCCGATCATCAGGACCGCCGGCACCTTATCACCCTTTGCGCGCAAGCGCTCGATGAGGGCAATGCCACTGATGTCAGGGAGGTCTCCGTCGATCAACAGACAGCGCTCCTGCTCAGTCGGTTCATCGGCCAGAAACGCCTCGGCATCTGGATAAATCCTGACGGGCCAACTCTCGTGTTCGAGCACACTGCGCAAGGTTTCGCGCTTATCCGGATTGCCTTCGATCACGCAGATCAAGCGTGTCTCCACTGCCTCGATCACCACCTTTTGCTGAGAACTGGAGTGAGTCAGCTTAAGAATCGCCGCATGAAGCTCCTCTGCTGCTGCCGGCTTGCTCAGCAGCAGACAGTCGGCCATTTCGATCTTCGAGAGCGCCTCCTGCGAAATATCGCCGGTCAGGACGATACCGGGCACAGGCTGTTCAAATCTCGCACGCAGGGTGCTCAGCACCTCGATCCCGTCCATGCGGCCTGGCAGGTTGTAGTCAGTGATCATCAGATCGGGCAGGATCGCGCCTTGCCCGACCAGATCAATCGCAGCACGGCCATCTTTTGCAGAGATCACGGTATGCCCGGCTGCGGTAAGCAGGAATTGGAGTGCCCCGCGCACTCCCGGATCATCCTCGATCAGCGCGATAGTGCATCCCGGTTTTTGATCGGGCAGCCCGAGCAATTTCGGCTCCGGAGCTTTGGGGGCAGCAAGCTCTGACGCCACTCCGCGCGGGACTGTGACCGAGAAAACCGAGCCCTTACCCGGCCAGGAGCGAACTTTGATATCATGCCCGAGAATCTGGCCGAGTTCGCGCACGATCGTAAGCCCCAGCCCGAAACCCCGTCCGCTTTCCCGTGCTGGGTTATCGACCTGGTGGAATTCATCGAAGATTGCTTGCAGCTGATCGTCGGCAATCCCGATCCCGGTGTCCCAGACCTCTATCCGCACCGAATTCCCGAGATGGCGGCAACCCATCAGGATCCGTCCACCCGGCGCGGTGAATTTGACAGCATTACCTAGCAGGTTCCGCAGTACCACCTCGATCAGGCGCGGATCGCTGAACAGAATGGCGTTGGTCGGGATCATCTGCAGTCTGACTGACTGTGCCTCTGCCAGCGGCTGGAACTCTGTCCGCAACCGGGCAAACATCTCGGACGCAGCAAAGGTCGAGGTGCTGACCTCGAGCACGCCGGATTCGATCTGGTTGATATCGAGCAGCGAGTTCAGCATCTCCGTCATGGCATTGAGCAACATGCCAAACTGATCGATGAGGTCGCGCGCCTTCGCGTCGGCGATCTCTTGCAACAGCATCGACTGGACCAGCTTGAGTGACTGGAGCGGCTGGCGCAGATCGTGGCTTGCCACAGCAAGGAAACGCGATTTGCCGCGATTGGATTGTTCGGCCGCCCGACGTGCTTCATCAAGCGCTACCGCCGTTTGGCGCCGTTCTGTGATATCGATGAAGGTGATGACGACCCCCTCGACCCGGTCATCATGCGTGCGATAGGGGAAGATGCGGCGCTGGAACCATGATCCGCCTGGCCCACCAATTTCGCGTTCGATAGTGTTGCTGTCACGCAGCACGATCCGTGCATCGCCAAGCAGATCGTCATCATCGGCCAGCGATTGCAGATCGGATAATGGACGCCCGATGTCCCCCAGGATCACGCTGAAGAAGGTCTTCGTTGCAGGTGTGAAGAATCGGATACGCAGCTTCTCGTCAAGGAACAGCGTAGCCACGTTCGTGCTGTAGAGAATATTCTGGAGGTCGTCCGAAGCGATCCGCTGACGATCCAGCGTTTCCTGCAACTGGCTGTTAAGTGCGATCAATTCTTCGTTGAGTGATTGCAATTCCTCCTTCGAGGTCAACAATTCCTCGTTGGTGGACTGGAACTCCTCGTTGACGGACAGCGCCTCGTCATTGATCGCCTTTTGTTCAAGCACCAGCGCATCACGGCTCTGGATCGCCTTGAGCAAATCGGCATGAGCTGCTTCCAGCTCGCGTTCGAGTTCGCTGATTTGTGATTGCATGTCTGTTTCGGGAGGCGCCGTGTCGCTGGCCTCGGGCGCCGGCTTGTCGATAAAGCTGACGAGATGCAGCTCCTCACCTTCGTGCTCGAGGAGGCGGACGCTTATGGTGAAAAACACCGGCTTCCCGTCCACACTGATCTGGCACAAGTGAGTGTTGATTGCAGGGTGATCGCGCTGTGCGCGCGATATGGCGTAGCGCAGGGTGCCGCGGAGTTCGGCAGGCGCCATCACCATCAAATCCAGCGTTGGGGGGCCGGCGGCTACCCGCAGGTAACGGTTGACCGGGCCGACAGCATATACACACTGGCGCTGGGAATTGATCAGGAGGCTCGCCGGTGCGAAATTGTCGAGTACTGCGTTGCGGCAAAGATCGGCCAGTACAGCCTGTCTCGTCACTTGCTGCTTGGTTTCCAACACATTGAGCCGGGGCAGGTTTTCGATGAAGCTCAGGGGAAAGCCTGGCTCTCCCGGCCTGCTTTGCGAGACATGGCGATAGATACGCTCGGCTTTGTGAACGACTGCGAAGCGACCGGATGAATTGCCGGGTGTTTCGGCCATGCCCAGCATCAGGATGCCGTTCTCGCGCAGGGCAAAATGGAACAGCGAGATGACCTTGGCCTGAGCTTCCGGCTTGAGATAGATCAGCAGATTGCGACAGGATACCATGTCCATCCGCGAAAACGGCGGATCATTGAGCACATCCTGCACGGTGAATACCACCGACCCGCGCAAGCCTGATGTCACGCGGTAGCCGTTCTCCTCGGCGATGAAATAACGGGCCAAACGGTCCACCGGAACCTCGTCCCTGATCGTCAGGGGGTAGAGGCCCTCGCGCGCCACCGCGATTGCCTGAGCATCGATGTCGGATGCGAAAATCTGCAGCTTGATGTCGCGACGCGAAGCCATGATGGCATCGCGGACAACCATCGCCAGCGAATAGGCCTCTTCGCCTGTGCTGCATCCGACAACCCAAATCCGCAATGCCTGATTGGCGGCCAGCTTGCCGATCAGTTCGGGGATAACCTCGCTTTCGAGCAGGTCGAACACCGCCTTGTCGCGGAAAAAGCTGGTGACGTTGATCAACAGATCCTCGGCCAGCAAGCGGCATTCCTCGTCGTTGCGGGCCAGTTCATCGTGATACCGCGAAATGGCACCAGCAGGCAGCCCGCGCAGCCCCATCCGCCTTTGGATCCGCCGTTCCAGCGTGCCGCGCTTGTATGCGCTGAAATCCTGACCCGCCTTTTGTTGCAGCAAAGTGATGATGCCGTGAATATCGCTCGTCTCGTAGGCGTCGGGCAGTATCACATCCGAGGCCGCAGCATCGGCAATCTTTCCGGCGATCTTTGCAAGTTCCTGCGGAATCCCGGACAACGGCACGACAGCATTCACAAGGCCTGTCATGATGGCACTGCGCGGCATCCCGTCATGTTCCGCCTCTTTGGGATCCTGCACGATAATGTGCCCGCCGCTGCTGTGAAGTGCGGCCAAGGCTGCGCTGCCATCCTCGCCAGTGCCTGACAGAATGATGCACACCGAGCGCGCGCCATGCTCCTCTGCCAGGGAGCGGATCAGAAAATCGATCGGCAAACGGATGTGGTCGCCCGCCAGTGGCCTGGACAGGTGCAAAACACCAAACCGAACCGACATGAAATGGCCCGGCGGACAGATATAGATTTCGTCCGGGTTGATCGCCATGCCCTCGGTTGCCTCGCGAATGGGCATGCGTGTGTGGCTGGTAAGCAGTTCGGCCATTTGACTGGCGTGATAGGGATCAAGATGCTGAACCAGCAGGAAAGCCATGCCCGTATCCGAAGGCATGACATCCAGCAGCCGCTTTGCCGCTTCCAGACCGCCCGCTGACGCACCGATCGCAACGATCGGGCAATGCAAGGCCGATCTGTTATCGGATTGGTTTGGTATTGTCGCGGGGCGCGCTCCAGCCTCGCGGGATGTCGAGCCCGCTCCGGTAGGCTTTGTTTTTCCTGCCTCAGGAGTGGTTTCTTGGCTCATCTGCCAGTGGGCCTAGCAGGAAAGTCCTGCATCCGCACCTTGAAATAACTCTAGGGTCGGGATCGTGGCTGCGATCCGCTGACAGGCCCATCCGTATATCCACGCATTGAATTGTCGCTCCCGGAACCGCATATCTTAAGCAGCTACCAGTCGTGATCGACGGTTATGAGGGCTGACTATTCAGCCCCTCCCTACTTTCCTTTTCGTCTCTTAGCGCCGCGCACAAGCGGTCGCTTCTGAACGCCTGCGCACAACAGAAGGAATCCGATCATGACCAACTATGGCAAGATCAAGAACTACGATGGCAGCACCGGCTCCGGAACCATTACTCCCGAAGAGGGCGGCGCGCCGCTCGACTTCGTCAAGGCGGATCTCCAGCAGGAAGCTGCCGAACCGAAGGCTGGCGAGCGTTATGGCTACGATACCCGCCAGATGAGCGGAGGAAAGTCCCATGCGGTCAATCTTCAGCAGGATCGCCAGCATGACCAGGCGAAGCAACAGCAGGGCTGATTGCTGACCGAAAGCTGGGCGCGTCGTCATGGTGCGCCCGGTTTTGGCTCGACATTCCTGCAAGCAGAGGAACCCACGGAGACCGCACCATGGATCTCAACCAACTGCTTTACGCCCATCAGATCGCCTTGATGAAAATCGGCGCACTCGCTGATGGTGCTGACGAACAATCTTGTCCTGACAAGATCGCGCTCATCGCCGAGCAAATCAGGCAACTGCGCGATCACGATCTCGTAGAAATAGCACCGCCGCCTTCAGATGCGGGTCGCAGGATATTGATCTACGCAACTTATGCAGGCCCGCCCAAC
>JBKBMC010000039.1:0-21757 GCA_046296075.1 Erythrobacter sp. | reverse complement strand
GGCATCGCCTGACAGCTGATTTTGGGCGATCCGGCCATGCCGGTCGATGCTTCGGAACAATGGGCCTTCGGTGATGCCTGCATGGTCAACCCAATCGGTGAGGTGCTTGACGGGACACCAGCGGGTGCGGCCATGAGGTATTGCGATCTTTCGGCCTAGGCCGGTCTGGTCAGTTTTGGATCGGCGCAAGTGCAGCACCATGCCTTGCCGAACATGCTGCACGTCGGCGACATTGAGCCCGACAAGCTCAGAGCGTCGGAAAGCCCCGGCAAAGCCGATCAGCAGCAAGGCGCGGTCGCGTAGGTCAATCGAGCGGTCGCCCATCTTGGAGAGAACCGCGAACAGGTCGTCCCGCTGCAAGGCCTGCGCTTCACGCTGTGCGGTGCCCTTTGTTCGCCTGATCCCGCGCATCACTGCTTTGACGATTTCGGTCTGGCAGGGGTCGGCATAGCCCAAGGCGCGATGGGCCTTGGCGATTGAAACGAGCCTACGTTGGATCGTAGCGACGGCGTGCGTCTGGGCGATTTCTGCGAGGTAGGTCGCCACACTTGCGGGTGTGGAGGGGATTTCCCGGCCGGATGCCCTGAAATGCCCGATATCGGTTGCGTAGGCGCGTTTGGAGTTGGCCGATAGGGAGTGAGTTAGGAAATAGCGGATTGCGTCCTGTGAGGCCCCAAATTGGCTTGGGCGATGATCTACCCCAGAGACGGCTGATGTGAGATTGCAATTAATTGCAGCATAATCCGGCTGGGCAAGGTCGAGCATTCGAGATTTCCTCCTGTGCACGCGGCCCAATCCTATCTTATGGGGAAACCGAGTAAATCTGAGCTTGGCTCCAAACTGATAATGGGGTCTCATTCCCATGTTTCAGCCATAGCAATTGGTTATCTTAATGCGATGATTTCCTAACAGTATTCCGGCCAGCTTAGCTCTGGCCCTAGTGTCCCAAAACCTGTCCCTAACACGGTCAATCAGCTGGCTTTGTATCTTCTGGGTGGAACAACGATCGACGTTTGATGACCAAGGGCTTGAGGTTTCGAAAATCACTTCAGCGTGACGATTGGGTATGTTTGTTCTCGTTCCTGTTTCGGGGAAGAGGTCGGTATCGCAAACATACGACCCGGATGAGCGAAGCGAGTTCTGGGTTGTCCTACTTCTACCGTAGGTAGGAGTAGGAAGCCTCTCCGATATACACCCCTTCCCATCAATATACGTCATGCCCTCGTGATATTTATTCGTGATTTCGGGGCTCGGTCAGGTGAACACTGACAGTCCCTCGTTCGCCACGACTTTAATCTCGTAGCCCTCTGTTTTGAGGGCCTCGGCAAAGGCAATTGGATCGAAATAGACGCACAGCTTCTTACCCGCTCCGATCCCCTCGGCTTTTATCGTGACGATGTGGAAGGCATATTTCCGAACGCGCCTCAGGGCAGTGTTGATCTCCCCCGGTCCTAAACCCGCCGACGTCGCCCAGTCAGCTTTTGACATGGCTAGGCACGGCCCGTCGTTGCCCTTCCACTTTGGAGTTATCACCCGCCACAAGTGGGCAATGCGGTAGAGCAAGGATGCTGCCACTAAATCCCCACAGACTATTGCTCGACAACGTGCCAGTTGGCCGGGGCTAGACATTTGCAACTTGCCCTTCATCCGCTCCTTGATCTTTTGGGCCTGCTTTTGCTTGTTGGGTGGAGCCTTCGCATCCTTTGCCTTGGTCTTGCCTTTCGATAGATGCTTTTCGACCTCGGCCTTCGCCTTGGCTTTGGTCAGGAAAGGGGTTACTTTGGACATGGGTATTCTCCTTCTTGATTGAACAGAAGGAGCGCCGAGGATATGTTTGATGGTGTTGGTGAGTGTCGCCCCGGCGCTCTCGAAAACCCTCACCCTGCACGGTGGGGGTTTTCTGAATTTGGGGGGTTATCAGCCGGTCTGGACGTTAGAGAAGGCGTGCCCTTTGGCTGCTGCTGTTGCCGTCGAAGACCAAGTGGGGCTGTATCGTCGGCTTCGGTCCTCCGCTACCAATCAAATATCTGACAAAAAGGTAATCCGCGGCGGTGGTCTGGCAGTTGCCGGATTTGCCTTGCGGCATCATCTTTCGCGGCTTTTGGAGCAATTCCGGCCTGCCCCTGGCCGAACGAGCATGGCCTCGGTGGTCTGCGTTTCGCGCTCCCTGGCTCCGCTGCGGACCATAAGGTTAACTTCACACCATCAGAAATTCACCACCTATCAGTGGGACCACCGCCCCTTGATTGGACGGAAATTAGCGTTTGGCGGGGTAGGGAACGCTCATCGCACATCATGCCAAGGCCGCCGACATGACCAACGCCACCAGTCTCGTGGATGGACTACTTTTCGAACAAAGCCGCTGTGAGGTTCCCGCCGAAGTCACGCGGATTGTCGAGCGTCACAGGATAACGTTGCTGGGACTGGCGCAGGCCTTGATCGCAGCGGGTCGCAGGGAGGACGAGGTGATCACGATCCTCCAGTCTGCCGCGGAGAGTTTTTCGACGAGGCTCAAATCTGAAATCGAAGGGATGCAATCGTGAATGCTGCTTGCGAGCTGACACATTTGGGCAGCGCAAAGTTCGACGAATATGGTCGGCAAAGCGCGTTGGATCGTCTCGCCGTTGTCGAGACGGCCATCGAACAGCCGTTCGAACAGATTGTCGAACTGGTCAAAGCCACCTTCAATGTGCCGATCTGCGCGGTCTCGCTGATTGATCGTGATCGCCAATGGTTCAAGGCATTCCGCGGACTGGAGGTCGATCAGACACCGCGCGAAATAGCTTTCTGCGATTATGCCATCCGTGCCGAAAAACCCTTCGTGGTCGAGGATGCCACGTGTGATGTGCGGTTCCGCGACAATCCGCTCGTTACCGGCAAGCCGTTCATCCGCAGCTATCTCGGATGTCCGCTCAAGATGCCCGATGGATACATCGTGGGAACCCTGTGCATCATAGATCAGACACCACGGGTATTCAGCGAACAGGAAATCGCGATCCTGTGCCATTTTGCCAACCTCATCATCGGCGAACTGGAACTCCGGACGATCGCCTACACCGATGGCCTTACGCGCATGTTGTCGCGCAGGGCGTGGCGTGACGGTGTCGAGAAGGAAATTGACCGGGCAGTGCGACAATCAGGCGGTCTTTCCATGCTGATGATCGACCTTGATCATTTCAAGCAGGTCAATGATCAGTTCGGCCACGAGACCGGCGATCGTGTGCTGAAGCGGGTTGCCAAGGTCATACATTCTGCCGTGCGCAAGCATGATCTGACCGGTCGGCTCGGCGGCGAGGAGTTTGCCGTGTGCCTGATCGGCGCGGGTCTGGAAACGGGCGCCGCGATTGCCGGGCGGATCAGGGAACAGGTCGCGGCGCTCCGCTTTGATGATCTTCCCGAACTGCGCTGCACCACCAGCATCGGCATTGCAGAATTTGCCCCGGGCGAGGACCTTGACGGCCTTCTCAAGCGGGCTGACGAAGCGCTCTATGTGGCCAAGCAGCAAGGGCGCGATCAGGTGCAGATCGCGTGGGACGGTGATCGCGCTGGCATGCGTATCCCGTCCACTGCAATTGCTTGATGCCATCGCCAAGCGGCATGATGTCACCCGCTGCAGTGAGCGCTGCCGTGTCCCGTCCGGTAACCCGGTGTGAGAGGAACCGGCTGATTTCTCCAAGCTGCGCAAACATGCTAGACCAGCGCGCGATCGAATGAAGACTGCATCGCAATGAGGGCAGCTCTGGCATGAACGATACAGAT
The DNA here is from genome assembly GCA_046296075.1 of Erythrobacter sp. Taxonomy (GTDB): domain Bacteria; phylum Pseudomonadota; class Alphaproteobacteria; order Sphingomonadales; family Sphingomonadaceae; genus Erythrobacter. The sequence continues at coordinate 17,998 of JBKBMC010000039.1, read as the reverse complement.
ATCAGCCGGTTCAGTTATCGCCGGAGGCTAGCACAGAATGCGGTCAAACTATCGCTGATCATTGCATTTTCCGGGGCAATGCTCGGAACGGTCGTGGCCGTAGGTCTCGGCAAGATATCGGGGCTCGAATCCTCGTTACTGTTTCTTGCCGCCATCATAACCGGCGGCCTGTTGATCGCTGTATCAATCCGGCCGGCGATGGCCACCAGTGTGATCACGGGATGCCTCACAGTCTATTATCTCATTCATCTCAACGCGGGGGCGATCATTGCCTACGCTTCTACAGACGTGATTTTCCGCACCTTGCCCTACATGGCCTGGTTCTTTCCGCTGCTCGTCTTTCACCACTTCACCAATTTTGGCTTCTACAAAAAACAGATCGGCGTGCTGGTGAATATCGGCCCGGCGCCGATGCTCTTGTTCATGATTGCGGATCTGCGGGACCCGATCGGTATCGCCGCTGTGATGTCCTACACTATCAGCTACTTTGCGTTCGTGGCCTTCATTGGGATGTTCACACGGCACCGTGATCAGGAAATCAGACGTGCGGCGCTTGCCGAGGAAACCGAACGCAGCGCCGCTGCACTCCGCGAAAGTGAAGAACGCTTTCGCCTGCTCAGCCTCGCCACCAATGACCTTGTCTGCGACATGGACCTTGCCGAAGGCAGGGTCTGGTGGAACGAAAAACTGCTCGATAGCTACGGCTATGATCCGCGTGAATTTGCTGACGATCTCGGCGCGCGCGAAAACTGGATCCACCCTAATGACCGCGACCGTGTTGTCGAAAGCCTGCGCGCCGCCATCGAAAGCGGCAAAGGCACGTGGCTGTGCGAGTTCCGGTTTGTCTGCGCCGACGGTCGGATTGTCGACGTGATCGAACGCGCCATGATCCTGCACGATGATAATGGAGAACCCTGCCGGATCATTGGCAGCACCACCGATGTTTCGGAATTCAACGCTCTCGAAAAGAAGCTGCGTCAGGCGCACAAGATGGAAGCTGTCGGTCAGCTCACCGGCGGGCTGGCGCATGATTTCAACAATCTCCTCACAATCATCATCGGCAATGCCGAGGAACTGGCTCAGATCCATGCCGATGATGCTGACGCCCGCTGGCTGGCAGAGGCAACCATGCAGGCGGCGGAGCGCGGGGCGATGCTGACCAGCCGGTTGCTATCATTCGCGCGGCTTCAGACATTATCTCCGGTCAAGCTTCACCTCGGCGGGTTGCTGGCAGGTCTCGAGGTTCTGATCCGCCGCACCATTACAGAGAACATCACCATCAAGCTGAAGGCCGATTCCGATGTCTGGCCGGTCGAGGTTGATCCGGGCCAGCTGGAAAATGCCATCCTGAATCTGGTGATCAATGCGCGCGATGCGATGCCCCAGGGCGGGGAGATCATCATTACGGCATCCAACCGCCGGATCGGCGAGGATGATCCGCGGCGCCACGATGGCTTCGTGGCCGAACGTTGTGTCATGATCACAGTCGCGGATAATGGCTGCGGTATGCCGCCGCAGGATATTGATCGCGCATTCGAACCTTTCTTTACCACCAAAGAAGTGGGCAAAGGCTCGGGGCTTGGGCTGTCAATGGTGTGGGGTTTTGTCCGCCAGTCGAACGGGTTTGCCGAAATCCGGTCGGAACTTGGGCGTGGCACCAGTGTGCAACTCTATTTCCCCGCGACCGACGATGAAGGCGTCCAGAAGGCGCCTGCGCGATCGGCGGAAGGGCCAAGAGGCGGGGCGGAAAGAATTCTTGTGGTCGAGGATGATGATCTCGTCAGGCAGAACGTCGTCGTGCAACTCGGACGCCTCGGATATACCATTGTGCCCGCAAGTTCAGCCGCTGAAGCCTTACAGATCATGGCGCAAAACCCGCCTTATGATCTGCTCTTTACCGATGTTGTCATGCCCGGCGGCATGAACGGCCGGGAACTGGCCGAAGTCGCTTTGGAGAAACAGCCAAGCATGAAGGTGCTGCTGGCATCGGGCTATAGCGAAGACCCGCTGATGCGTGAGCGCCCGGTGCAAAGCCGCATGAACTTTCTGGCAAAGCCTTACCGCCGGACAGAGCTCGCAGAAACCATTCGCAAGATCCTCGATCGATAAGCGCCGGGCGATCGCGCACGCCTCGTGAGGCATGGCCCGCGACAGGTGACCCCCTGCGCCCGATGCTACGCGACAAGCTTCGGGCGGGTTCAAAAGGCCCGCTTTGTGGTATTCTTGTCTTCCTTGGGGAGGGAGAATCGCCATGCGCATGTCCGTATCGGGGTTATTGGTGTTCAGCGGCGCGGGGGTCGTCGCTGCGTTCCTGGCAGGCACCGCACTATCGCAACCTGCCAATACGGGCCCGGTGCGTTACGCGATGGACGCCGCAACCATGAGCGGCATGGCCGCGATGGGAAGCGGACAGGGCGGGATGGGCGCGATGATGGACATGATGCGCGGCGGCCCGCCGTCGGCTGTCCGGCTGCTGACTTTGCATCATGGCGCGGGCACCACAGCCCCTAAGCCACAGGCCGATCATTTCATGCCAAAGGGCGCCGAGCTCGGCTCTTCGCTCCGACTGCTGCCCCCTGTCCGCGAGCGCGCCGAGGATGGCGAGGTCAGCTTTGAACGACCAAGCGGGCGCTTGTTGCTTTACTGGGGGTGCGGTGCGCGTGCGGCGCAGGGACAGCCGGTGGTGATTGATTTCGCGCGCATTGCCAAAGGCGAAGTACCGCCGGGCCTGTTCATGCAGGGACCAGACCTGCCCGAAGACTGGAAAATCGGCATTGCCAACAGCCGGACCTACACCACATGGCCGCATGGCGAGGATAACAAGATCGTGCCGGCCAAGGGATCGCTGCTGGGCGCCCACAGGATTGCGGCCAACTATGCCAAAGATATCAATTTCACGCTGGCCGAGGATTTCATGCCGCCCTTGCAGGCACGCAACAGCACGTCGGCAAGCGGCGCCAATCTGCTTGCGTGGAACGGGCTGGACAAGGCGACCGGCTATTACGCTTGGGCCATTGGTGCGAAAAATGCCGGACGCAGCGGCGCACCAACGGAAATGGTGTGGTGGGCCTCGTCCAGGCAGCAGGCCTTTGGCGGCCCGTTGTGGGACTGGATCTCGCCTGCTGGGGTAAGGCGGCTGATCGCGGCAGGCACTGTCATGCCGCCCGAGCAGCGCGACTGCATGATCCCTGCCGAAGTGGTCAAGGCCGGTGGTGATGGTCTCGTGGTCAATTTGCAGGCCTATGGGCCACAGGTCGATTTTGCCTATCCGCCGCGCCCGGCAGATACGCGCGCAGCCTGGAACCCCGAATGGATCGCGCGCGTGCGGTTCCGCTCGTCGACCATGCTGATCCCCGGTATGGAAGGCTTCGCAACAGGCATGGAGCGCGCTGGCACCGAGGGCAGTGCAAGTGATGCGGAGACGAAGCCGCGCAAGCCCAAATGCCGGGGGCTCAAGGGCCTTGCCGAACGCGCAGCGGGCCTGTGCGAATAAGTCTGAGGTTCTTCCGGGCTGATGCAATGGGCGCTCCGGCGTGCCCGCGGCGGCGTTTAATTGACCTTCCGTCAAGCGAGGCGTAGGTTCCTTGGTGAGTTTGGCGGGGAGGATGGCTGTGCCGACATGTGGGGCGAGAACAGCGCTCATCTTCGGCGCATTGGCTGTGGCGACGGCATCAATGCCCGCTCATGCGCAGCTCAGCAACCTGCTCAACAGTGGCAAGCGTGGCGCCCAGAAAGCTGACTCCTGCGGTAGCGGCAAGAAAGGCGACGTGGGGCGCGGTGTCATTGGCGGCTTGCTTGGCGGCGCTGTCAACGAGGTGGCACGCGGCGCACGGTTGCCGTCATTCGTTCCTGTTCCGGAGTTTTCCGATCAGTTGACGGAAAGCATCGCCTGCAAACTTGATCCCGAGGAGCAGAAACAGGCGGCCGAAGCGACGCTGAATGTGACCCGCACAGACGATGACGATGCGCTCCCTGCGGTGGGTACCAGTGCGTCATGGACTTCGAACACCCGCGAGGATGTGCGCGGCAGTTCCACGGTGACCGGCCGTCAGGCGTCAGGCCGTGATCTGGATTGCATCACAGTAACAGATGTCGTCATCATCGAGGGTGAGGAAGCCCGTGCCGACAAGCGGATGTGCCGGGCACCGGGCGCCGCGCGCTATTCCATCGTGGCCTGATGCGCAGCGCGCGTGCTCTTGCTGCGCTGGCAACGGTTGCGCTCCTGACCGGGGCAACGAAAATGGACCCGGAAAATCCCACTTGCCCGGCAGAGCCGGACTTCGGCCCGAAAACTGCGATGACGCTGACCGCTGCTGATCGCGGTGGCAAGCGTGTCTTGCTGGCCGAAGGGATGATTGATGTGACAGTGCCGACGCGGCTGAAAGCTGCGATCGAGGCGGATGAACAGATCGAGGAAATCTGGCTGCGCTCGCGCGGCGGCGATGCACGAGCCGGGAATGAAGCGGGCAAGATCATCCGTTCCTTTCGCGGCATGTTGACGCGCGTGCCTGCGGGGTGGGCGTGCTTTTCAGCCTGCAACTTCGTGTTCATGGGCGGCGATCGCAGGGTGGTGGATGAAGGCGGCGTCTTCATGGTTCACATGTTCACCCACACGAATGATCGTGCGCTGATCGACGAGGTCGTTATCGAAGGCAGCAAGGCGACGACTGAACTTATTGCCAGCGTTGAGCAATCCTCGGCGATGCTTGCCACCGAGGATAATGATTTCCTGATCCGGATGGGGGTGAGCCGCAAATTGCTGACCGAGATCATGTACCGTCAGCAGGCCGTGAAGCGCGAGGATAACTCGAGCACGCGTTATTGCCTCAGCCAGTCCGAGGTTCGCAAATACAACGTCATGCCGCTCGAAAAGCCGGTGCGGTGAAAGGCGCGGCGCTCATCTGGCGATCCAACGCGGGTCTGTACCTGTGCCGGAGGGCAGCGGCCGAAGAATGAGGCAATTGAAGCTGTGTCATAAGCGCATCAACCGGGGCAGGAGTGGAGCATTTTGTCACAAGCCAGCGCGCACCCCGATGATCCGCATTACGTCCACCGCACCGGCTGGCTGCGGGCCGCTGTGCTCGGCGCTAATGACGGGATCATCTCGGTTTCCTCGCTGATCATCGGCGTTGCCGCGGCGACGCCTGATCCGGGAGCCATTCTGGTTGCGGGTGTGGCTGCACTGATGGCAGGCGCGATGTCGATGGCGGCGGGCGAGTATATCTCGGTTTCCAGTCAGGCTGATTCTGAGCAGGCGGATATCCGCCGCGAGAAGGAGGCGTTGGCGGAGACGCCTGATGAGGAGCTGGCGGAGCTCGTGGCGATCTACCGCGCGCGCGGTCTCAGCGAAGCAACTGCCGCGCAGGTCGCGCGCGAGCTGAGCGCGCAAGATCCGCTGGCCGCGCATGTCCGCGACGAGTTGGGCTTGTCCGAACATCTTGCAGCCCGCCCGGTGCAGGCCGCGCTCGCATCAGGGATGACTTTCAGCGCGGCTGCTGCTGTGCCGCTTGTGGCTGCATGGTTGGCAACGCCGGGTGCGATCATCGCAACAGTCGTCAGCGTATGCGTGCTGGCGCTCGCTATCCTTGGCGCGCTGGGGGCCAAGGCGGGGGCAGCTCCGCTTGGGCCTGCGGTGTTGCGGGTCGTCGGGTGGGGCGTTTTCGCTATGGCGACCACCGCTGCGGTAGGTCGGCTGTTCGGCGTCAGCGTCTGACCAGCGCAACGAAGCTTGCCATTCAGTCCGACGGGATCAGCGTGATCGCCGTTTGTCGCCCATCGATAAACCGCACGCTCTCGCCATCGAAAAAGGCATCTTCCTCGGTGCGAAAATCGACCCTCTGCCCGCCCCATTCGGGCACCGCGCTGTAGGTCGTCAGTTCGATAGACCATGCAGTATCGGGATGGATTGCGCCTTCGCCGCGCGGTTCGGCGTTCTGATTGTCCCAGAACCCGATCGAAGGCCCGGCACCGTGCCCGTGTGTGCCGATCGGGTGGCTGTAGATCGATGGGTCAAGCCCTTCGGCAATGGCATCGCGGCGGGCGAGTGCCAGCACTTCGTTGCCGCTGCGTCCGACCGCGAAATGCCCGCGCATGAGATCCTGCACGCGGTTGCTGTTGGCCAGCCCGCGCTGCAAGCCTTCGGGCGCTGCTGTCTCGCCCTGCTTCAAAACATAGGCGAGATGCTGGGTATCGGTGCTGAGCCTGAGATAGGTGATCCCGAAATCAGTCCACAGCAGATCACCCGGCTGGATGACGGTGTCGCCATCGAGCATGCCCTTTGCGCCTTCGCGCTGGATGGCGATCGAGGGGTGAAACCACGGAGTAAGGCCCAGAGTGCGCAGACGGTCACGGTACCACCACTGCACATCTTCGGCAGTGGTGACGCCGGGTGTGATTACCCGGCGCGAGAAGGCTTCGCCGATGATAGCATGGGCGATGCGGACAATGCCGGGATAGATCGCCATTTCCGACGGCGTGCGGGTTTCGAGCCAGCGGGTCGCCAGCCGCTCGCCGCTAACGATCCGCGCATGATATTCCTCAGGCAGAGCCGCGCGCAGCAGATTGTACTGGCTTACCGTCATCCCGTCGCCGAATGCGCTCAGATCGGAAATGTTGACGGCAATCTTGCGTGGGTTTTTCGCCGCGATGATATCGGCGACGGCCGCCCATTGATCGGGCTGATCTTCGGGTTTCCAAGCCGGGGCAAACAGCCCGCCAAGCCCGTAGCGGCTGACTGTCAGGCGTTCGACTGGCTTGCCCTCGCCCGGATCGTGAAAGATCAGGATCGTCCGCCTGCGCGCATGCATGTTCTCGGCATCGAGCATGCTGGCGACGACCGGCTCTTCAAAATATTCGCGCGCCATGAGCAGCCAGAGATCGACCCCTTCTTCCCGCATTATGCGCGGGATGATGGTGTCGAGCCTCTCGCCAAGGATGCGGTTGATAATCTCGGCCTGTTCGCGCGCGGGGAGAATGGCGGGGAGGGCAGGCGCTGCTTCCTCGATATCCGTCAGCGGCAAAGACGGTTCGGCAGCCAGCGGAGCGGACATCGCCATGGCGGCGGCGCTCCCCAACGATCCGATCCGTCGGGCAAGGCCATTCATGCGCATTTGTTTTTCCCCTTAAGACGGTTCGCGGCAGCGATCTGTGCGAGCGCTGCCGGATCGTTGATATTGGCGAAAGGATCGCTGGATGCATCGCTGCTTTCCCATGCCACCCGCACCGCGCCAAGCCTGTCAGCAAGCCGCCAAAGCGAACGGCCATCATCAGCAATGAAATCGGTAACTGCGCTTTCGCAGACGCGCCAGAGGCTGGCGAGCGGCTGATCCTTCCCAGCGCTCACCGGCATGGCGACGGCCTGATCACCGATCTGTGCCATCAGCCGCGCCGGTAATTCGTCGGGCAGAAAGGGTTGATCGCAGCCGATCAGCATCACCGCTTCGCAGCCCTTCGCGCGGGCAAAGTGCATGGCGCTGAGCAACGCACTGACCGGGCCGATGCCGGGTTGCTTGTCCAGCAACAACGGCAGGCCTGAGGGCGGGACCTGATCCTGCGCGCGCACGGCAATCGCGCAGATGTCAGACTGGCGCAGCGCCCATTGGCAGGCGTGATCAAGCAGCGTACGCCCGGCGAGTTCGCGCAGCGGCTTGGCGCCGCCCATGCGCCTGCCTTCGCCGCCGGCAGCGATCACGATAGCAGGGGGCGGGGCAAGGCTCATCACTTGGCAGAGTAAGCCTGCCGCGCTGTGCGTCAATTGAAGTGGTGCAAGCGTCGGACAAATCGTGTTAGCGCGCCATCCCATGAACAGCTGGATTGACGAGGCGCGCGCAGCAATTCGCGCCGCGCAAGATTACTGCGAAATAGTGCGGGCGGAGGTTGCGTCCCGCGTTGCACCGGACGGCAAGCTCGATGCGCAGTTGCTGGCGCACGAGCAGCACGCAGTCCACGGCTTCGGCTGGATCGCCGCAACCATCGCGGCGCTTGAGGCGACATGCGATTGGGCCGCGCGTGCCGTAGCCACCGGCCAGTTTGGCGAGGTTGAAGAGCTCACCCTCAGGATCGGGTTCGGCGAATATTGCGCCCAGCTCACCAGTGGGGTTGCGATGAGCGCGAATGAGATCGTGCGCCCTGTCGCTTTCGGGACCGATAGTGCAGCCCGCGCGCTAGCGGCGGATCGCGCGGTCGCGCGCTTTCTTGCCGATGGCAATACGCCTGCAACCCGCGCTCGCCTTGCTGCGCTGCTGGCACAAGGGGCGCGGCCTGATGAGCGGCTGGGTGACGAAACGCTTGATCTGGTGCGTTCCCAGTTTCGCGGTTTTACCGCCGAGACCATCACGCCGCATGCCCATCAGTGGCATCTTGATGATGCGCTGATCCCTTCGGACATCATCGCTGAGATGGCATCGCTCGGGGTGTTCGGCGTGTGCATTCCCGAAGAGCATGGCGGGCTGGGAATGGGTAAGCTTGCCATGTCGGTGGTGTCGGAAGAGCTTTCGCGCGGGTGGATCTGTGCCGGATCGCTCGGGACGCGGGCCGAGATCGCGGGCGAGTTGATCAGCGAGAACGGCACGCCTGCGCAAAAGGCGCATTTCCTGCCGCGCATTGCCGATGGCTCGTGCCTGCCGACCGCCGTCTTTACCGAGCCGGACACAGGCAGCGATCTCGCTTCCGTCAGAACGCGCGCCGAACGGCAGGCGGATGGGTCGTGGCGAGTGACCGGCGCCAAGACATGGATCACTCATGCCGCGCGCGCCGATCTGATGACGATGCTGGTGCGCACCGATCCCGCGCAACCGGGCTATCCGGGGCTGTCGATGCTGCTGGCCGAAAAGACCCGTGGCAGCGAGGCTGATCCGTTCCCCGATCAAGGCATCGCTGGTAGCGAGATCCCGGTGCTCGGCTATCGCGGGATGAAGGAATACGCGCTCGGCTTCGACGGGTTTGCCGTGGCGGAGGACGCGCTGCTTGGCGGGTCTGAGGGGCAAGGCTTCAAGCAATTGATGCGCACTTTCGAAGGCGCGCGCATCCAGACCGCTGCCCGCGCTGTCGGTGTGGCGTGGAATGCATTCGACCTCGCACTCGACTATGCACAAAGCCGCAAGCAATTCGGAGAGCCGCTCACCGCGTTCCCCCGCATTGCCGACAAGCTGGCGCTGATGGTGGCGGAAATCGTGATGAGCCGCGAACTTACGTATTACGTCGCGCGCGCCAAGGATCGCGGCGCACGATGCGATATCGAGGCTGGCATGGCGAAATTGCTGGCCGCGCGCACCGCATGGGTCGCGGCGGATAATGCGGTGCAGGTGCATGGCGGCAATGGCTATGCGCTCGAATATCCGATCAGCCGGGTGCTGTGCGATGCACGTATCCTCAACATTTTCGAAGGCGCAGCAGAAATTCAGGCGCAGGTGATCGGGCGCGGGTTGCTCGCAGCACAGACAGCATAGGACAAAGGCCCTGGAGGCGGCCGCGTCCGGTTGCTCGCAGCACGCCGCCCTGTCAGTGTCGCGCACGATGATTCGCGAACCTGACACCACTGCCGCTGGCCCCTTCCTTCTGACCGAGGGCATCCACAATCTGCGCGACTATGGCGGTTATGCCGTGCCGGGCGGCGCGCGGGTGAAAACCGGCCAGTTGTGGCGTTCCGGTCAGCACATGGAGGCGAGCGAGGGTGATCTGGAAGTGCTTGCCCGGCTCGACATTCGCACGGTGATCGATCTGCGCGGCAGCAGCGAACGTCAATCCTTCCCGTGCCGCCGCCATGCCGAATTCAACGCTCATGTGATTGCTTTTGATGGTGAGACCACCAGTTCTCCGCCCCACGAAGGCGGCGGCGGGCGCGTGGAGATGACGCCGGAGAAGGCGCGCGAGCGGATGCTGGCGGTCTACACCCGGATGCCCGACAATCCGGCGATGCGTGATATGTTCACCCGGTACTTTGCTGCGCTCGAAACCCGCGACGGAGCAAGCCTTGTCCATTGCTTTGCTGGCAAGGATCGCACGGGCGTTGCTGCTAGCTTGCTGCTTCACGCGCTGGGCGTGCACCGCGACGATGTTATGGACGAATTCCTGCGCACCAATGATGCGCCGACGGTTCACATCCTCGAACGCCAATCGCTCCCCCGGATGCAGGCCCATTACGGAGAGATCGCGCCCGAAGCCCGCCGCAATCTGATGGGGGTGCTGCCCGAATATCTGGATACCTACATCACCGAGGCCAGCCGCATTGCCGGATCGCTCGATACCTATATGGAACAGGTTCTCGGTGTGGATAGCACGCGCAAGGAGCGTTTGCGGGCGCGCCTTGTGGCGTGACATTTTTTGGCGTGACAGGGGCAGGCTTGCTTCCCATATCGCCGCTTGAACACATCACCGATTGAAGAGACCCACCATGGCAACCCACCACACCAAAATGCTCATCATCGGCTCCGGCCCGGCTGGCTATTCGGCTGCGATCTATGCCGCGCGCGCCATGCTGGAACCGATCGTGGTGCAGGGCTTGCAGCCCGGCGGGCAGCTCACCATCACCACCGATGTCGAAAACTACCCCGGCTTTCGCGATGTGGTGCAAGGGCCATGGCTGATGGAGGAGATGCGCGCGCAGGCCGAACATGTCGGCACGCGCATGATCTGGGATACCATCGTTTCGGTCGATCTCGAAGGCGGCCCGCCGTTCCGCGCGATTGGCGACAGCGGCGATGAGTATATCGGCGATTGCCTGGTGATCTGCACCGGCGCGCAGGCCAAATGGCTGGGCGCGCCGGGCGAAATGGAACTGGGCGGCAAGGGCGTTTCGGCCTGCGCGACTTGCGACGGGTTCTTCTATCGCGGCAAGAAAGTAGCGGTGATCGGCGGCGGGAATACCGCAGTGGAAGAGGCGCTCTATCTCACCAATCATTCGGACGATGTCACTCTGATCCACCGTCGCGACAGCCTGCGCGCCGAGAAGATCCTGCAGGAGCGGCTGTTTGCCAATCCCAAGATCACGGTCCTGTGGAACAAGGCGGTCGACAGTTTCGAGGCAGGCGGGAATGGCATGCTCCACCACCTCGCGCTGACCGATACGGTGACGGGCGCGGGTTCGACGTTGGAAGTCGACGGGGCCTTTGTTGCCATTGGCCATGCGCCTGCGACCGAACTGTTCAAGGGCAAGCTGCCGATGGACGAGAGCGGGTACCTGCTGACTGAACCCGGCACGCCCAAGACGGCTATCCCCGGGGTCTTCGCCGCCGGGGATGTGACTGATCACGTCTACCGGCAGGCGGTGACAGCCGCGGGCATGGGCTGCATGGCCGCGCTTGATGGCGAGCGGTTCCTCGCCGCACGGGCCCATGCTGCCAAGGAAGTCGAAGCGGCGGAATAAACCGCCGTGCCCGGCAGCCTCATTCAGAAAACAGCCATCCCCGCGTGAACAATCAGCGCGATCAGCGCGAGGCTCGAGAGCGCATAAAGCGCGAAACGCAGCGCGACCTTGTTGATGGTCGCTTGCACAAGGCTGTGCGCGATCCGCAATCCTGCATAAGCCCAGGCGATCATTGCATTGATCCCGTCGCCTTGCCCGATTACCGCCAGCACGATAGCGACCGTGTAGAACAGTGTGGGCGCTTCGTGCAGGTGGTTGTAATTATGCGCTTTCCATTGCGCTTCGGGAGGCAGCACATCGTCCAGCGCCTTGGTATTGCGGGCATCATCGGGCTTGAGCCCTGATGCGGTGAGCGCAGGCAGGCGCACCGCATACATCCATAGCCACATCACCATCGTCCATGCCAGCAGCACAACCACGGGTTGAAGGATATCCATTCCGATCATGAGTCTGTGTCCTTATGCGGGCAGGGCGGAAGGGTCGGCGAAAACGGTTGCCACAACCGCGCGGATTGCAAGCACAATCAGTGCGGTGGTGCTGAGCAAGAACAGTGCAAAGCGCACCGGGATCGTGTTGACCAGCACCTGCCACAGCGAATGCACCACCCGCAGCGCGAAGTAGGTCCACGCCAGCATGATATCGAGCGCGCCGGGCCCGGTGAGCGCAAGGATCAGCACGGTCGCATAGAACAGCGTGGGCTGTTCATGCAGATGCGTGTGATTATGCGCGGGCCAGTTCGCCTTGTCGGGGATCACGCCTTCGAGATCATTGCCGCGCACGCCCTGCTTGCCTGCCAGCGCCGACTTGTCCTCCAGCTTGGCGACTGCACCGAACCGCGCCGGAATGATCCAGAACAGCATGATAAGCGTCCACACCACCAGCAAGGCGGCGGGCGCGAGAATTTGCGCCTGCATTGATTGATCCCCTGATTACATCTGATTGCGGCCAGAGACTGCGAGCGGGACAAAAGATTGTCAATTGCAACCGGTCACGGCGCGGTGAGGATGTGCAACTGGAAGTAGCCGAGCGGCCCGCGCGTGCTGGCGAGCGACAAGCCATGGCTCGCAGCGATGCGTGCTGCGACCTCGGGCAATGGCTCGCGCGGCGCGACATGGAACTTCGCGAGCCACGCCCGCAAGCCCTTGGCCAACGGGCGGGGCAGGCCTGCCAGATCGCCGAAATCGACAACATGCAGCGAGCCCTTGGGTGCGAGCAGACTTGCAGCGTGATGCAGCGCCTCTTCCCAATCGGGGATCATCGAGAGCGAATAGGACAGTACAATCCGGTCAAAGCACGGTTCGCCCAACACTGCCCGCGCATTGAAGGCACAGGCATCGCCTTGCCCCAGTGTGGCGGCATCCCCGAGCGCTGCGTGCGCGCTTTTGAGCATTTCTTGCGAGATATCGAGACCAAACAACCGATTTTTGGGCCATTTCTGCCCGATTTTGGCAAGATTACGCCCGGTTCCGCACGCGATTTCGAGCACCCGCATTCCTGGCTGCGCATCCAGCCCGGCGATCAGCGTATCGCGCCCGAACAGGTAATACTTGCGGGTCAGATCATAGATGTGCCGCTGCCCGCGATAGACTTCGTCCATCAGTGCGGCATGCGAGGACCCGCTTGCCGCCATCACGCCAGCTCGTAAACATGCACGCCGCCATAGATCGACGAGCGATCGCGGCGGGTGAGATCGGCGGAGGTTTCCTCAAGATAGCGCCACCGTGACAGGATCGCATCATCGAGCCGCCCCGGCAGCAGGCTTGGCTCGGCAGCGGTGCGGAACAACACCCGCGCACCCGGACGGCTGGCACGGGTGATGCGGGCCCAGAGCGCATCAAGCTGCGCGTTGTTCATCCAGTCCTGCGCATCAAGCAGCACAAACCGATCCATGCTCGCTTCGTCGCGCGCACTGATCCAGTCCATCATATTCGCGCGGGTCACCTCGAGCCGCCCGACCCGTTCGCGCATCACGTCCCAATTGGTGCGCTGGAGATAGGGCGGCAGCGGTGCGCCTTCCGAACGGCTGTAGCCGCGCCCGAAAGCCTGCCATGCAAAGTAATTGTCCTTGACGGCAAAGTCGCAAGCGAGCTTTTCCAGCCGCCGCCGCAGCACTTCGGCCATGCGTTCATCGCCAGCCAGATGTTCGAACTGTGCGGGCGGAATGCCGAGGCCGAACAGCGATGCTGGCTGATCGGTCAGCCAGCGGATAAATTTCTTCTCGAACACGGGGGCCAGCTCGCGCTCGAACACTTCGCGTTGTTCCTCCTGCGTTTGCGCTTCGAGCAGTTTGCCGAGATCGATCTTGTAAAGCCTGGCAAAAACATGCGCCAGACCAATGAAATTGCCCAGCAATCCCTGCCGGTAAATGCCGCGCGTGAAATAGGAAATGCGTTTGCGTCCGCGCAGGTCGCGCTTTTCCCAATAGGCGCGGCTTTCCGCGTCCAGATGCGGCGCGATCATTGTTTTGTAGATCTCGGCATTCTCCTTGTGATCGGCGTGCGCGAAAAACCTGTGGAACCGCTCGTAATTGGGAAGGTGACGGATCGCGGTGATCTTGAGCTGACCAAGCGCCACGTGTGCGCGATTCAAGTCCACTGCCGTCACTTGTGAAGGGTTGGCGGTAAGATAGGACAGCGCGTTGCAACTGCCGCTGGCAATGCACATGACGCGGCTATCAGGGGTTATGGCCAGCCCCTCCATGTCCACCACCGGGTCTTCCCAGATCTGGGCATAAACGAGGCCCTTGAACGCCAGCGCGAACGCCTTGTCGAGCAGCTTCTCGGTAACCTTGGCATCCTTGCGGATCACTGCATCCTCGATGATCCGTTTGGGCTGATTGGCCATGTCGGGGGTGCCTTTGCTGGGGTCAGGCATGCGCTATATGGCCTTGGCATGATGCTTTTGTGACGCTGCGTCAGCGAGCGTCGCGGCAAAGGCGGCAGGATCGGCATTGCCGCCGGTCAGCATTATCACCGTGGCTTCGTCCACTGGCACCTTGCCGGCAAGCGCCGCGGCCAGCGCGGCTGCACCGCCCGGTTCGAGCACGAGGCGCAGGGTTTCGCAAGCGAACACCTGCGCCGCGCGCACTTCATCATCCGTCACGCTCACGCCCGGCTCTGCCCGGCCAGCCAGCACGGCGAGGTTGACCGGCTTTGTCGCGGTCGGTTGCAGCGCGTCGCAGATCGTCTTGGGTGCGTTGGGCGCGGCGTGCACTATCTCTCCTGCTGCCAGCGACCGGCCAACCATGTCCCAGCCCACGGGCTCGACAATGTGGATTGCGCTATCGGGGCAGGCGAGCGCCAACCCCGCCGCCAGCCCGCCGCCGCCGCAGCAGGCAATGATCCGGGATGGCGCGCGGCCAAGCTGTCCCGCGGCCTCGATCCCGGCAGAGCCTTGCCCTTCGATCACGCGGGGGTGGCCAAAGGCATGGATCAGCGTGCCGCCTTGTTCGGCGATCAGCCTTGCCGCCACTTCGTCGCGATCCTCGCCCCCCTGCTCCATGGGAGCCCGCTGATACAGCACCACCTCGGCCCCCAGCGCACGGGTGTTCGCCAGCTTCACCTGCGGCGCATCATGCGGCATCACAATGGTTGCGCGCATGCCGAGTTTTTTCGCGGCCCACGCCACGCCTTGCGCGTGATTGCCGGATGACACGGCGACGACGCCTTCGCTGCGTTCTTCCGGAGAGAGGCAGGAAAGCGCCCACCATGCCCCCCTGATCTTGAAGGCGCCGATGGGCTGGAGGTTGTCAGCCTTTGCCCACGCCTGCACGCCGTTGATCTCCACCGGCAGCAGCGGGGTTGGCGGCAGGATCGCCGCTACGGCATCGGCTGCGGCGCAGACACCTTTGCGAGTTGGGATTCGTTCAGCCATAATGGCGACAACCTGTCTGTTGGAGACAACTGAGACACTGTCTAGAACCATAAAACCGCGTCTCCGCCAAAGCCAGAGGCGATGGGCATCGGACGCCATTTTGCGGGGCATGGGTCAGTCAGGGCAGGGCGCATCCATCGCCCGAAGTCTGGCCGATGATACGCGCGTAGGAAACGGGGATCATTTGTCGCGCTTGGTGCTTTCGACTAAGCGCGAGCGCAAGATTCGCATTACGAAAGGTTCCTATCATGTCGGCAGCTAAGTCCAGCACTGTTCTCGTCATCGGTGCGGGCGGGGTCAGCTCGGTCTGCGTCCACAAGATGGCGTTCAACCCCGATATCTTCCCCGAAATCCACCTCGCCAGCCGCACCAAGTCGAAATGCGATGCGATTGCCGCCAGCGTCAAGGAGCGTTGCGGGCGCGATGTGGCGACTTACGAAATCGACGCGGAGGAAGTCCCGGCGATGGTCAACCTGATCCGCAAGACCGGGGCGGGCCTCGTTGTGAACCTTGCGCTGCCCTATCAGGATCTGCCGATCATGGACGCCTGCCTTGAGGCGGGCGTCGATTACCTCGACACCGCCAACTACGAGCCGAAGGACGAAGCCAAGTTCGAATATCATTGGCAGTGGGCCTATCACGATCGCTACAAGGATGCGGGTCTGATGGCGCTGCTTGGGTCGGGCTTCGATCCGGGCGTCACATCCGTGTTCACCATGTGGCTGAAGAAGCACAAGCTGAAGACCATCCGCCAGCTCGACATCCTCGATTGCAACGGCGGCGATCACGGCCAGCATTTCGCGACCAACTTCAACCCCGAAATCAACATCCGCGAAGTGACCGCGCCCGCGCGCCACTGGGAGAATGGCGATTGGGTGGAGACGCCCGCCATGTCGAACAAGGTCGCATTTGACTTTGAAGCGGTGGGGCCGAAGAACATGTATCTGATGTATCATGAGGAGCTGGAAAGCCTCGCCAAGTTCGTCCCCGAACTGGAGCGCGCGCGGTTCTGGATGACCTTTGGCGATCAGTATATCACTCACCTCACCGTGCTCCAGAATGTCGGCATGACCTCGATCGAACCGGTGAAGTATCAGGGCAAGGATATCATCCCGCTGCAATTCCTTGCCGCCGTGCTGCCCAAGCCTGAAACGCTCGGCGAGACGACCAAGGGCAACACCAATATCGGTGTGATCGCCACCGGCGAGGCGCTGGATGGGTCGGGCGAGAAGACTTTCTATATCAAGAACATTTGCTCGCACGAAGCGGCCTATGAGGAAACCGGCAATCAGGCAGTCAGCTACACCACCGGCGTTCCCGCGATGATCGGCGCGGCGATGATGGTGCGCGGTGACTGGCGCGGTGAGGGCGTGTTCAACATCGAACAGATGGACCCCGATCCTTTCATGGATATGCTCAACGCACACGGGTTGCCTTGGACGGTCGAGGAAATGGCCGGGCCGGTGGAGTTTTGATGCGTCCGGCGTGGGCGGGGCTTGCGGCTGCAGCATCATTGCTTGCACTTGCCGCCTGTGACGAGCTTTCGCCGCCGTTGCCGCCCGAAGTTGTGGCGGCAGCCACTGTGGACAAGAGCTGGCCGATTATCCCCGAGGATGCCGTCTTCGGCGAAGTCAGCGCGGTCGATATTGACGCGGCTGGCAATGTCTACGTGCTCCACCGCGCGGGCCGGGCATGGGCCGAGCCTTTCCCCAAAGAACCCATTGCGGAGCCGACAGTCTTCGTATTCGCTCCTGATGGCACGCTGATCAAGCGCTGGGGGGCAGGGCGGTTTATCATGCCGCACGGGCTTTCCATCGACCCCGAAGGCAAGGTGTGGATTACCGATACGGGCCTTGAACAGGTGCTGCGCTTCAGCGCTGATGGTGAGGAAGAACTGGTGATCGGCGAGGCGGGTGTCACTCGTCAGGACGAAAGCCATTTCGGGCGTCCGGCGGATGTTGCCTTTCTGGGTGCCGGAACGCAGCTGCGCGTGCTGGTGGCTGATGGCTATGTGAACACACGCATTGCCGAATTCACGCACGACGGGCGGTTCATCCGCCAGTGGGGCGACTTCGCAATCGCTCATGCGGTCGCGGCGGACGAGACCCGCATCTATGTCGCCGACCGCGAAAATGCCCAGGTGCAGGTGTTCGATCATGCGGGCAAGCTGATTGAAAAGCGCAAGCTGTTCGGCGGCAATCATCCCTATGCGGTCAAACCGCTTGGCGGCGGGCGCATCGCGGTGCTTGAGGGGCGCGATAATGTTGATCGCACCCGCGCCATCGTGCGAACTTACGCTGCCAGTGGGAAGCTCGAACGGGCACGCGATGCCGGCCTTCCCGGCACCAATCTGAGCCTCGGCCATGATCTTGCGATCGGCGCGGACGGCCATATCTATGTTGCGGACGTTCGGGCGGGCCGCGTGGTGCGCTTTATCCTTCCCAATCAATCGGACCAGTAACCATGCAAACCAAAGCCGGTGATCCGGGCGCCTTCGTCCATTTCGACCTTGCGCGAGTCGATAGCCCCGCCTTCGTCGTGGACGCCGCCAAGCTGCGCGCCAATTGCCGCGTGTTGGCCGGTGTGCGCGATGCGGCGGCCAGCGATGGTGCAGATATCAAGGTGTTTGCGGCGCTGAAGGCGTTCTCGATGTGGTCGGCCGCGCCGATCATCGGCGAATATCTGGATGGCGTGTCCACCTCCGGCCTGTGGGAAGCGCGGCTCGCATCCGAATTCTACGATGGCGAGATCGCAACCTATTCT
>JBKBMC010000038.1:0-22070 GCA_046296075.1 Erythrobacter sp. | reverse complement strand
ACGTTCTGCAAGTTCTCTGGCAAATAGTGCGGCAATGCGATCAGCCGCAATTTCAGCGCCCGCCGTGATGCGCGCGCCTTTTGCCTGTCCCTGCGCGTCGCCAATCACGAGCCATTCGGCACGCGCCAGCGGCGAGGCCGGATCGAGCTGGTAACCGCGCCCGCCGACACTGATCCAGTTCTCCCCAGAAGGATCACGCCGCCGCGCAACGAAATCCGGCCGCGCAAGCGCAAGCGCTTCGGAGGCATTGCTCGCACAGTTCGTGTCAATCACGTCCACAAGCCTGCGCGCCTGCGCTGCCCACCCAGCCGCAATACGTGCCGCAGCATCGGCACGCGATGTCCGCTCGCCCCGCCACCGGGCAAGCCGCTGGAGCAGGTCTTCGCCGCGTCCGCCCAGCCCACGCTCCTGCAACAGCATCACCAGCCGCGCCGCATCATCGCCGCAGCCAGCACTTGCTCCGTGAAGCACAGCCGCAGCCTGATCGGGGGCCATGGGCAGGCTGGCAATCGCGCCGCCGAGTGGTGTGATCCGTCCTTTCTCATCCAGCGCGCCAAGCGCCTCCAGCGACTTTCGCGCTGCGGCGACCGAAGCGTCAGGCGGCGGATCAAGCCAAGGCAGACTTGCCGGGTCTGCTGTCCCCCACTTCGCCAGCCGCAGCAGCAGCGGGGCGAGATCGGCCTGGAGGATCTCGGCCGGCGTGAATTCCGGGCGACCTGCGTGGCCCGCTTCCTCCCACAAGCGATAAGCCACTCCCGGCCCCTGCCGCGCCGCCCGCCCCGCCCGCTGCGCCGCCGAGGCCTGCGACGCCCGGCGGGTGACGAGATGTGTGGTGCCTGCCGCACGGTCGAACTCGGCAAGGCGGGCAAGGCCGCTGTCGACCACAACGCTTACCCCGTCGAGGGTGAGCGAAGTCTCCGCAATCGCGGTAGCCAACACGATGCGGCGGCGACCGCCGGGGTCTCGCCGAATGGCGGCGCGCTGTGCGGCGGGTTCGATCTGACCGTGGAGCAGGTGGATCGGCGTGTCGGGCAGCCGCGCGTCGAGCCGCTCACGCACCCGCTCGATCTCGCGCACGCCTGGCAGGAAGGCGAGGATATCGCCCGCCTCTTCACGCCATGCGGTGAAGATGGCGGCTGCGACGCGATCTTCGATATTCTGCGAAGCATCGCCGCCAAGCCACCTGATTTCCAGCGGAAAGCTGCGCCCCTCGCTCTCGATGATAGGCGCGCCCTCGCCCAGCAAACGGGCAAAGCGGGTGCCGTCGATGGTGGCGGACATGACCAGCACCCGCAGATCCTCGCGCAGCACGGCGCGGGTTTCCAGCGCAAGTGCAAGACCGAAGTCGCTGTCGAGGTTGCGTTCGTGGGCTTCGTCAAACAGCAGGGTCGAGACACCCGTCAGCTCGGGATCTTCGACCAGCCGGTTCACCAGAATACCCTCGGTGACGACAAGAATGCGGGTTTTCACCGAGGTCTTGCTGTCGAGCCGCGTAAGGTAGCCGACAGTTTCACCCACGCTTTCGCCCAGCAACTCGGCCATGCGTTCAGCCGCAGCACGAGCAGCGACGCGGCGGGGGGAAGTGATAATGATCTGCCCCGAACACCACGGTTCATCGAGCAAGGCAGGCGCGACGGCGGTCGTCTTGCCGGCCCCCGGCGGCGCGATCAGAACACCTGCACCCGGCCCGCCAAGCGCGGCGCGGATTTGTGGCAGGACGGCCTGGATCGGAAGGTCGGGGTTCATCGCCCCGCCCGTAACCCTATCAATGCCCGCGCGCGACCGCGAATTGCGCCGCTTCGGCCATCGCGGCGCGCGCCTTGCTGTCGGGGAAGATCGAGATCGCATCGATCGCCCGGTGCGCGAAATGACGCGCCCGTTCACGGGTATCTTCCAGCGCATTATGCTTTTCGATGAGAGCAATCGCGTGGGCGAGATCGTCATCCGACGTGCGGTGGCCGATGATCGCGGCCTTCCAGAACTTGCGTTCTTCCTCGTTGCCACGGGCATAGGCCAGGATGACAGGCAGCGTCATCTTGCCCTCGCGGAAATCGTCGCCCTGTTCCTTGCCCATCTGCGCAGCATCGGAATCGTAATCGATCGCATCGTCAACCAGCTGGAACGCCACGCCAAGATTGCGGCCATAGGCCTCGAGAGCACGCTCCTGCTCTTCCGAACATTCGGCGACCACAGCACTGATCTGGCTGGCCGCGGCGAACAGGGCTGCGGTCTTGGCGCCGATGATGTGGAGATATTGTTCTTCGCTTGTGGTGATCTGGCGCTGGGCGGAAAGTTGCGAGACTTCGCCTTCGGCAATCACCGCGCTGGCGCGCGAAAGGATCGAAAGGACCCGCAAACTGCCATCCTCGGTCATCAGCTCGAACGCGCGGCTGAACAGGAAATCGCCGACCAGAACCGTCGCCGGATTGCCGAAGATGATATTGGCCGCAGCCTTGCCGCGTCTGAGTTCACTGCCGTCGACCACATCATCATGGAGCAATGTGGCGGTGTGGATGAATTCCACGGCGGCTGCGAGCTTGTGGTGGCGCGTGCCCTTGTAGCCGACCAGTTCCGCCCCCGCGAGAGTCAGCATCGGGCGCAGCCTTTTGCCTCCACCCGAAATCAGGTGACCGGCAAGCCGCGGGATGAGCGGGATTTCACTTTGCATCCGGTCCAGAATGACAGCGTTGACGGAATTCATGCCCGGCGCCGTCAACGACAGCATCGGATCAAGCGTGGGCCTGCTGCGCGGCAGAGGGACGATATCGGCGCTCATGGTGCTGAGCCTTAGGGGCACGCCGCCGCGCTTGGCAAGCGGGGATTTGGTGCTAGGTTTGCAGCCTATGTCCGATCCTGTGCACGCTTCATCCGAGCCCGATCAGCTGCCCGATCCCGTTCTGGCCGCATTCCGCAAAAGCATCGATAATATCGATGCCGCGCTGATACACATCCTGGCCGAACGGTTTCGCATCACGCAGGCTGTCGGCGAATACAAGGCCAAGGCGACCTTGCCCCCGGCCGATCCGGATCGCGAGGCACGACAGATCGCACGACTGCGCAAGCTTTCGGAAGAGGCCGATCTCGACCCCGAATTCTCCGAGAAATTCCTGCGCTTCATCATCGATGAGGTGATCCGCCACCACGAAAAAGCGCGCGGCGGCTAGTCACGGCCTTACCGATGGCAGCGCCATCGGCGGCGGTGGCGAGGCACCACCTCCCTCGCGCGCGCGTTCGATCTCCTCGGCACGGCGACGCAGCGCGTCGGTGCGTTCGCGCAGGATGCGAGCATCATGGCGCGACAAGCGCACCAGATTGCCATTGCGATCGAGCGCCACCCGTCCGCGTCCCGGATAGCGCAGCGTATCGAGATAGGGGCGCCGCCACGCGAGCGCGCCTTCCGGCTCAGGCCCGATACCCTGTCGGCTGATCTCGGGTGCAACATAGGGGCTGGAAAAAACCCCGCGTTCTGCCCCAAGGGCCGCAAAAGGATCAGGGCTGGCGCAGGCGCTGGCCAAGCTGGCGAGAGCCACAACAGGTACAGTGTGCGCAAAAGCGTGGGGCATGTCATCCAGCTCCTTCATCCATCTGTTAAGATGTAGAAACTTAACCGGCGATGTCTGCTATCAGGCGCGTGGCAACCGCAGCTCCACCAGTAGTCCGCCCAGTTCCTCGCTCTCATCGAGACTGACACGACCACCATAGATTTCGACAACATCACGCACGATGGCGAGGCCAAGGCCCGTCCCAGGCTTGTCGGTATCGAGCCGCGCACCGCGTTCGAACGTCGCTGCCCGCTGTTCGGCCGGGATGCCCGGCCCATCATCCTCGATCCAGATCACACAGCTTGCCCCGCGCGCACCTGGGGGCACAGCTTCTTCGGGATCAATCGTCACAAACACGCTGCCGCCGCCATATTTCGCGGCGTTTTCGATCAGGTTGCCGAGAATCTCGTCGAGGTCCTGCCGCTCGATCGCGACCATCGCCTTGCGATCGCCGGCAATGTCGAAGCGGCCCTGCGGGTAGAGCCGCTCGACCGCGCGCCGCACCGCTTCAGCGCTGGAATGGACATTGGTGCGGGCATGGCCGACGGCGCGCCTCCCGACCGCCCGTGCGCGCGCCAGATGGTGATCGACATGGCGCTGCATGGTGCGCGCCTCGCGCATCACGGCCTCGTCCAGATCCGGGGCATGGGCGCTCGCCGCATTGGTCAACACGGTCAGCGGGGTCTTGAGCGCGTGGGCAAGATTGCCTGCGTGACGGCGGGCTTCCTCGGCTTGCCGCTCGGTATGATCGAGCAGCGCGTTGACTTCATCCACGAGAGGCTGAACTTCGTCAGGCAGCGGATCGGTGATGCGATTATCGCCCGTCGTTCGCAGCTTCTGGATTGATGCCCGCACCCGGCGCAGTGGTGAAAGGCCATAGCGGATTTGCAGTGAAGCCAGCACCAACAGCCCCAGCCCCAGAACCGCGAAGCTCCAGATCAGGATCAGCCGCACGCGGGCAATCTGCCGGTCCATCTGCGATGTCGCACTGGCGACTGCGAAGGTCCACCGCGTCTCGCTGCCGGGCAGGATGATGGTGCGTTCGGCGATCCGCAATGGTTCACCGGAGAATTGCGAGGAATTGTAGAAATGCGGCTCGCTGTCGAAATGGCCTTCGCCCCCGCTGGCGTCGTCAGCCTGCAATTCGAGCGTGCGATCCCACAGCGATCGGGATGGCCAGGGATCGTGATCCTTGCCACTGATCTGCCAGTAAAGCCCGCTGCCCGGTTCAAGAAAACGCTGATCGCCCAACGTACTGTAGAAATTGATCTCGCCGAACGCGTCGATTTCGGCCGAGGCGATCATGGCAGTGAGGATATATTCGAGCTGTTCGTCGAAATTGCTTTCGACCTGCGAGGTAAGCGTTCGCTCCAGCGCAATCCCGCCGCCCAGCAGCAGCACCGAAATCCACCCGGCAGCGATGAGCCCCATGCGCCGCGCAAGGCTGGCGCGCTTGGTTGGCGGCCGCGAGGCGGACGCTGCAGCATCGTCGTCAACGGCGGGCGCAGCTTCAGACCCGACTGCCTCACCTTCCTGCGCGCTGGCAGCAGGCGAAGCAGATTCAGGATCAGGCGCGCGGCGCGTCGGCCGGGTCGTCGAGGCTGTAACCGAGGCCACGGATGGTTGTTATCACGTCTGCGCCAAGCTTCTTGCGGATACGGGTGACAAACACTTCGATCGTGTTCGAATCGCGGTCGAAATCCTGATCATAGATGTGCTCGATCAATTCGGTGCGGCTTACCACCTTGCCCTTGTGATGCATCAGGTAGGAGAGCAGCTTGTATTCCTGCGCTGTCAGTTTGACAGGCTCACCATTCAGTGTGACCCGGCCCGAACGGGTATCAAGCCGCACATCGCCTGCCGTAAGTTCGGAAGAGGTATTACCCGAAGCGCGCCGGATCAGCGCGCGCAGGCGGGCAATCAGTTCTTCCGTCTGGAACGGTTTCGCGAGATAATCATCCGCTCCCGCATCAAGCCCAGCCACCTTGTCAGACCAGCTGTCGCGCGCGGTCAGCACCAGCACCGGGAAAGTGCGCCCTTCGCGCCGCCACATGCCAAGCACGGTCAGCCCGTCAATCTCGGGTAGGCCAAGATCGAGGATCACTGCGTCGTAATCCTCGGTCGAGCCCATGAAATGCCCGTCTTCGCCATCGACCGACAGATCGACAGCATAACCGGTCTGCTCAAGCGTCGACTTGAGCTGCGCCCCCAGCGTGGGTTCATCCTCGACAATCAGAATCCGCATGTTCCACCCTTAGCTTTCTGTCTGGCCGCAATCCTGTGAGGGGCTTTTGGCAAGTGCGGTTTTTGGCGCCGCGCGTCAAGCGCACCGCGTACCCTAGCGCGAACGACCGATGATCCGTCCAGTCCTGGCATCGACATCAACGTAGCTGACGCGGCCTTCCCTGATGAATTTGAGCCGGTAGGCCCGCGCCACGGAATCATAGGCCGGGCCGAGATATTCGCTGCCCTGCATCTGGGGGAGCACACGCCTTTCAATCTCGCGCAGGGAAAGCTGCGTACCCGCCTGCATCTCGCGGCGCGCCTCATCCTGCTCACTGCGCGGATAGTCCTGCGCCTTGAGCCCGCCCAGCCCGACAGCGCTCACGCCAAAAAGCGCCAGCGCAAGGCTGGCGGCAACCGGAAACAGCGAGGAGAACGGACGTTGCATAATGGGATGCTCACTAGCTGCGAGGCGTTTAACCGACCGTGAATGGCGTGCCAAGCGGGGCAATCAGCCAGTCGGCTCCGCCTTGACCAGTTCATACTGAATGGTGATGCTGATGCCGGTAGAGACCATTCCCGGCTGGACCGGCGGAGCGGCGGCGACCATGTCCGCGCTGGCACGCATCATCGCGCGCTCGGGCATCGGGGAAGAGCCGGACATACTCTCGGTAATCGCCAGCACCTTGGCACTGTCATAACCAAGCTGGCGCGCGTAATCTGCGGCGCGGGCCGCTGCGCGTTCGAGCGCGCGCTTGCGCGCTGCATCCTTGGCCGGCTCGTCGTTTTCCAGCCCGAAGCTCGGGCCGTTGAGATCGGTGGCACCTGCGGTGACCAACGCATCGAGCACGCGGCCTGTTTCGGCGATGTTGCGCAGCTTCACACTCACGCGGTTTGATGCCTGATAGCCGCGGAACACCTGACGGCGTGCCTGCTGATCGTAATCATACATCGCATTCAGATTGATGCCTGTGGTCTGGATGTCACGCTCGTCCACGCCAAGCTTCTTGATCTGGGCGATCACCTTGACCATCTCGGCAGAGTTCGCGCGCAGTGCTTCGGTCGCGGTGGGTGCTTCGGTGCTGACCCCCGCGCCGATTGTCGCCATGTCAGGCTCGGCAGAGACGCTTTCAAAGATATTGAGTTCGATCACCGGACCAGTCGCGTCGATCTCGATATTGGGGCTGGCCACGACGCCAGCAGGCAAGGCCAGCGCAAGCACGGCAAGCGACGCAGTCAGAGCAGTAGCAGCTTTGCGGATCATGGGTGAGGTTCCTCCAGTCGTCGCGCACCCTTTGCACAGCACCAGCTTTCACAGGTCTGAACCGGCTTGTGATGCATCGCCCGAGCCCCTAGGTGGCGCAGCCTATGGCACAGCCTCCTATCCTATCGCTTGAAGGCATTGCCCTGCAACAAGGCGCGCGCTGGCTGTTCGGCGGGCCGCATTCGGATAGCGGGACACCGCCGATCGATCTGCACGTGCTTCCCGGCGATCGTCTGGCACTGATTGGCCGCAATGGCGCGGGCAAGACAACGCTGCTCAGGATCATCACTGGCCAGATCGACACTGATCGCGGCGAACGGCGGGTCAAGCCAGGGGCGCGGATCGTCTTCCTGCAACAGGATCCGGACTTTACGCCTTACGCAACGCTGATGGACTTCGCACTGGGCGGCGCAGATGCGCCAGCCGAACACGAAGTCGAAGCCATTGCGGGCCAGCTTGGCATCGACATGAGCCGCGAGGCGACCACAGCCAGCGGAGGTGAGCGGCGCCGCGCTGCAATTGCCCGCGCGCTCGCGCAGGATCCCGACCTGTTGCTGCTGGACGAGCCGACCAACCACCTTGATCTTGGCGCCATTGACTGGCTGGAAGACTGGCTCACCCGTTATCGCGGTGCCTTCATCACCATCAGCCACGACCGCACTTTCCTCACCCGCCTGACGCGGGCCACGCTGTGGCTCGATCGCGGCACCCTCCGGCGCAAGGAAGTCGGCTTTGGCGGGTACGAGGCATGGGAAGAACAGGTTTACGCAGAGGAAGCGCGCGCTGCCGAAAAGCTTGATGCCAAGCTCAAGATCGAGGCGCACTGGCTCGAACGCGGGGTAACTGCGCGGCGCAAGCGCAATCAGGGCCGCCTTGAGAAGCTCTATCAGATGCGCGCTTCTCGCGCGGCGATGATCTCGGGCGCAGGCACCGCCAAGCTGAAGCTGGCCAGCGATGATGAGTTCAAGTCCAAGTCGGTGATTGTGGCGGAAACCATCTCCAAGACTTACGGCGAACGCGCAATCATCAAGCCGTTCAGCTTGCGCATCCAGAATGGCGACCGGATCGGCATTGTCGGCGCAAACGGGGCGGGCAAGACAACGCTGCTCAAACTGCTTACCCGCGAACTCGAACCCGACACTGGCAGCGTCACCCATGCCCGCACCCTGACAGGGGTCATGATCGACCAGCAAAGAAAGCTTCTCCAGCCCACCCTCACCGTGCGCGAGGTGCTAGCTGAGGGCGGCGACTGGATCGACGTGCGCGGGGTGCGCAAGCATGTGCAGGCTTACCTCAAGGACTTCCTGTTCGATCCCAAGCTGGTCGATACCCGCATCGGCATCCTGTCTGGTGGCGAGCGTTCGCGCCTGCTGCTCGCCCGCGAATTTGCCCGCACCGCCAACCTGCTGGTGCTGGATGAACCGACCAATGATCTTGATCTCGAAACACTCGATCTCCTGCAGGAGGTGATCGCGGATTTCGACGGCACGGTTCTGATCGTCAGCCACGACCGCGATTTCCTTGATCGCACCGTTACCATCACGCTCGGCCTTGATGGCTCGGGCAAGGTCGATGTGGTCGCGGGCGGCTATGCCGACTGGGAGGCCAAGCGGCGACAGGCAGGCGCAGCAGCAGCAGCGGTCGGCGCCGGACGCGCCAAGCCGCAACCGGCCCCGGCGGCCGCGCCCGCTGCCAAACCCGGGTCTGCGAACAAGCTCTCCTACAAGGATCAACGCGATTACGAATTGCTTCCGGCGCGCATTGCCGAGCTGGAGGCCGCGATTGCCAAAGGCGAGGCGATCCTCGCTGATCCCGAACTCTACACCAGCGATCCGCAGCGCTTTGCCACGATCATGAAAGGCCTCGAAAACGCGCGGGCCGAAAAGGATGCCGCCGAGGAACGCTGGCTGATGATCGCCGAACAGGTCGAGGGTTGACCGCTTCGTTCATTCCCAAGGCCTGCAAGCTGAAGCGTGAGACACTTGAGACACTGTCCTAGACAGAAAAACCTCCCTCAAGCGATCCGATAGAAATCCGCCACCCGTTCGAGCGCGATCTTGAGCACCAGCTTGCCGCTGCGCGCGGGCCAGCCGAGCGATTTTTCGGCCTCGGGCAGCGCTTCGCAGGCGCACACCACCCGCCACAGGATATCTTCCAACCCCTTGCCCGCTGCCGCCATTGCGCCATCAAAGCGCCCGCGCGCTGCCATCTGCTTTTCGCTTGGGCTGAGGCCGCGATCCACCCCTGATGATTTCACCCGCACCGGATCCCAGCGCATCGTGACACTGGGCGCAAGCTGGCTGCGCTCGTAATCGGCGCGCAGTTGCTCGCCTGCATCAAACAACCGATCAGGCAAATGTCCGCGCGCGTGAAGCCAGGCGAGCGGCGATTCGGCGATGTTGACAGTCACGCTGCGTCGCGGGGCGCCGCTGGTGCCAGGCGGCGTGCGGCGCGGGCCTTCGGCGGTCAGTTCGCGGGTGACAAGTTCACGTTTCATGGATCGGCTTCCCCTTGCGTGGCGCAAAGCAAGGACTTGCCAAAATGGTATGAGTGTAGGAAAGGACTAACCAATCCGGTTATTTTTGCTGCAAGGGCCTTGCCATGATCAATCGCATCCGCGCCATCCGACAGGCCAAGGGCATGACTCTCGCCGACCTGGCCGCCGCCTGCCAACCTGCCACCACCGCGCAGACCATCGGAAGGCTCGAAACCGGCACGCGCAACCTCTCGCTGGTGTGGATGAACCGGATTGCGGCCGCGCTTGGCGTGGACCCGCAGAGCCTTGTTCGCAGCGAGGCGGCCGAACCAGCGCGGATCATCGTCGCGCTCACGCCGCAAGGTGCAGAGGCGCTCACTGCCCCACGCGAAGCGGTGTTACCGAACGAACTGGCGGCACAGCAGGGCAGCCCCGCGCCACTGGTGCTGGAGGTTACAGCGAGTGTAGGCGAATATCGGGCGGGTGATCTCGTCTGGCTGCAACCGCTTGCACCTGACAGCCCCGATCTGGCCGGGGCGATCAACCGCGATTGCCTTGTCCCGCGCGCAGGGGGGCGCTTTGCATTCGGACGGCTGATTGACCGGCGCGGTACGCTTGTCGGCCTGCTACCTCCCGGTGCGGGGCAGAAACAGGTGGTTATCGACAACCCCGCATGGGTTGCTGTGGCCGCGATGCTGGTGCGTTCGCTTGTGCCCTGAAGCCAAGCGGCGGCACCAAAGGGCCGCCAGTCACCCTTCCCCGCGCGCCAGCTTTTCCTGGCGGTCAGCCGCGGTTTCCTGCTGCACAAAGCTGGTCGAGGTGACGCCCATCCAGATGAGCAGCGGGCTGGCCAGATAAACGCTCGAATAGGTCCCGATGAACAGGCCAGCGGTGATCGCCGCGACAAGACCGAACAGGCTCGCCGGGCCGAACACCAGCAGGGGCACCAGCGCCACCAACAGCGTGAGCGAGGTCATCACCGTGCGCGCCAGCGTTTCATTGACCGACAGATCCAGCAATTCTGGCAGCGGCATCTTGCGATATTTTTTCAGGTTTTCGCGGATGCGATCATAAACCACGATCGTATCGTTGAGCGAATAGCCGATGATGGCGAGAACCGCAGCCACGATCTGCAAGCTGAATTCCATCTGGGTCAGCGCAAACAGCCCCAGCGTCACCGAGACATCGTGGAACAGCGCGTAGAGCGCGCCCACCCCGAACTGCCACTCGAAGCGGATCCAGATGTAGATAGCCACAGCCAGCATCGCGAGCGCGAGCGCAAAGATCGCCTGATTGCGGAATTCGCCCGAGACCTTGCCCGACACCGAATCGACCCGCTCGATGCTGATCTTGGGGAAAGCGGCCTTGAGCGCGGCGTTGATGTCGCGCGTCATCTGCGCTGCGATTTCGGGATTATCCTCGGCAGCATCGGGCAGCTTCACGCGGATCGAGACTTCATTCGGCTGGCCGAATTGCTGCACCACTGGCCCTTCAACCGATTCGAGCGCGCTCAGGCGTTCGCGCAGTTCAGGGATCGGCGCGGTTTCGCCCTCAGGGAACACCGCATGGATTTCCTGACCACCGGCGAAATCGACCCCGAAATTGAGGCCTTTCGTCAGCACCGCAGCCCACGAACCGAGGATCAGCACGATACTCAGCACGAAGAACGGCATCCGCAGCTTGAGGAACTGGATATTGGTGTTGTCGGGCACCAGCTTGAGCAGTTTCATATCCGATGCGCTCCCTTAGATGGTGATGTCCGACGGGCGCGCCTTGCGCAGCCATCCGGCAACCCACATGCGGGTCAGTGTCACGGCAGTGAAGACCGAGGTGAACAGGCCGATCACCAGCACCACGGCAAAGCCGCGCACCGGCCCGGTGCCGAAAATGAACAGCAGCACGCCCGCGATGAAATTGGTGATGTTGGCATCATAGATCGCGCGGCTCGCTTCCTTGTAGCCGGTTTCGATCGCGGCAATCACCTTGCGCCCGCGTGCGCGTTCTTCCCGGATGCGCTCGTTGATGAGGACGTTGGCGTCCACCGCAGCACCGATCGTGATCACGAAGCCCGCAATCCCCGGCAGGGTAAGCGTGGCATTGATCCCCGCCATGATGCCGAGGAGCGTCAGCACGTTCAGCACCAGCGCGATAGTCGCATAGACACCAAACCGGCCATAGGTCGCGATCATCAGCGTGATGACCGCAAGACTGCCGATGGACATCGCGATCAGCCCGCGCCGGATCGAATCCGCGCCCAGATCAGGCCCGACCGAACGTTCCTCGACCACTTCAAGCGGCACCGGAAGCGCGCCCGAACGCAGCGCAATCGAAAGGCTGTTGGCGCTTTCCGCGGTGAAGCTGCCCTTGATCTGGGCACGCCCGCCAAGGATCGGTTCATTGATGTTGGGCGCAGACAGCACTTGTCCGTCAAGAATGATGGCAAACGGCTTGCCGACATTCTCGCGCGTCAGTTTGGCGAACTTCGCGCCGCCTTGTGTATCGAAGGCGATGTTGACGACATTCTGGTTATCCTGCGGATCGACCCCGGCGGTCGCTCCCGTCAGATTGTCGCCGCGAATGCCGCCGAGACGCCGCACCGCTTCGAACTGGCCATCACGACCGCTGCCCGGCGCATAGGGGAAGATCTCGCTGCCCGGAGGCGCAATCCCCGCCTGCACATTGTCGGGCAAGGCAGTCAGGTCGACCAGCTTGAATTCGAGCTGCGCCGTCTGGCCAAGCAGGTTCTTGAGCGCTTCGGGGTCTTCGAGACCCGGCACCTGCACCACGATGCGGGTATCGCCCTGACGGATAATGGTCGGCTCCCGGGTGCCGAGTTCGTCGATACGGCGGCGCACCACTTCGGTGGCGGCGTCCATCGCATCATTGATCGCTGCGTCGACCCCGCTCTGCGTCGGGGTCAGCACCATGCGCTGGCCATCCACCACGCGCAGATCCCATTCGCGCTGGAGGCCGGTGCCCATCATCAGTGGCTCGATCAGGCCGCGCGCGCGATCGATGTCGCCCGCATCCTCGAGTATGAAGGCAAGGCGGCCCTCAGCGGTCGAGACATCACCGATGCGGATGCGCGGAGTGGCACTGCGCATCAACTGACGGACGGATTCCTCCATGTTGGTGAGGCGCTGGGCGGAAACATCTTCGGCCTTTGCTTCCAGCAACAGGTGCGAGCCGCCGGCAAGATCGAGCCCGAGATTGATCTGCGGCGAAGGTAAGGCGGCAGGCCAGCCGAGCCCGGCCGAGGCAAACAGTGAAGGCAGCGCAGCCGCCGCGAGCGCCAGCGTCAGGCCCCATAGCCAGAGCTTCTTCCAGAGGGGAAATTCGAGCATTACGGCGTTGATCTCACATTGATGGGGTCATGCGGCAAGGCGCACCGGAAAGCTGCGCCGGGGCTCAGTCGTTGGCGGGCGTGCCGCCCGGCTGCATGACATCGCCGATGGTCTGCTTGATCGCCTTGACGCGAACATTGGGGCCAAGATCAAGCTCGACGAAGGTATCGTCCACCTTCACCACCTTGCCGACGAGGCCGCCAGCGGTAACGACCTGATCGCCCTTCTTGAGCGCACTGACTTTCTGCTGGTGTTCCTTCTGCCGCTTCATCTGCGGGCGGATGATGAGGAACCAGAAGATCAGCACCATACCGATAATCGGCAGGAACTGGACCCAGCCCGGAGGCGCTCCGGCACCGGCTGCGCCCGCGGCGGCGAGAATATCAATCATGGTCAATCAGGCTCGTTTGTGAAATGGGTGATCCGCATGAAAAGGCACGACCGCGCTGCACCTGCTGGCACACACAGCCGCCCTCCCCTTCAAGTGGGCGCGCCTAGCAGCAATGCAAGTCCGCCGCAATGATGGGCAGTCGCGCTGCGCGCGACACACGAACAAGGACGCTTGCCAGCGTTGCAGAGCGCCCCTATAGGCGCCGCTCCACTGGATACGGGACGTAGCGCAGCCTGGTAGCGCATCACACTGGGGGTGTGGGGGTCGCAGGTTCGAATCCTGTCGTCCCGACCAGTGGAAAAACCCCTCTCACCTTCGGTCTGTTCAGGGGCGAAGACACGCTCGTCCGACGGGCTTGTCGCTTCGTCTGATGGCGCGCTTTTCGGCTCGACAATCTTCACGCTTTTGAGGCAAGGGCAGCCCATGCCCCCGATCCACCGGATGCCTGCCGCATCGCTTCTCAATGCCGGAATTGCCTGCGCGAGCGTCGCTCTTGTGCTGCCGGTGGCTGGCGTTTCGGCGCCGCTTGCCGCGCAGGAACAGGTCAGCACTGGCCTGATGGTGGCCGATGGACTGGACACAGGCGAGGATACCCGCCTGCAACGTGCGATCGAACCCGACTCTCCCGAAGCGCTGGCAACCGCGCCCACCGATCCGCAGTCCGCCGCCACCAATGCGCGCAGCATTTTCCTGCGCGAGGAATTTGCCCGCTTCGCGCCGCGCAACGCGCTCGACATGGCGCGGCAGGTCCCCGGCTTCACCATTCGTGGGGGCAGCGGTGCGCGCGGATTGGGGCAGGCCGATGCCAATGTGCTGATCAACGGACGGCGCATCTCCGGCAAATCGAACGGCCCGGTCGAAGCGTTGCAGCGGATCACGTCCGATGATGTGGTGCGGCTGGAACTGGTTGACGGGGCAAGCCTCGATATCGGCGGGCTGACGGGCCAGGTGCTCAATGTCATCACATCCTCAAGTGGCAGGATCACCGGGCAATTTCGCACTGCCCCGCAGTTCCGCACGCGCGGTACGCCCGCACGCCTCTATGATGGCTCGGTCGGGATCGCGGGGGGCGGAGCCAAGGACGAATGGAACCTTGCGCTGCGCAACAATTCGATGCGGCTGGGCAATGATGGCCCGTCCGAACTCGTCAACGGCGCGGGCGAGTTGTTCGAGCGGCGCGAGGACAAGGTCAATTTCAACACCGACCGGATGAGCCTTGGCGGCACATATTCCCGCACCGCAGACAGCGGCAATGTGCTCAATTTCAACGGCGAGGTCTTCGGGGTGATCTACCGCGAGACGGAAATCTCGCAGCAGGATAATTTTGTTATCCCGATCATGCGCGAACGGTTGTTCCGGGTGAGCCGCGATCAGACCGGGTTCGAGCTGGGCGGCGATTACGAATTCGCCGCCGGCCCCGGCAGGCTCAAACTGATCGGGCTGCACCGGCTCGAAGGACTGCCGCAGACGACTTTTGCCGAAACCAGCTTTTCCGATGGCCGCCCCCTCGCAGGTTCGGAATTCCGCCGCGATGTCGAGCAGGGCGAGAGCATTGTGCGCTCGGAATATACCTTCCCGGCGCTGGGCGGCAGCTTTGTCGCGGCGATGGAAGGCGCGCTCAATTTCCTCGATATCGATGCCGATCTGCAATTGCGCGATGCCGCAGGAGTGTTGCAACCGGCGGTCCTGCCGGGGGCAAGCGCGCGGGTGGATGAGGAACGCGCCGATGCGGGCCTTACCTTCAGCCGCGCGCTCGCACCCAATGTGCAGTTCCAGGCTTCGCTCGGCGGGGAATTCTCGCGCCTCAGCCAATCCGGCCCCTTCGGGCTGACCCGCGAATTCGTGCGGCCCAAGGGGTTTGTCGCGCTCGACTGGAAGGCGGCGCGAAGCTTCAATCTTTCTGGCCGGATTGAGCGCGCTGTCGGCCAGCTCAATTTCTTCGATTTCATCGCGCGCGTCGATCTTGAACTGGATCGCGCCGATGGCTCGAACGGCAATCTCGTGCCGCCACAAAGCTGGGTGTACGAGCTTGAGACCTCGCTGCGTCTCGGCGCGTTCGGCAATGCCAATCTGCGCGGCTTCTATGAAGATATCGCCGATATCGTCGATCAGATCCCGCTAACGGGCGGCGGACAGGCGGTTGGCAATATTCCGGCAGCGCGGCGTTATGGCCTCAACGGCGATGTGACACTGCTGTCCGATGGCTTTGGCTGGAACGGAACGCGGGTTGATCTGCGCTTCCAGTTCCGGGGCAGCGAGGTTGCCGATCCGCTGCTCGGGACGCCGCGCGAATTATCGGGCAATGAACTCACCAATCTGCGCGGCAACATGCGCCATGACTTTGCAGACAAGGTGTGGGCGCTGGGCGGCAGCTTCGACTGGCAGGAATTCGCTCCGCAGGTGCGGCTCGATGAAGTATCGCTGCGCAGCTACAGCTTCGGGATGGCGTCGGCCTTTGTCGAGAACAAGAATGTGGCAGGGATGACCGTGCGCGGATCGATCTCCAATCTGCTGGATCGCAGCAACTTCTTCGATCGCACCGTGTTTGCCGATCGGCTGACAGGGACGGTGGCCTTCGCGGAAAGCCGGGCGCGGCGCTTCGGCACGATCTTCACGCTCGAGATCGAAGGCTCGTTCTGAGGCTTTACGGCGCGCGGACGACTGCCTAATCCGGCGGGCGAGAGGAGCCGACAATGGCTGATATTCGCACGCTACCCCGGATGAAATCATGGCTGTTTGCCCCCGGCGATAGCGAGAAAAAGCTGGCCAAGGCGATCGCAAGTGAAGCGGATATCGCGCTGCTTGATCTTGAAGACTCAGTGGCGCCCGAAAACAAACCCGCCGCAAGGGCGCTCGTTGCGGACGTGCTGGCTTCATCGGAAAACCGCGCGAGGCTGTGGGTGCGGATCAATCCGCTCACCACGCCTGATGCGATTGCGGATCTCGCTGCGGTGATGCCAGCGGCGCCCGGCGGGCTGTTTCTGCCCAAAGCCGAAGGCGCGGCCGATATAACCCGGCTGCATCACTATCTCACCGCCTTCGAGGCAGCACATGGCCTTTTGCAGGGAAGCACGCTGGTCGCCGCGCTCGTGACAGAGACGGCGGCGGCGATGTTCCGCACGGGCGAGTATGCGGGGGACTATCCCGGTCGCGAGCGTCTTGTAGCGATGAGCTGGGGCGCAGAGGATCTTTCATCCGCGCTCGGCGCGCGCGAACAGCGCGGGCCCGATGGCGAATACAGCCACACCTATGAGATGGCGCGCAGCCTGTGCCTGATCGGCGCGGCAGCAGCCGGGGTCGCGGCGATCGAGACGGTGCAGCCCGAGTTCCGCGATCTTGAAGCCTTGGAGAAACGCGCGCGGCGCGTTCGTGCGCAGGGGTTTGCCGGCATGCTGGCGATCCATCCGGCGCAAGTCGCCCCGATCAACGCCGCCTTCACGCCCAGCGCGGAAGAGCTCGCCCACGCCCGCGCGATCGTGCAGGCCTTTGCCGAAAATCCCGGCGCGGGGACGATCGGGCTGAATGGCGCGATGCTGGATCGTCCGCATCTGGTGCTGGCGCAGCGGCTGCTGGCCGAAGCCGAAAACGGTTAAAAGACTTTCCTACTGTAACCGTATTGGTGATTTTTGCGCGACTCAATCCCAAGGAGCGCGCACCATGTCCCTGCTCGGCACTATCATTGGCCCGATTTCCTCGATCATCGACAAGGTGATCCCCGATAAAGCCGCGCGCGAACGCGCGAAGCTTGAACTGATCGCTCTCGAAGGCACGCAGGAATTGCGCCTGATCGAAGCGCAGTTGCAGGCGATTGTCGCCGAGGCCAATTCCGCCGATCCATGGACGAGCCGGGCCCGGCCGAGCTTTCTCTATGTGATGTACGCCATGATCCTGTGCGCCCTGCCGATGGGGCTCCTGTCGGCGATCAGCCCCGAGGCCGCAGCGGATGTGGCGGGCGGTATCAACGCCTACCTGAACGGCCTGCCCGAACCGCTTTATGCGCTCTTCGGCACCGGCTACCTCGGCTACACCGCCGCACGCCAGTGGGGCAAGGTCAAGGGGGTGGACCGGTAAGCCCGACCCTTTCCTGTCCTGGCTCATGCGTCTAACACCGCCCCATGACCAACCTCGTCTACGTCCTTAACGGCCCCAATCTCAACCTGCTCGGCACGCGGGAGCCGGAGATTTACGGCACCACCACGCTCGATGATATTGCGGGCATGCTGGAAGATCGCGCCCGCGAACTCGGCCTCGCTATCGACATGCGCCAGACCAATCACGAAGGCATGCTGGTCGATTGGCTGCACGAGGCGCAGGCAGAGGGCGCGCGCGCGGTGCTGCTCAATGCGGCGGCTTATACCCACACCTCGGTGGCGCTGCTCGATGCGATCAAGGCGATCCGCACGCCGGTGATCGAGGTGCACCTGTCTGATCCCAAGACCCGCGAGGCGTTCCGCCATCTCTCCTATGTCGGCATGGCGGCGGCCGCGACCGTCGAGGGGCACGGGGCGCGCTCCTACCTGATTGCGCTGGAAAAAGTCGCCAGCGGCGAAGTCTGATCCATCTTTGCCGCCGCATTGCCACTTGCCAGCCGCAATTTGCGGCAATAGGCGAAGATGACAAATTAACGTAACGGCAAGGAGCAGGGGCGCGCATGGCCAGCGATACCAACGGCAAATCATCCAAAGGCGGCATGAATATCGACAGCGCGCTGGTGCGCGAACTTGCCGAATTGCTCAACGAAACCGGCCTGACCGAGATCGAGGTCGAGGATGATGATCGCCGCATCCGCGTGGCGCGCGGCGGCACGACGATGGCTGCCCCCGCACAGATGTATGCGGCCCCCGCCCCCGCCGCGCCGACAACGCCCGCTCCTGCGGCCGCTGCCCCGGCAGCGGCGCCTGCCGCCCCGCCCGCGGACAACGCCAATGCTGTCAAATCCCCGATGGTCGGCACGTGTTATCTTACCCCGGAACCGGGCGCTGCCCCCTTCATCGCTGTGGGCAAGGCCGTGAAGGAAGGCGATACGCTGCTGATTGTCGAGGCGATGAAGGTGATGAACCCGATCACCGCGCCCAAGTCCGGCACGGTCACGGCGATCCTTGTCGATAATGCCCAGCCGGTCGAATTCGATCAGCCGCTGGTGGTGATCGCGTAAAGTCATGGCGATCAAACGCATCCTGATCGCCAATCGCGGCGAGATCGCGCTGCGCATCCACCGCGCGGCGCATGAAATGGGGATCGAGACGGTGGCGGTGCATTCCACCGCCGATGCCGATGCGATGCATGTGCGACTGGCCGATCACGCCGTCTGCATCGGTCCGCCGCCTGCGGGCGAGAGCTATCTCAACATCGCCAACATCATCTCGGCTGCCGAAATCGCGCAGTGCGACGCGATCCATCCCGGATACGGCTTCCTTTCGGAAAATGCCAAGTTCGCCGAGATCGTCGAAGCGCATGACATCATCTGGATCGGGCCGAAGCCCGAGCATATCCGCACCATGGGCGACAAGGTTGAGGCCAAGCGCACGGCGGGCGCCTTGGGCCTGCCGCTGGTGCCGGGCTCTGACGGCGCGGTGTCCGATCCCGCCGAAGCGAAGCAAATCGCCGCCGAAATCGGCTATCCCGTGATCATCAAGGCCGCCAGCGGCGGCGGCGGGCGCGGCATGAAGGTGTGCGAGAGCGAAGACAAGCTCGAAACCCTGATGCAGCAGGCCGGAAGCGAAGCGAAAGCCGCTTTCGGTGACGCGACGGTCTATATCGAGAAATATCTCGGTAATCCGCGCCACATCGAATTTCAGGTGTTCGGCGATGGCAATGGCAATGCGATCCATCTGGGTGAGCGCGACTGCTCGCTCCAGCGCCGCCACCAGAAAGTGCTCGAAGAAGCGCCCTCGCCCGTCATCACCCACGAAGAGCGGATGCGGATGGGCGAGGTCTGCTCCAAGGCGATGCGCGACATGGGCTATCGCGGCGCGGGCACGATCGAGTTCCTGTGGGAAAACGGCGAGTTCTACTTCATCGAGATGAACACCCGTCTACAGGTGGAACACCCTGTGACCGAAGCGATCACCGGGGTCGATCTGGTGCGCGAGCAGATCCGCATTGCCGAAGGCAAGCCGCTGTCAGTGACGCAGGATGAACTCGAATTCCACGGCCACGCCATCGAATGCCGCATCAACGCGGAAGATCCGTTCAACTTTGCGCCCTCGCCCGGCCTTGTCAGCTATTACCATGCGGCTGGCGGGATGCATGTGCGCGTCGATAGCGGGCTTTATGCCGGATACCGCATCCCCCCCTATTACGATTCGATGATCGCCAAGCTGATCGTCTATGGCCGCACCCGCGAAGGCTGCATCATGCGCCTGCGCCGCGCGCTTGAGGAAATGGTCGTTGAAGGGGTGAAGACCAATATCCCGCTGCATCAGGAACTGCTGCGCCAGACCGATGTGCTGAACGGCGATTATTCCATCAAATGGCTGGAAAAATGGCTGGAGGAACGGGAGGTCTGACGGCTCACCACCCCCGCACCAGTGCAATAATGCTGCACTGCAACACAATTCGGCATAAGCAACGGGCGGAGGGGTTGGTTCCTTCCGCCCGTTTGCCTATGGCGAGACATCCTCCCGTGCGAGAATGATCATGTTTCGGTATCAGCGGCATGATTTGACGCGAATTTGTTTTGCTGTCCGACTATGCTTGGTGTCGGGATTGCGCTGCACAGCTGTGCCAAGGAGTGCCTGAATGAACCGCAAGACCCAGATTGTCGTCGTCGGCGGGGGTGCGGGCGGGCTTGAGCTGGTGCGCAGGCTAGGCGCCAAATTCGGGCGCAAGCGGCACGACATCATTCTGGTCGACAAGAACCTTTCCCACATCTGGAAGCCCCTGCTGCACGAAGTCGCGGCTGGCGCGCTTGATGCCAATCTCGACGAGGTCGGCTATCGCGGCCATTGCTACCGCTGGGGCTACCGCTTCTTCCAGGGCAGCCTCACTGGCATCAACCGCACCGCCAAGACGATCAGCCTTGCTCCAGTCCACGACGAGGACGGTCGCGAGCTGATCGGATCGCACACGATCCGTTATGATATTCTGGTTCTGGCAGTGGGATCGGTTTCGAACGATTTCGGCGTGCCGGGCGTCAAGGAGCATTGCCTCTACCTTGATTCGCGCGAACAGGCCGACAGGTTCCGCACGCGCCTGCTCAATCACTGCCTGCGCGTCAGCCGGGCGATGATCAAGAACCCCAAGGCCGATGAGACCGTCCACGTTGCCATCGTCGGCGGCGGGGCGACCGGGGTGGAACTCGCTGCCGAGCTCTACAATGCCGCCGCCGCGCTCTCGCACTACGGGCTCGAGGTGTTCGACGAAAGCCGCCTCAAGGTGACGCTGCTTGAGGCAGGCCCGCGCATTCTGCCGCTTTTGCCCGAAAAGCTATCGGCGGCCGCAGCGCATGAACTGGGCGTGCTCGGCGTCAAGGTCATGCCAGCAACACAAGTGATCGAGGCCGAGCCGCGCGCTCTCGTCACCAAGGACGGCAAGCGGATTGAGGCTGATCTCATGGTCTGGGCCGCGGGTGTCAAGGGCGCGGATTTCCTTGGCTCTCTTGGGCTTGAAACCAACAATCGCAACCAGTTCGTGGTCAAGGGCACGCTCCAGAGCGTAACCGATGATGATATCTTCGCGCTGGGCGATTGCGCGACTTACACCCCGCCCGGGGAGGAACGTCCGATCCCGCCGCGCGCGCAGGCCGCACACCAGATGGCGAATATCGTCTATCACAACATCATCCGGAAACTCGACCGCCGCCCGCTCAAAACCTTCGTCTATCAGGACAAGGGCTCGCTGGTGTCGCTCAGCCGGTTCTCGACCGTCGGCAGCCTCATGGGCAATCTGGTGGGCGGAAGCATGGCGATCGAAGGGCGGCTGGCGCGCTTTGTGTACAACTCGCTTTACCGCCTGCACCTGCTCGGCATCCACGGCTGGTTCAAGGGCACTTTCCTGATGGTGATCGGGCGGGTCAACCGGATCGTGCGCCCGCGTCTGAAGCTGCACTAGCTCACTCGAAAGTGAAACCCGCCGCTTTCGCCTCGGCGATGATTTCCGCCCCGGTTTTCATGAGGCTAGCCTGCGCAAGATCATACCAATCGGGCTTTTCATCAACAAAAATCTGCTGTTCGATGCCAAAGCCCGTCGGAAGATCGAACAGTCCGGCGAGGAACGAACGGTTGCCCGTCGGCACAAAACAATACCACAGATTGCTGCCGCAATGCTTGCAGAAGGCGCGTTCGGCCCAGTTGCTGGAGCGGTAGATCGTGATCGCATCCTCGCCCGTCACCACAGCCTTATCGCCCTTCACCCCGGCATAGAACGCGCCGCCCCAGCGCTGGCACATCGTGCAGTGGCAGATATCAACCTGCGCTTGCACGGCATCGACAGTAATCGTCACCGCGCCGCACAGGCAGTGCCCGGTGATCGATCCGGCAAGGCAAGTCGCCTCAGCGCTCACAACGGAACGCCCGGCTCCTGCTTGGCCGTGCGGATCGTCAGCGAAGTCTTGACGCTTTCGACATTGGGAGCTGGCGTGAGTTTGCCGGTGAGGAATTCCTGGAAGCTCTGGAGGTCCTTGCTCACAATCTTGAGGATGAAGTCGATCTCGCCGTTGAGCATGTGGCATTCGCGCACTTCGGGCAGTTCGCGCATATGCTCCTCGAACTCGCGCAGGCTGGCCTCGGCCTGGCTTTTAAGGCTGACCATCGCGAATACGGTTATGGCAAAGCCAAGC
This sequence comes from Erythrobacter sp., assembly GCA_046296075.1. GTDB lineage: Bacteria > Pseudomonadota > Alphaproteobacteria > Sphingomonadales > Sphingomonadaceae > Erythrobacter. Next base: position 51 of record JBKBMC010000038.1, on the reverse strand, counting down.
TTGGAGGGATCAAGATCGGCGTGATAGCCGCGGATCACACCTTCTTCCTCC
>JBKBMC010000037.1:0-22123 GCA_046296075.1 Erythrobacter sp. | reverse complement strand
GTCGCTCGGCGAAAATCCTCCCATAGATTGCCGCGCAATGCAGACCGAAGCGCAATTCTCGCTCGCCGATGAGGGCGCCGGAGGCACTCGCCTTACGCTGTCAGGGCCGCTGGTGCTGGCGACGATTGCTGCGATCGAGCGTGCCTTACAAAGCATTGAAGGCCCTATCGCGGTTGTCGATCTGACTGATGTTGGCGAATTCGACACGGTCGGTGCGTGGGTGGTGTGCCAGCTTGCCCGCCGCCATGGCGCCAGGATTGCAGGGGCGAGCCCGTCTGCCCAGCGGTTGCTTGACGCGATTGAGGAGATCGGCAGCGAAAGCCAGTTGCAGCGCCACCGCCTTCCCTTGTGGGAAATGGTGCCGGGCGCTGTCGGCAAGCAGATCTTTGCGGTGCGTGCCGGTGCCTTTGGCGTCGTGGGCTTTTTCGGACAGATCCTGATCGGGGCGGTCCGCCTGCTGCGTCATCCCGGCCGGTTTCCGATCCGCGCGCTGGTCCATCAGATGGAACTGGTGGGTGTTTCGGCACTTCCGATCATCGGCCTGATGAGCTTTCTCATCGGCATCGTGATTGCGCAGCAAGGCTCTGTCCAGCTTGAACAATTCGGGGCCGAGGCGCTGACAGTGAACCTTGTCGGGCGTATCACCCTGCGCGAACTCGGCGTGCTGATGACCGCGATCATGGTGGCTGGCCGTTCGGGCAGCGCATTTGCCGCACAACTCGGCACCATGAAGCTGACCGAAGAAATTGATGCGATGCGCACCATCGGCATATCGCCGATCGAAGTGCTGGTAATCCCGCGCATCATGGCCGCGACTTTCATGATGATCCTGCTGGGGTTTTATGCCTCGGTGGTGGCGATTATCGGCGGGGCCGTAGTGGGTGAGTTTGGTCTCGGCATACCCTTTCTCACCTTTCTCGCCCGGATTCAGGAAGTGGTGCCGACCCATGATCTGTGGGTCGGCCTGATCAAGGCTCCTGTGTTCGGCATAATCGTGGGGCTGGCCGGTTGCTATCACGGCCTGCAAGTGCGCGGCAATTCCGAGGAAGTTGGCAGGCGCACCACGATGGCGGTGGTTTCTGCGATTTTTGCGGTGATCGTGCTCGATGCTTTTTTCGCCGTCTTTTTTACCGAAATCGGTTGGGGGTGAGGCGATGAGCGAGTCTGCACGCTTTTCGTCAGCGCCGCCGATTGTGGTGGAAGGCCTCGTCAACCGGTTTGGCGATTTTGCCGTGCATGATGGGCTCGACCTCACGGTCAATCGAGGCGAGATTCTGGGCGTGGTTGGTGGATCGGGCAGCGGCAAATCGGTGCTGATGCGCTCGATCATCGGCCTTCAGCGTCCCAGTGCGGGCCGTGTCGAGGTTCTGGGCGAGACGATCACCGAGGAAGATCCTGATAGCGACTTCGGCGTGCGCAGCCGCTGGGGTGTGCTGTTTCAGGGCGGGGCGTTGTTCTCGACCCTGACAGTGGGCGAGAACGTCGAAGTGCCGATCAAGCAATTCTATCCTGACATCACGCCAGCCCTGCGCCGCGAGATCGCTCGTTACAAGGTGATGCTGTCCGGCCTGCCGGAAGATGCGGCCGATAAGTATCCTTCTGAACTTTCGGGCGGAATGAAGAAGCGAGCCGGGCTGGCCCGTGCACTGGCGCTGGACCCAGAACTGCTGTTCCTTGATGAACCGACTGCCGGGCTTGATCCGATTGGCGCGGCCAAGTTCGATCGCCTGACCCGCGAATTGAAGGAAACCCTTGGCCTTACGGTATTTCTCATTACGCACGATCTCGATACGCTTTACGAGATTTGCGACCGGGTGGCGGTGATAGCGGAAAAGCGGATCATCGCCGTGGGCACCATCCCCGAGCTTATCGAAACCCGCCAGCCGTGGATCGAAGAATATTTCGGAGGACCGCGCGGGCGGGCTGCCGAGGCGACATTCCGTGCCAATCAGGCGGGCGGAGGCTAGGGCGCGATGCAAACATTGGACACACCTGCCTTCAGGCGTTCATAGGGACACACCATGGAAACACGCGCCAATCATCTCTGGGTCGGAGCCGTGACGCTGGCGCTGCTGGCGGCGCTGGCGGGGTTCATCGTGTGGCTGGCGCGGCTCGATCAGCGTTCGCAGAACGAATATGATATCTTCTACGCGCAGTCGGTGCAGGGGCTGGCCAATGGCAGCCAGGTCACCTTTGCCGGTGTGCCGGTGGGGCAGGTGACACAGATCAGCCTGTCGCGCGATGATCCGCAGTTCGTGCGGGTGCGCATCAGTGTGAAACAGGATGTGCCCATTCTGGTGGGCACGCAGGCGACCATTCAGGCCAGCTTTACCGGGGTTTCCACCATTCTGCTTGATGGCGCGCGCAAGAACGCGCCGCGCATCACTTGTGAAACCACCGCCTGCCCCGAAGGCCTGCCGGTGATCCCGGCAGGGCGCGGCGGGTTCGGCGAGATCGTGGCCAATGCCCCGCTGCTGCTCGAACGGCTGACGACGCTGACAGAACAGCTCAATCTGGTGCTCGGCGCTGAAAACCAGCAAGAACTTGCAGGGATCCTGCGCAACACCAACAAGGTTTCGGCAGAACTGGCCGTGGCCGCGCCTGAACTTACCGCCAATCTGCGCGAATTCCGCACCACGATGCAGGAATTCAACGAGGCGCTGGATGCGGTCGAAAAGCTGACGCTGACAACCGATGATGTGCTGAACAACGAAGGCCGTCCCGTGGTGCGCGAATTGGCCGAGACACTGAAATCGGCCAATCTGGCGCTGGCATCGCTATCGGCAACGCTTGAGGATACGCGCCCCGCCGCGCGCCAGTTGCGCGAAGGCACGCTGCCCGCGGCCGAGGCAACGTTGCAGGATCTGCGCGCGACCAGCCGGGCGCTGCGTTCGATTACCGAAAAGCTCGAGGCCGAAGGCGTCGGCTCGCTGGTGCAGGGCAAGTCCCTGCCGACCTACAAGCAATGAAGGATGATCCCGTGATGCGGCAAAGCCTGGCAGACATGGCTCGGAAACAGCGTCGCTTGCCCAAGCTCGCGGCCGCTGCGCTGGCGATGGCGGCTTTGGCCGGCTGCGTCAGCTTTGGTGGAGGCAAGCCGCCCGAAAGCCTTCTCACCCTCAGCCCTGTCGTGGCGCCGCCTACCGGCTCGGGTGCTGAGGCCGGGCGTGATACGGCGGGACGGGCGATCCTCGTGCAATTGCCTGATACGCCTGCCAAGCTTGATGTATTGCGCCTGCCGGTTACGGTCACCGATACCGAGATCGCCTATCTGGAAGAGACTTACTGGGTGGAAAAGCCCGCTCGCTTGTTCCGCCGTCTGGTGGGTGAAACGGTGCGGGCGCGAGGTTCGGCGCTGGTGATCGATAATGATGATACCCCTCTTTTGGCCGACCTCACACTGCGCGGAACCCTGCTTGAAATGGGTTATGATGCGCGCACATCCTCGGTGATCGTGCGGTTCGATGCCGTCCGCTCCGAAGCGGGCGGCAAGGCCATGTCGCGCCGCTTTGAAGCCCGCGAAACCGGGGTATTGCCACAGGCCCGCGCAGTTGGCCCGGCGCTCAACCGCGCGGCCAACACCGTCGCCAAGGATATTGCCGACTGGCTGGCGGAGTAGTTTTCAGGCGTCGCTGGCAAGGCGGGCAAAGCGCCACGCCCGCAGGAAATCCGCCTCGCGAATGTGGCGCCGTTCTTCGGCTTCCCAGTCGCGGCCCCACAATTCGGCTTGCCATTCTTCTTCGAGGCATGCGGCCTGCCACAGGGTGAGTGCGCGTTCCTCATCCGGCGCATCAAGCGCGAGCAATCCCGTCACAAGCGAGGCGGCGAGCTTGGTCATCACCTCAAGCCCAGCAAGCTTAAAGGGGTTTTCGTCTGCAAGGCGCGCTTCGAGCGCAGCCAGCACGCCCGGATCCTGTGGGCGGTGGACAATGCCGCTGACCCGCACCAGCCTGACGCCATTGTCGGCTTCGAACGCGCTCAGCAAAGGCTCCCACTCCGCGAGTTGCCGCGCATGAAGCGGCTCGTCCGGGTCGGCGCGGTAGCATAGCGTATCGGTATCGGCATAGGCGACCAGATGATGCGCCAGCGCGCCAGCATCGGCAGCGACCACATCAAGCGCATAATCGGCCAGATCGCGCAAAGGCAGATCCTTGGGATCGATCTTGTCGCCTTGCCGTGCCCATTCCTCGGCCAGCGCTTCCCCAAGGGCCTGCGTGGGAAGGATCTGCGCTGCTCCGCCCACGGTCTTCATACCGCGCGCATCGAGCATCACCTGCCAACCGCCGCCTGCCTTGGCGACGCTGACCTCCCGATAAAATCGGCGGATCATTGTTTCGGCTTGTCCTGCGTTGCCGAGTCCTGACTTTTCCACGCGCGCGCCAGCACCAGCGGAAGGGCGAAGAAATCAACAAAGCCGATCATCGCCAGCACGACACCGAGCGAGAACGGGAGATCCACGACACCCTGGGTGATCGCGATACCGAACATCAACAGCGCCACGCCGCCCAGTCGCGCGACATTCATGATGAGGTAGCGCTGACGCGCACGGGTTTCCTCCTGTTCGCGGCGAGTCGGAGTGCTCACGTCCTCTCCTCCTGAAATGCCGCCAGCAATGTGCCGAGATCATCCACGGTCTCGGCGATCGCCTGCGCTCCGCCGCCACGCAATTCGCCGGCACTGTGATAGCCCCAGGCGACGCCTATTGCGGGCACACCGATGCTCCGCGCCATCAGCATATCGAAAGTTGTGTCGCCAATCATGACAGCCTGATGCGGCGCGGCGCCTGCATCGGTCAAAGCTGCTTCGAGCATGGCAGGATGGGGTTTTGACGGGTGACGATCAGCCGTCTGGAGCGAGATAAACAGATCGGCAATGCCATGCGCAGCGAGGCAGGCGGCAAGTCCGCGATCCGATTTGCCAGTGGCGACCGCGAGGCTCCAGCCTTCAGCGTGCAGGTTTTCCAGCAAGGCAGCGATGCCATCATAAAGCGGTTCGCCCAGAAGGCCTTCCTCGCGGCGGGCGCGGAAGCTCGACTTGTAGAATTCGGTGACGTTGCCTGCGTCGGCTTCCGAAAGTTCAGGCGCAAGCTGGCGGATCGCGACCGGCAGGCTCAGGCCAATAATCCGGCGCACCTCGCTTGCGGGAGGCGCGGGCAGGCGGGCACGCTCAAAGGCGCGCTCCATCGCCCAGCACACATCGGCCTGCCCATCGACCAGCGTGCCATCACAATCGAATACCGCGAGACGGGTGGCTGCGCTCATGCCGCAAAACTCCGGATCAGGTGGGCAAGGGCGGGCTTGCCTGCTGCATCCAGCCCTTCGGCAATACGCACGCGATCTTCAAGCGGCTTGTTCTGCGAAAGCTTGATGGTCGGCCGCCACGCCAGCACCTCGAGTTCGAAGCCGACGATGCCGCGGAACAGCCCGGCCCAGACTTTCTCCGAAGATTCCTCGGCCCGCCACGGTTCGCCTTCGAGCCGCGCTTCGTGCTTGGCAATGGCGGCGTGGAGGAAGGCTTCCAGCCCTTCATCGGCCATGCGCCGCACCCGGCCTTCAAGCTCCAGCGCGAGGTAATCCCACGTCGGCACGGTGTCACGATTGCCATACCAGCGCGGGGACACATAGGCATCGGGGCCGTTGACCACGATCAGAGCGTCCCGCCCTTCCAGATGGCGGGCGAGCGCATTGCCGCGCGCGAGGTGAAACTGCACTGCTCCGTCGCCCGTTGAGAGCAGCGGCGTATGCGCGACGCGCGGACCGTCGGGCGTGGCTGCGAACACCATGCCAAAACCGATCTCGTCGATCAGCGATTCCATCAGTGCGCGATCTTCGCTGCGGTAGAGCGGATTGGGATGCATCAGCGCGTCTTCTTGGGGCCTGGGCTCTTGGGTCCGGTTTTGGGCTTGGCGCCGAGTTTGGCTTTGCCCTTGGCCTTGCCAGCGGGCTTTGCTTTCTTGGCAGGGGCAGCCCCGCGCGCCCTTCGCGGGGCACGCGTTTCCTTGCGTGCCTGCTTGAAGTGACGGCGCGCAGCCTGCTTCTTTTCTTCCGGGCTCTTCTCCGGGGTCTCTTCGCGCAGCGGGGTCGCATCCGAAAGGGCGGGGTCAAAGCCCAGCACATCCATGCTCATCGCGAAATGCTGCGGCAGTTCGGCAGTGACATCGAGCTTGCCGCCCGAAGCCTCTCCCGCTTTCGGCTCGGTGATGATCAGCCGGCGGGCATGAAGGTGCATCTTGCGGCTGACCGCCCCTGTCAGGAAAGCATCCTGCCCGCCATATTTGCCATCGCCGACAATCGGGTGTCCGATCGCCGCCATGTGGACGCGCAATTGGTGGGTCCGCCCGGTAAGCGGTTCAAGCTCGACCCATGCGGCACGCTGGCCCGCGCGGTCCACCACGCGATATCGCGTTTTGGCCGCTGCGCCGCCTTCCTCGTCGATATGCATCTTCTCGCCGCCAGTGCCCGGCTGCTTGGCAAGCGGGGCATCGATGACCCCTTCTGCCAGATCGGGCACACCCACCACCAGCGCCCAATAGACCTTGCGTGCGGAACGGCTGGCAAAGCGCTTGGAGAAACTCGCAGCCGCGCCCGGTGTGCGGGCGATCAGCAGCACGCCCGACGTATCCTTGTCGAGCCGGTGGACAAGGCGTGGCCGGGGCGTGCGTTCGTCCTCGACAAAGGCATCAAGCAAGCCGTCGACATGCTTGGTCGTCTTGCTCCCGCCCTGTGTCGCGAGTCCGGGCGGCTTGTTGAGCACGATGGCAGCGGGCGTTTCGCGGATCACCATGGCGTGCGCTTCGGCGATCTGTTCCGGGGAAAGAGTGCGGCGCGGCTGTGCGGAAGGCTTTCGCACAGTGTCCTCCCCGCCGGGCGGAACGCGCAGAACCTGTCCAGCAGAAAGTCGATCCTCTGGCTTGGCGCGCTTGCCATCCACGCGGATCTGCCCGGTGCGCGCCCAGCGCGAGATCGTCGCGAACCCGACTTGCGGCAGGTTACGCTTGAACCAGCGATCAAGGCGCACGCCGTCATCATCTTCGGCGATGGTGAACTGGCGGACGGTGTCGGCAGGGGCCGAGGCGGAGGGCGGCGTCATGCGGCGCTCTGCGCGGCGATAAGGCCGATAAGCACAGCCGCCATGCCGGCGATAAGCGACGCTGCGGCATAGCCGATGGCCATCCCGGCCTGCCCGCGGTGCAGCATGGTGACCAGTTCGGCACTGAAAGCGCTGAAGGTGGTGAAGCCGCCAAGGAGTCCGACGCCGATCAGCAGCCGCATGGATTCGGCATTCTCGGCGGCCGAAGTTCCGCGCGCCAGCCAGCCCAGCAGCGCGCCCATCAGCAGGCTGCCAAGAATATTGATGGCGAGCGTGCCCCAAGGGAAAGCATGTGTTGGCCCAGCCAGATGCGTCACCGCGCGGCCGATTTGATAGCGCAGGACCGAACCTGCCGCGCCGCCGACAGCGACCAGCGCCGAGGCGGCAAGCGGGGAGGGGGGCACAACCAGAGTATTCACAGACATGGCCAAGCCTTTAGCGAGGCGCAGCCGATCTGCCTAGCGCCGCATCTCGGGGCGTGGATTTCGCGTTGCGGCGCGTTTGGCTTGCCATTTTGCCCGTGTTGGACTATCGGGCGCCAGCTTGTGCGTGGTTCTGAGAAAGAATCGCGCGAATTTCAGTGGCAATTCATCGCCCAATCCCGCGATATTCCTGCGGGCTTTGGTGCTTTTTGAAATGAGGTAGTCGTCTTTTATGCAAATCATCGTTCGCGATAACAATGTCGATCAGGCCCTGCGCGCGCTCAAGAAGAAGCTGCAGCGCGAAGGCGTTTATCGCGAGATGAAGCTGCGTCGCCACTTCGAAAAGCCGAGCGAGAAGCGCGCCCGTGAAAAGGCCGCTGCCGTGCGCCGCGCCCGCAAGATGGAGCGCAAGCGCATGGAGCGTGACGGTAGCAAGTAAGCACCTTCTTGCCTGCTGAAGCAGGCTTGGTGCTGCAAACTGCGTGGAAATGCGCAGGAATGCGCCAAAAATGCATTTTCTTGCCATTCCGGGGTCCAGGCGCCAGCGATAAGTGCTTGAACCCCGTCATGCGATAAGCCATCAGGGCGCGGATTTTTCCGCGCCCTTTTGTTGTCGTGTGACGGCAACAGGCGCGTTACCCAACAGGACATCATCATGACCGAAGTCACCCGCGTTCCTATCCAGCCGATTGCCAAGGGCTCGCTTACCAAGCTGTGGCTTGGTGTGGCTGTGGCCATTCTGCTCGGCGCCGGGCTGGCGTGGGCGGCCATGCCCAAGGGGCTTGATCTCGATACACTGGTGGCCGGCAGCGGCGAAACGCCCAAGGTCGGCGATGTGGTGTTCGTGAAGTACAAGGGCTCGCTTGCCGCGACCGGCGAAGTGTTTGACGAATCGCGCGAAATCCCGCTCCCGGTGGAAGGGATTTTCCCCGAAGGCAGCCCGTTCCCGATCGAGGAAGGAGCAACCATTCCGGGTTTCTTCAATGGCCTTCAGCAGATGCAGAAGGGCGGCAAGTACAAGCTCTATATTCCCGCCGATCAGGCCTATGGCGCAGAACCGCCTGCGGGCGCACCGATCCCGCCCAATGCCGATCTCATCTTCGAGATCGAGGTCATGGACATCATGAGCCGGGAGACGTTTGATCGCAATCTCGCCATTCTCCAGCAGGCGATGCAGCAGATGATGCCGCCCGAAGGTGGCGCAGGCGGCGCTGCACCCCCGCAGGGCCAGTAAAGGAGGCCCGCAGCAATGTCGGTGGACAAGGCAACCGTGGCGAAGATTGCAAGCCTCGCACGCATCAGCATGGATGATGCGGCGCTCGAACGCATGGTTCCCGAATTGAACGGCATTCTCCAATGGGTCGAGCAGCTCGGTGAAGTTGATGTGACCGGGATCGAGCCGATGGCAGCGGTGATCCCGAACACGCTGCGCCTGCGTGATGACGTGGTCGATGCCGATCCGCTGACCGGCGGCGGCAAGCAAGGCGATGTCCTCGCCAATGCGCCGGCGGCGGAGCATGGCTTTTTCGGTGTGCCCAAGGTGATCGAGTAGCACTGCCCCGTCACCTCCGCGCAGGCGGGGACCAGCCGACCGCTGGTGCGACGGGAAACCTTAGCTGGATCCTCGCCTTTGCGAGGATGACGGAAGAGATAAAATGACCGAACTGACCTCTCTCGGTGTCAAGGAAATCCGCGATGGCGTGCGCGACGGAGGCTTCACCGCGCGTGAAGTGGCCGAGGCCTTCAACGCCGCTGTGGCCGAAGCCGCGGCGCTCAACGCCTTCATCGTCACCACCCCCGATCATGCCCTCGTTGCCGCCGACAAGGTCGATGCCGACCGTGCGGCAGGCCGCGAACTCGGCAAGATGGCGGGCGTGCCGATCGGCATGAAGGACTTGTTCGCCACCAATGGCGTCCAGACAACCGCCGCCAGCCACATCCTCGAAGGCTTCACGCCGCGCTACGAAAGCACTGTCAGCCAGAAGCTGTGGGACGCGGGCGCGGGGATGCTGGGCAAGCTCAATCTCGATCAGTTCGCGATGGGGTCTTCGAACGAGACGAGCTATTTCGGCAATGTCAGCTCGCCGTGGCGCAAGGTCGGGTCGAACGCTGCGATGAGCCCCGGCGGCTCATCAGGTGGTTCCTCCGCGGCTGTCGCCGCGCGCATTGCGCCTGCCGCAACCGGCACTGACACCGGCGGCTCGATCCGCCAGCCCGCCGCCTTCACTGGCATCTGCGGGATCAAGCCGACTTACGGGCGCTGCTCGCGCTGGGGCATCGTCGCCTTTGCTTCCTCGCTCGATCAGGCCGGGCCGATGGCCCGCTCGGTTGAGGATTGCGCGATCATGCTCGGCGCGATGGCGGGGTTTGATCCGAAGGATGCGACCTCGCTCCAGATGGACGTCCCCGATTGGGAAGCAGCGCTGGACGCTGACCTGCGCGGCAAGAAGGTCGGTATCCCGCGCGAATACCGCATGGAGGGCACCGATCAGGCGATCCTCGATTCGTGGGAGCAGGGCAAGGCGTGGCTGAAGGACGCGGGCGCGGAGATCGTCGACGTGTCGCTGCCCCACACCAAATATGCGCTGCCCGCCTATTACATCGTCGCCCCGGCTGAAGCCTCTTCGAACCTCGCCCGCTATGACGGGGTGCGTTACGGGTTGCGCGATCTGCCGGAAGGGCACGGCCTGCAAGACATGTACGCCGCCACCCGCGCCGCCGGGTTCGGAGACGAGGTCAAGCGCCGCATCCTGATCGGCACCTATGTGCTCTCGGCCGGCTTTTACGACGCGTACTACACCCAGGCGCAGAAGGTCCGCGCGCTGGTCGCCCGCGATTTCGAGCGGGCTTTCGAACAGTGCGACGTGATCCTCGCGCCGACCACGCCGACGGCGAGCTTCCCGCTGGGTTCGATGAACGAAGATCCGCTGACGATGTATCTCAACGACGTCTTCGCCGTGCCCGCCAGCCTCGCGGGCCTTCCGGCGATGAGCGTGCCTGCGATGATCAACGCTGATGGCCTGCCGCTCGGCCTCCAGCTGGTCGGCAAGCCCTTCGACGAACAAGGCGTGCTCAACGCCGGCCTCGCGATCCAGCAGCGCGCGGGCTTCACCGCGAAGCCGGAGAAGTGGTGGTGAGCCCGGACTGGTCGCTGACGCTTGCCGGAGTGGCGATTGCGGTGGCGATCCCTGCGACCTTCATGGTCGCCAATTGGGTGAGGAAGAACGTCGATCACGGCGAAATGCGCTTCGGGCCGGACGGCAAGGTGATTGAGGACGAGGACAAGCAATGAGCAATTACCGCATTCAGGGTGCCACCGGCGAATGGGAGGTCGTGATCGGCCTTGAAGTCCACGCGCAGGTCACGAGCGCGTCCAAGCTCTTTTCGGGCGCGGCGACCGCTTTCGGGGCGGAGCCGAACTCGCAGGTCTCCCTCGTCGACGCCGCGATGCCGGGGATGTTGCCCGTGCCCAACCGCGAATGCATCCGCCAGGCGGTGCGCACCGGCATGGCGATCGAGGCGCAGATCAACGCGTGGAGCCGGTTCGACCGCAAGAATTATTTCTACGCCGATCTGCCGCAGGGCTACCAGATCAGCCAGCTTTATCACCCCATCGTGGGCGAAGGGAGCCTGCTGATCGAAGCGGACGAGAAGGCGGGGATCGCGGAAGACAAGGTCATCGGAATCGAGCGCATCCATGTCGAGCAGGACGCGGGCAAGCTGATGCATGATCAGCACCCGACGATGAGTTACGTTGATCTCAATCGTTCGGGCGTCGCGCTGATGGAGATCGTCAGCCGCCCCGATATGCGCTCACCCGCCGAGGCAGGGGCTTACCTGCGCAAGCTGCGGGCGATCCTGCGCTATGTCGGTTCGTGCGATGGCAACATGGAAGAAGGCTCGATGCGGGCAGACGTGAACGTCTCGGTCCGCCGCCCCGGCGAGCCCTTCGGAACCCGCACCGAAACCAAGAACGTCAACTCGGTGCGCTTCGTCATGCAGGCGATCGAGCATGAGGCAAACCGTCAGGTCGATGTGCTGGAGGCAGGCGGCAGCATCGTGCAGGAAACCCGGCTGTTTGATCCGGGCACTGGCACTACGCGCACCATGCGTTCGAAGGAAGACGCGCATGATTATCGCTACTTCCCCGATCCCGATCTGCTGCCGCTGGTGCTGGAAGAGGACTTCCTCGCGGAATGCCGCGCGTCCCTGCCCGAACTGCCCGACGCCAAGCGCAAGCGTTATGTCGAAGTGCTGGGCCTCACGCCCTACAATGCGCGCGAGTTGACTGCCGAGGTCGAGACATTTGCTCGCTTCGAGACGCTGCTGGCCGAAACCGCCAAGGTTACGGCCAAGGATGAAGCCAAGGTTGCCACGCAGGTCGCCAACTGGTCGCTCTCGGTCGCGCCCGGCGTGATGAAGGCGCTGGGTGACGAAGGTGATGCCGCCAACGCCACGGCGAGCGCGCAGGCGAGCATCCTTGCGATGGCTGACAAGGGCGAGATCAGCGGCGGACAGGCGAAGGAGATCTTCGAGATCGTCCTCAAGACCGGTCGCGAGCCGGCTGAAATCGCCGATGCCGAGGGGCTCAAGCAGGTCAGCGACACTGGCGCCATCGAAGCCGCGGTCGATGCGATCATCGCGGCCAACGCCGACAAGGTCGAACAGTACCGCGCCGGCAAGGAAGCGCTGTTCGGCTTCTTCGTCGGCCAGACGATGAAGGCGATGCAGGGCAAGGCCAACCCGGCGGTGGTGAACCAGCTTTTGAAGGCCAAGCTGGGTTGATGGCGGGGAAGCCTCTCGATGCGGTGCGGGTTGACGGGGACGACCTCGCCGATCTGATCCCCGAGATTGAGGCGTCGTTTGCCATCACGCTGCCGCGAGATTTGCGCCACGTGCAGACTGCGGGCGCGCTGTTTGACGAGATCTTGCACTGCCGCACCCCCGATGGTGCAGGAGACCGGTGCGATACGCAGATGGTGTTTTACCGTTTGCGGCGAATGCTGGTGAACGTGGGCCTTGATCCCGCCGCCGCGCCGCAAACGGCGCTCAAGGGTCATGGCCTGCCTTCACCCCGCCGAGTGGCAGCAATGATCGAGCGTGACCTTGGCCTAACGGCGCCCGCCAAGGTTATCAGCGGCGCGGGCTGTGCGCTCGCAGTCGCCTTGCTGGTGGGCGGGGTAGGGACCGCGCTTTGGCAAAACTCGCTCGATTGGCTCGCGTTGTGGCCGCTGGTGGCGCTGGTGGTGCTGTTGGACCGCGGGGGCTGGAGCGGGGAGTGGACAACGCTCGGCAGCCTTGCCGAGGCGGTCGCGGCGCGCAATGTCGCTCGGCTTGCGGCGCAAGGTGCGCGCAATGACGAGCGCCAGTGGTGGAATCGTTTCGCCAAGCTGCTCTGCGACGTCGCATGGGATGGGAGCAAGCAGGTGAGTGATCATCGGCTTTATAGCACGCGACACCCGTTTCGACTTCGCCTGACCGCGCAGTTTGCGCCCGCATGACCGCCATCGTCCTTATACAGCCCGAAATCCCCGGCAATACCGGGGCGGTGGGGCGCACCTGTGTGGCGCTGGATATGGAGCTGATCCTCATCCATCCGCTGGGCTTCGAGATCAGCGACAAGCGGGTGAAGCGTTCGGGCCTTGATTACTGGCCGCACGTCCACCTGACCGAATATGCCAGTTGGGACGCCTTCCTCGAAGCCCGCGCACCGCGGCCTGACCAGCTCTTCCTGTTCGAGGAGTTCGGCGCGCGCTCGTTCTATGAACCGGAATATCCCGATGATGCGTTTCTGGTGTTCGGGCAGGAAACCAAGGGCATCCCCAAGCCGATTATCGCACACCACCGCGACCGCCTGTTCAAGCTGCCGATGCGATCGGAGGTAATCCGCTCGCTCAACCTCGCCAACACCGTCTCGGCAGCGGCCTATCAGGCGCTGCGCGGCAAGATCTGAACCCCGCCCAAAACAAAACCGCCGGAAGCGCAGCGGCGCCCCGGCGGTTTGTTCAGGCCCTGAGGGGTGTGTCAGATCAGCCGCGCGTACCCGACAGCGGCATCGCGCCGAAGGCACCGGCATTCACAGCGCCGGTGATGGTGTCACCATCGACGGTCGCTTCGCAATCGAGCGTCATCGGCATCGGCACGACCATGTTCATCTTCCAGGTCAGGGTGTTGCCATCAACCTTGCCGTCGACAACATCCATCGAACCCATGCCGCCAGCCATCTGGCCGCTGAAGCTGTCACCATCGACCACCACGGTGAGCGTGCCGGTCTGATCGCCCATCGGGCTTTTGACGACAGTGTTCCAAGTTCCTGCAACAGACATTTGTATATCTCCTTGTTATCCGCTCCGGCCGTGCGGGGGCGGCGGGCTGAGGCTGGCGCGGCGGACCCTCCCGACCGTGCAAAACTCCGGTGGCTTGTTTACACCAGTGTCAGCCCGCTTCAACCTCTTATGCCACGTTTGCATTGCAAACGCGCGACTTACTCGGTCGCTGGCAGCTCGCGCTCCTCGATCGGCAGGCCAAGCGGAGCAAGCTGCGCACGGACCTTTTCGGCATCGCCCACCACGATCCACACAAAGCCATCGGGATCGAGCGCGCTGCGGGCCGCGGTATCAAGGCTCTCACGGGTCTGGGCACGGTATTGGTCGACCAGCGTCTCGTAGTAATTGTCGGGGCGACGATAGAGCGCGAGGCTCTGCATCGCACCGAGCACGGCGGGCGAGGTTTCGAAGCGGCCCGGCAATTCGCCGATCTCAGACGCCTTGCTGCGTACGAGTTCTTCTTCCTTTACCCCGCTGGTGGTGAGGAATTCGCGGGTCTCGCGGATCATCTCGGCCAGCGAATCGCCAGTGCGATCCGCCTGCACCCCGCCCGAGATATTGTAGATCACCGCCTTCTCGCGCGGGGCAGCCGCACCACGCACGCCGTAGCTCCAGCCCTTGGTCTCGCGCAGGTTCATATTGAGACGAGCAAGGAAGTTGCCGCCCAGCGCGTTATTGGCGCTGTTGAAATCGACAAGTTCCTTGGTGGAGCCATCGAGCGGCGTCAGCTGTGCACCAAGAATGAAGCTTTGCGGCGAATTGGGCCGGTTGATCAGGATCACGCGGTTTCCGGCAGGCCGGGCCGGGGGAGCAGTGAACACCTTGGCGGCCTTGGGTGCCCGGGGCGCTTTCCAGTTGCCGAAGCTGGTGTTCAGCGCCGCCACGATTTCAGCCAGTGGCTTGTCCGAAATCACGAACACCTCACCATTGTCGGGCCGGATCCAGCTATCCTTGAAGGTGATGAGATCATCGCGGGTGATTGCACGCACGCTTTCCAAGGTCGGATTGCCGCCATAGGGATTTTCTGCCCCGAAGATTTCCGGTCCGACCGCGCGCGAGGCGACGCCCTGCGGCGATTTCATCGCTTGCTGGATGCCGGTAATCGTCTGGGTGCGCACCCGTTCGAGATCGGCGGGGGCGAAGGCCGGCTCCCTCACTACCTGCCGCAGCAGGTCGAGCGAGGGCGCAAGGTTCGTCGTCAGCGCGGAAAGCGTGAAGGTCGAACGATCCGCTCCGCCGCCCGTGCTGATCCGCAACCCCAGCCGTTCGCTGGCCTCGGCGATCTGCTGCGAGGTCAGCTTGGCCGTGCCTTCGTTGAACAGCGTGGTGGTGAGATCGGCAAGGCCGCGCTTGCCTGCCGGATCGGCCGCGCTACCCGCATCAAACGACAGACTGACATAAGTCGCCGGCACAGCAGTGCGGCGGGCATAGGTCACCTTCATGCCATTCTTGAGCGTCGCACGCTCGAGCGTGGGGAAGTCAAGCTCGGCGGTCTTGTCGATGGCAGGCTTGGGCCGTTGGACCGAGACCGTGAGGGTTTCCGCCTCGCGGTCCCGTTCGGATGCGTTGGTCGCGCCGCCAACCGAGGCCGCTTCCTCGTAGCTCGCATCCCGGGCACCGGGTTCGAGCACTAGCGTGAAGGCCGGATTGGCGAACCACCGTTGCATGGCGTTCTTCACGTCGGCGGGGGTAAGCGTTGCAAGCGTTTCCAGTTCACGCGCGTAGAATGACGGGTCCCCGGCGAGCACATGGCCCTGGGCCAGCGTTACGGCCTTGCCGCCAAAACCGCCGACCTGTTCTAGGCCGCGGATTGTCCCGGCAAGCTCGCTTGTCGCAGCGCGGCGCACCTCGTCTTCGGTCGGGCCTTCGGCAATGTATTGCGCAAGGAGTTCATCGAGCCGCGCCTCAAGCTTGGCAAGCTCGACGCCGGGGCGCAGGGTTGCGCTGACCGACAGGATGCCGACGCGCTGGAAGGCGTAATTGCCCGCCGATACGCTGACCGCCAGCTTTTCATCACGCACGAGAATCTGATCGAGACGGCTTGATGCCAGCCCACCAAGAATGCTCGCCCCCACGCTGAGTGCGGTGAGTTCCTCGTTCTGGAGGCCGGGAGCTGGCCAGTAACGGGTGACCTGCGTTGCGGCGACCTGATCTTTCATCACGGTGCGGACATTTTCCGCCAACACGGGCACGGGCGCTGCGGCAGGGGTGTTGACCGGGCCGCGCGCAATCGGTCCGAAATATTTTTCTACCAGCACGCGCGCTTCTGCAGGCGAGACATCGCCTGCCAGCACGAGCGTGGCATTGTTGGGGCCATACTTGTCGCGAAACCAGGCGCGAACATCCTCCATCGAGGCGGCATCGAGATCGGCCATCGAGCCGATCACCGAGTGATGATAGGGATGGCCTTCGGGGAACAGGGTCTTGAGGATTTCGTAGAACACGAGGCCGCCCGGCTGGTTATCGCCCTGACGCTTTTCATTCTGCACAACGCCGCGCTGGTTATCGAGCTTCTCCTGCGTCACCGCGCCGAGCAGATAGCCCATGCGATCGCTTTCCAGCCACAGCGCGCGTTCAAGCGCAGGGCTGGGCACGGTCTGGAAGTAATTGGTGCGGTCGAAATTGGTGGTGCCGTTGTAATCGGTGGCGCCCATTTCCGCGAGGTACTGGAAGTAATCATCCGGCGCGTTTTCCGAACCGTTGAACATGAGGTGTTCGAACAGGTGGGCAAAGCCGGTCTTGCCCTTCGGCTCGTCCTTGGAGCCAACATTGTACCACACGGCAACACCAACGATCGGCGCTTTCCGGTCTTCATGGACAATCACGGTAAGGCCGTTTTCGAGCTGGAACTGCTCATAAGGGATCGAAACCTGCGCGACGAGATCAGTCAGGTTGGCCGTTGCCTCGCTGCCAGCGGCTGCCGCAGCAGGACGCGTTTGCGCAAGCGCCGGGCTGAAAGGAGCGGCAACAAGTGCCAGAGCAAGCGCGGCAAGGCTGGCAGAAGCAAGGCGATGAGACATAGAGATCTCCGGTTCGGTCAGGATTGATAGGAAAGGAAAAAATTCAGGATTGATTGCTGACGCTGTAACGCGTGCGCGCGTTTTTGGTTACTTCGCTGCGCCAGAAATAGACGGGCTTCAGTTTGTGATCGACAAACAGCTTCATCTGATCCGTGTAATGCGCGCTTTGCGGGCGCGTGGTGGCAGCACCGAAGGGCTGGACCGATTGCGAGCGCACTGGCTGGCCCTTTTCCCATTCGACCCACATGATGAAACTGTCGCCATGCTTGAGCGCCAGCCGGCCATCCTCTGCGACATCCCATGTCGTCGAAGCTCTCAGCGTATCCGATCCGCCATCCAGCGGCAGATCGCGCTTGCCCTGACGCAGGCGGAGCAAGTCACCCATCGGCGGATCGAGCCTGCCGAAATGCCGCATCAGATGATCGCTGGCAGCCTGCAGTTTCTCCGCCACATCGGGCATCGGCTTGTTGCCATATTCCGCCGACATGAAATCGCGGATGACCAGCAGGGCAAGGCTATCGGCGGGGTGCTGGCCGTCGGCGGCGAAGTCCCACGTCAGCAGCAGATCGCGCGCTGTGGCAAGCTGACCTTCAGCCTTGATGCTGGCGAGCGCATCCCAAAGAGTTGCGACATAACCTTGGCGTTCGTAGCCGGTGTCATACTTGATGCGGTGCAGGGCGGTGCGGTCAAGCATCCCTGCCTCGGAAAGCAGCTTGTAGGCGCGGCGCGAACGGTTGGTCTGTTTTTCCTCGATCCCGAGAACGGGGGAGAAATCGGCGGGCTTCAGATCATCGCGCGCGCCCGCTGCGGTCCACGGTTCGTTGTTGGCGTTATAGATCCAGCCTGAAGCCGGATTGATCAGCTTGGGCAGACGATCATAGGGCACAGGCCCTTGCCAGATCAGGTCCGATCGGTTGCCGGGCAGCACGCTACGCCAATTGGCCTTGACCTCGTCCAGCTCCGGTCGATCCGGTATCGCGGCGTTGTAGACATAGGCAATATTGCCAGCCTTGTCGGCATAGATGAAATTGGTCGACGGGATCGCCATGCGCGCCAATTGCTCCTGCCATTCGGCAAGGTCGCGGGCCTTGTTGAGCCGGTAATAGGCATCGAGCTGGTCGATGCGGCCCATCCCCCCATAGCGGATGGCAAAGGCGCCGTTGTCATTCACGATCACCGGGCCATGCACGCTGCGATGCACGGTGCGCGTGACGGGCAGCACCAGCGGGCCGACCTTGACGGGCAGGATCACCTCGCGCGTTTCGAGATCGCGCCACTTTCCGTCGAGCTTGTAGCGCGTGCCGCTCTTATCCAGTTCCAGCTGGTAGACATCAATCATGTCAGGCCGGTTGACCGTGTTGGTCCAGCCGAGATCTTCGTTGTGCCCCAGAAAGGGGAAGGGCGAGCCGGGGAAATTGGCGCCGGCAAAGTGCCAGCCTTCGTCGCTTTCGACGACGAGTTCGTACCATGCCACGCCGCCGCGCAGCGGCTGGTGCGAATTGGAGATCAGCGTGGTCGGGCCACCTGATTTGTCAGGCCGCACAGCGAAGGCATTGGAGCCGAGATGTTCGGCATCCTCGCCCAGTGGTAGCGCCAGCGGGCGCGAAGGGCGCGCCATGGCGGCTGCAACCATCGAGCCATCGCCCACTTTCTCGCGCGGGAAGCCGGGTATGTCGGGGCCATGTTCGGGCCGGAGCGGTTCGCCCGCAACCAGCGGGCCAATCACACTGTCCAGCCCGAAGAAGAACGGCTGGCGCAAGGCAAAGCCCGCCGCAATGTCCTCACCATTCACGGGAAACAGATCAGCGAGCTTGATCTCGCCCGGATGCTCCTTGGCATAGTGATTGAGGCCTGCGGCATAGGCTTCCAGCAACGCGCGGGTTTCGGCGGGGAGCTTGGGATATTCGCGTGCCGCGGTGCCGCGCGCATCAATCAGGTGGTAGACGAAATCGACCTTCGCCCCGTCCTCGCCCGCAATCGCGCCGTAACGCCCGCGGCTCATGGCGATCACATCCTGCAGGGTGAAGAAATCATCTTCGGAATGAGCGACTGCCACGCCAAATGCGACATCAGGATCGGTGGCGCCGTGGATATGCGGTACGCCGTAAGGATCGCGGATGATTTCGGCGGTGTAAGTGCGGCTGGCGGGTGCTGCAGCGGCATGGGCGAAGAATGGTTCCCAGGTGGCGAGCCCCGCCACGCCCAGTCCCACTGCTCCTGCCAGCGCAATCGCGCTGCCTTTCAGCCATCCCATCGCTTGCATCTCTCCTTGTTAACGCGGCGTGTTTGCGGGGCACAAGGCGTAAGGTCAAGCGGCGCGATCGGCCTCTTGTCACGCACGGTCGCGCGTCCCATTTTTGATCGTGGCGGGCATGGGATCGAAAAAGCCCGCGCCAAGGTCTTGTGTTGCACATATGCAACACTATCTAGCCGGGGCAACCTGATGGAGGGGTTTCACTTATGAATCTCGAGAAGTTCACCGATCGCGCCAAAGGCTTCCTGCAAAGCGCCCAGACCGTAGCGATCCGCCTGAATCACCAGCGCATCACGCCACTGCATATCCTCAAGGCGCTGCTCGAAGACAGCGAAGGCATGGCTGCGGGCCTGATCCAGCGCGCGGGCGGCGAGGCGTCGTTAGCGGCGGGCGCGGTCGATGCCGGGCTGGCGAAAATCCCGTCTGTCACAGGCAGCGGCGCACAGGCGACGCCGGGGCTTGATAATGATGCGGTGCGGCTGCTCGATTCCGCCGAACAACTCGCCGACAAGGCAGGCGATGCCTATGTGACCGTCGAACGCATCCTGACCGCGCTTGCGCTTGCGCCCGGCGCGGCTGGCGAAGCGCTCAAAGCCGCCAGCGTCACGCCGCAATCGCTCAACGCTGCGATCGAAGCGCTGCGCGGCGGCAAGCGGGCCGATTCGGCCAGCGCGGAGAGCAATTATGATGCGATGGAGAAATTCGCGCGCGATCTGACGCAGGCCGCGCGTGACGGGAAGCTTGATCCGGTGATCGGCCGCGACGAGGAAATCCGCCGCACCATCCAGATCCTTGCCCGCCGCACCAAGAACAATCCCGCGCTGATCGGCGAACCTGGCACCGGCAAGACCGCGATTGCCGAAGGCCTCGCTCTGCGCATCGCCAATGGCGATGTGCCCGATAGCCTCAAGGGCCGCACGCTGATGAGCCTTGATATGGGCGCGTTGATCGCGGGCGCGAAGTATCGTGGCGAATTCGAGGAGCGGCTGAAGTCCGTCCTCGACGAGGTCAAGAACGCAGGCGGGCAGATCATCCTGTTCATTGATGAAATGCACACCCTGATCGGCGCGGGCGCGAGCGAAGGCTCGATGGATGCCTCGAACCTGCTCAAGCCCGCTCTCTCGCGTGGGGAACTGCATTGCATTGGTGCAACCACGCTTGATGAATACCAGAAATATGTCGAGAAAGACCCTGCGCTCCAGCGCCGCTTCCAGCCGGTGTTCATTGCCGAACCGACGGTCGAGGACACAATCTCGATCCTGCGCGGCATCAAGGACAAGTACGAACTCCACCACGGCGTGCGGATCACCGACGCCGCGATTGTCGCCTCGGCGCGGCTGTCGGATCGCTATATCCAGAACCGGTTCCTGCCTGACAAGGCGATTGACCTGATGGACGAGGCGGCAAGCCGCATCCGCATGGAGGTGGAAAGCAAGCCCGAGGAAATCGAAGCGCTTGACCGGCGGATCATCCAATTGAAGATCGAGGAGCAGGCGCTCCAGAAGGAAGACGATGCCGCCTCGAAAGAACGGCTTGCGGCACTGCGCGGCGAACTGGCGAACCTTGAACAGCAGAGCGCCGAACTCACCACCCGCTGGCAGAACGAGCGCGACAAGATCGAGGCGGAAAGCCGGATCAAGGAGGCGCTCGATGCGGCGCGGCTCGAACTGGAACAGGCTCAGCGCGAAGGTGATCTCGCAAAGGCGGGCGAGCTTTCCTATGGCCGCATTCCCGAGCTGGAAAAGCAGCTTGCCGAAGCACAGGGCCAGGCGGAAAACGCGCTCCTGCGCGAGGAAGTGACCGAGGAGGATATCGCCGCTGTCGTCAGCCGCTGGACGGGCATTCCCATCGACAAGATGATGGAAGGCGAACGCGAGAAGCTGCTCCAGATGGAGGAGATCATCGGCAAGCGGGTGATTGGCCAGTCACAGGCGATCGAGGCCGTTTCCAAGGCGGTGCGCCGCGCACGTGCGGGCTTGCAGGATCCGGGCCGCCCGCTGGGCAGCTTCCTGTTTCTTGGCCCGACGGGGGTCGGGAAAACCGAGCTGACCAAGGCGCTCGCGGGCTTCCTGTTCGACGATGACAGCGCGATGGTGCGCATCGACATGAGCGAATTCATGGAGAAGCATTCGGTCGCCCGCCTGATCGGCGCGCCTCCGGGATATGTCGGCTATGAAGAAGGCGGTGTGCTGACCGAAGCCGTGCGCCGCCGCCCCTATCAGGTGGTGCTGTTTGACGAGGTCGAAAAGGCGCACAGCGATGTCTTCAACGTGCTGCTGCAAGTGCTCGATGATGGGCGGTTGACCGATGGGCAGGGCCGCGTCGTGGATTTCAGCAATACGCTGATCATCCTCACCTCGAACCTTGGCAGTCAGTATCTCGCTGGCCTAGCCGATGGCGAGGAGGTGGCCAGTGTCGAACCGCAGGTGATGGAGGTCGTGCGCGCGCATTTCCGCCCCGAATTCCTCAACCGTCTGGACGAGATCATCCTGTTCCACCGTTTGGGGCAGGAACACATGGCCCCGATTGTCACAATCCAGGTGGGCCGGGTGCAAAAGCTGCTCACAGATCGCAAGATCACGATTGATCTTACCGATGCGGCGCTGCGTTGGCTGGGGCGGGTCGGCTATGATCCGGTCTATGGCGCAAGGCCGCTGAAGCGCGCGGTGCAGCGGTATTTGCAGGATCCGCTGGCCGAGATGTTGCTGGAAGGCAAGCTGCCCGATGGCAGCACGCTCAAGATCGATGAAGGCGATGGCAAGCTGGCGATGCAGGTGTTGTAAGCGCCGACCCCATATCATCGCTGCCATTGGTGCAGCGTAGACCAACAAAAAAGGCCCCGGTTTCCCGGGGCCTTTTCTTTTGGATGCTTCTTGAAATCAGAACTTCGAACCGAGCCCGACTTAGAAGAAACGACCCATATTCGGGAAGATCCCATCGCCGGCACCAGTACCCAAAGCATCGAAAGGCGGCAACTGATTGAACAAGTTGTCAACCCCGAAGAAGAAGGTG
>JBKBMC010000036.1:0-22390 GCA_046296075.1 Erythrobacter sp. | reverse complement strand
GCCGCGCGCGCGCACTTCCTCCATGTTCGAGACGGTCTTCTCGAACAGCGGCCCTGATGGCGCGATCACCACAACGGGCACGGCATCATCGATCAGTGCGATCGGACCGTGCTTCATTTCGCCTGCGGCATAGCCTTCAGCGTGGATATAGCTGATTTCCTTGAGCTTGAGCGCGCCTTCCAGCGCCAATGGATAATCCTGCCCGCGACCAAGATAGAGCACATCGCGGGCCGGTGCGATCAGCGGCGCCATCGCGGCGATCTCGTCATCACGGTCAAGCGCTTCGTTGAGAGCGGCAGGAACTTCGAGCAGATGCCGCACGATTTCGGCACCTTCCTCGCGGGTGAGGCGGCCCTTCTTCACGGCCATATGCGCTGCAAGCGCCGCGAGCACAGCGAGCTGGCAGGTGAAGGCCTTGGTCGAGGCGACACCTATTTCCGGCCCGGCATGGGTCGGCAGCAGCAAGTCCGCCTCGCGCGCCATGGTGCTGGTCGGCACGTTGACGACGACCGCGATGGTCTGACCCGCTGCCTTGCAATGCCGGAGCGCTGCCAGCGTATCGGCCGTCTCGCCGCTTTGCGAGATGAACAGGGCCAGCCCGCCATCCTCCAGCACCGGATCGCGGTAGCGGAATTCGGATGCAACATCGATGTCCACCGGCACACGGGCGAATTGCTCGAACCAGTATTTCGCGACCATCCCGGCGTAGTATGACGTTCCGCAAGCAACGATCGTCAGGCGGCGGACCGCCGAAAGATCGAAATCGAACTGCGGCAGTGCAACGGAGTTATCGGAACGCCGCAGATATGATGTCAGCGTCTGCGCGACCACGGTGGGTTGTTCGTAGATCTCCTTCTGCATGAAGTGGCGATAATTGCCCTTCTCCACGGCCGCTGCGGAAGCGCCCGAAGCGCGGATCTCGCGGGTAACAAGGGCACCTTCGCTGTCATAGATCTGCGCATTGTCGCGGCGCACCACCACCCAGTCGCCTTCCTCAAGATAGCTGATCCGCTGGGTCAGTGGGGCCAGAGCGAGCGCATCCGAACCAAGATACATCTCCCTCTCGCCATAACCCAGCACCAGCGGCGAGCCGAGGCGCGCGCCGATCAGCAGATCGGGATGCGAGCGGAAAGCAATGGCCAGCGCGAAGGCACCGCGCAGACGCGGCAACACAGAGCGCACCGCTGCCACCGGATCAGCGCCCGCTTCGACTTCGGCGGAAATCAGGTGAGCCACCACCTCACTGTCGGTTTCGCTTTCGAACACCCGGCCCGAAGCAGCGAGTTCGGCGCGCAGCTCCTTGAAGTTCTCGATGATGCCGTTGTGAACAATGGCAACCTCGCCAGTCGCATGGGGGTGGGCATTCGCGGCCGTCGGGGCGCCGTGGGTTGCCCAGCGGGTGTGGGCAATACCGACAACGCCGGGGGCAGGCTCGCCGGCCAGCACCCGCGCAAGATTGGCCAGCTTGCCTTCGGCGCGGCGACGTATCATCACACCGTCGTGCAGGGTGCAGATACCGGCGCTGTCATACCCGCGATATTCCATGCGGCGCAGACCGTCGACCAGTCGCTCGGCCACCGGTTCACCGCCTGCGAAACTCACAATCCCGATAATTCCGCACATAATCCGCAATCCCTTTTGGCGCGCCGTGCGCGCCGCTGCTATCGCACTATCGCTACAGACGTTGCCCGCGACTGCAAGATACCGTCACGCCACAGATAAAGCCCTGCTCCGATTATCAGGCCACTGCCCAGAAAAGTGTAAAGGTCTGGTCTGTCGCCAAACCACCACCAACCCATGATCACAGCGACGAGCATCTGCACATAGATCGCAGGCGCCACCTGCGCCGCGCCTGCCTTCATCGTGCCGATATAGGCAAGCCAGTGCGCAGTGCTCGCCGTAAAGGCAACAACCGCGCAGCGCGCCACGATATCCCATGTCGGCCAACCGAAATCGAGCATCGGCATACCCGACAGCTTGGCGAATGTTGCTGCCACAATCAGGATTGGTGCACAGACCCCCGCGATGAACACCTGCATTGAAAGCGCACTGCCCTGCCCCGCGCTCGCCCGGTTGGCGACCATCATCAGGGCAAAGAAACAGGCTGAGACAAGCGGCAGGAAAGCCGCCGCCCCGAGCAAGGCCAGATTGGGCCGCAGGATAATCACCACACCGACCAGCGACGCCGCCGAAGCTGCCCACACCGCAGGCCGCACCTTTTCGCCGAGCAACAGCCCTGCGAGCACCTGTGTCAACACGGGCGCGAGAAAGCCGATCGCCATGGCTTCAGCCAGCGGCATCAGATAAATCGCTGAGAAAAAACAGACCGATGAGATTGCCAGACACACCCCGCGCGCGATCTGCAACCACGGCTTTTGCGGAACAAAGGCCCGCGCGCCCTCACGCCGCCACAACAGGAACGACAGCACGCTCGCCCCGATCGCAAAGCGCAGCGCTGCCACTGCAAAGGCCGGCCACGCGCCCGCCATCGATTTTACCACCGCATCCCCGCACGACAGAATCGCAAAGCCTGCCACCGCATAAAGTAGCCCCTTGCGTTGCTCGGCAGTCATCGAACAGGCCTCTCCCGGTATCCCTGCCGGCGCCTTTCGGCCAGCCGCGCGCCAAGCGCAAGGCGGATTGCCACATGCGCTGCGCAAAGCAGGCCCGACCTTAGCGAAATAATAAGGTTTATCCGCCATTCACCTTTTCTCGTGAGGTATCCTTCGCTTTGTAGCGGACAGGGTGCCCGACAGATTGGGTATGCCTTTGGGGGCTTAGATGAGCGCATTTGGCAAAAAAGGTAATGTGGGAACGATGAAGGCCGGGGCCCGCCCTGCTTTCGGGGTTGCCCGCCCGATGAAGGCGCCAGGCCGTCCTGCGGAGCCAGCGCTTGGCGGTGACCAGTTCCCGCCGCTGCCCGGCGATGCACCGCAGCCGCCAGCTCCTTCAAAAACTCCGTCTCGCGGCGGCTCGACCGCCGAGGCCATGGATCGCCTTGCCGAACGTGCGTCAGCGATTGCCGATGCCAATTCCGAAGTCGGCGGGTTTGAAGCCAGCGTCCACAAGATCAAGGAACAGGTGCTCCCGCGCCTGCTCGAACGTGTCGACCCCGAAGCGGCGGCAACGCTTTCCAAGGAAGAACTGTCCGAAGAATTCCGCCCGATCATCATGGAAGTGCTGGCCGAACTGAAGGTCACACTAAACCGGCGTGAGCAGTTCGCGCTGGAAAAGGTGCTGATCGACGAGTTGCTCGGCTTCGGCCCGCTTGAGGAATTGCTCGGCGATCCCGATGTGTCCGATATCATGGTGAACGGGCCGGATCAGACCTACATCGAAAAGAAGGGCAAGCTCCAGCTCGCCCCGATCCGCTTCCGCGACGAACAGCACCTGTTCCAGATCGCGCAGCGGATCGTGAACCAGGTCGGCCGCCGCGTCGACCAGACGACACCGCTCGCCGACGCCCGCCTCAAGGATGGCTCGCGCGTCAACGTGATCGTGCCGCCGCTTTCCCTGCGCGGCACCGCGATCTCGATTCGTAAATTCTCCGAAAAGCCGATCACCATCGACATGCTCAAGGACTTCGGTTCGATGAGCGAGAAGATGGCGACCTGCCTCAAGATCGCGGGCGCTTGCCGCATGAACATCGTGATCTCGGGCGGTACGGGTTCGGGTAAGACGACGATGCTTAACGCCCTGTCGAAGATGATCGATCCGGGCGAGCGCGTGCTGACGATTGAAGACGCGGCCGAACTGCGCTTGCAGCAGCCGCACTGGCTGCCGCTCGAAACGCGCCCGCCGAACCTTGAAGGGCAAGGCGCGATCACCATCGGCGACCTTGTGAAGAACGCCCTGCGTATGCGCCCGGATCGGATCATCCTGGGCGAAATTCGCGGCGCGGAATGTTTCGACCTGCTCGCCGCGATGAACACCGGCCACGATGGCTCGATGTGTACGCTCCACGCCAACAGCCCGCGCGAATGCCTTGGCCGTATGGAAAACATGATCCTGATGGGCGACATCAAGATCCCCAAGGAAGCCATCTCGCGCCAGATCGCCGAATCGGTCGACATGATCGTGCAGGTGAAGCGTCTGCGCGATGGTTCGCGCCGCACCACCAACATCACCGAGGTGATCGGGATGGAAGGCGACGTGATCGTGACGCAGGAATTGTTCAAGTTCGAATACTTGGACGAAAGCGACGACGGCAAGATCATCGGCGAATTCCGCTCGTCCGGCCTACGCCCCTACACGCTCGAAAAGGCGCGCCAGTTCGGCTTTGATCAGGCGTATCTTGAGGCCTGCCTGTAAGGCAGGCGGTCCGGCCTAACCGGCCGGCGGCCGGTCGGCCTTGCGGACCCTGCGGGTCCGATTCCCGGACGATACGCTTGCGCCTCAAGTCCCTCCCCGTTGCGGCGCAATGGGGAGGTGACACCACGCAACAATGACGGAGAGGGGAGCGCTACAAACTCCCGATCACCACGGGAAGGCTCAGCGCCAGCAAGCCCCCGCCGATCACTGCAAAGCTCAGGAACAGCGCCATCCACGGCACCCAGCCGACCTGTTCAAGGCGCGCGACATCGCGGCGCTTGCCCCGCCGGTAGTCCATCATCCCGCACACCCCCGCCAGCACCCACAGGCCCGCGCCGACGACAGCCAGTTGGCCAGCCTCGCTCAACAGCGCGAATTGGGATAGCGGATCGCTCATTATGCCGCGCATATGGGGCTTTCGGACGCTTGCGCAATCCCTGCACCTGCTTCAAGCGGTCAGGCGATGGATGGCTCGATCGCCCGCCCCCGCCCGTTGCTTGCGCTTGGACTGCGTCTGCTCGCTGCTCTGGCGCTGGCAACCATGGCAATGCTGGTAAAACTGGCCGGGGAGCGCGGAGCCCATCTTGTCGAGATGATCTTCTGGCGGCAAGCGCTGACGGCTGTTCTACTCGGTGTGGGCCTTGCCGTCACTGGCAAGCTCGCACTGCTCCGCACCCGGCGGCTGGCCGCGCATGGAAGGCGCGCTGTCACCGGAACGGTCGGTATGATGTTCACTTACGGCGCTGTGCTGCTGCTGCCGCTGGCCGAGGCGACCACCCTGGGCTTCACAGCGCCGATCTTCGCCGTGCTGATCGCGCTCGTGCTGTTCGCTGAGAAGATCGGCCCATACCGGTGGAGCGCGATTGTGATCGGCTTCACCGGAGTGCTGGTGGTGATGGGTCCGGGCTTGGGAAGCGGAGATGGCGCGGTCACCGTAGCAGGTGTCATTGTCGGACTGATCGCGCCGCTGATGGTCGCGCTGATCAGCTTTCAGGTGCAGGATCTGAACACGACCGAAAGCGCGTGGAGCATCGTGTTCTGGTTTACCGCCCTGTCAGCCCCGGTGCTGGCGCTGGCCCTGCCATTCGTGCTTGGACCGCATGATTCCGTCACTTGGGGCATCATTCTGGCGATGGCGCTATGCGGCGCGCTGGCGCAGGTGCTGCTCACCTTGTCACTGCGGTTCGGGTCGGCAGCGGTCATCCTGCTGATGGATTATACCGCGCTGCTATGGGCAAGTTTCTACGGATTTTTCGTCTTTGAGCGCGCTGCGCCCGCGAGTCTCTGGCTTGGCGCACCATTGATCGTAGCTGCGGGGCTGATTATCGCCTATCGCGAGCGGGAACTGGCGCGGCTAAACCGCCGTTAATATGACATGGCCCATGACAGCGCCCGAAAGGACTGATGAGATGAAATCCGAGAGCAATTTCCGCAAAGGTTTCGTGCTTGCTGCGCTGGCTGCGCTCAGCGTGGCAACCACGGCGTGCAACACGGTGAAAGGTCTGGGCGAGGATGTCTCCTCGGTTGGCCGGGCGGGCGAACGCGCGATCAAGTAATTGCTGACTAGCGCGGCTCATCCCGCAGCTGGTCACTTACCCGCGATAAACCAGCATGATATTGTTGGCAGGCAAGGCATACCGCGCCGTGCGCGTGAACCCGTGGCTGGCGGCGAGCGCATCGACCTGCTCCGCATCTCTCAGACCCCAGCGAGGGTCACGCAATTTCAGACTGGCATCGAAGTCGAGGTTTGAAGGCGCGGTCTCCACCCCCTGCTCAAGATAGGGGCCATAAAGAACAAGCGGCGCCCCCTTTGCGCCCAGTAGCCTTGCCGCGCCTTCCAGTAGCCCCTCGGTCGCCGCCCACGGGCTGATATGCACCATGTTGATGCAGAGGATCGCGTCTGCCTCGCTCACCGGCCAGCTTGCCGGTGCTGCTGCATCAAGCAGCAGCGGCGCGGCAAGATTATCCCCTTCATAGTCAGCGCGATAGGCCGCAATCGAGGCAAGCGCTTCGCTATCGGGATCAGTGGGCTGCCATGCCAGTGTCGGGAAGCGCGCCGCAAAGAACGCCGCGTGCTCGCCCGTCCCGCTGGCGATTTCCAGCACGCGGCCCGCAGGCGGCAATTCGCGCGCGAGCACTTCGGCAATCGGTTCCCGGTTGCGCTCCGTGGCGGGAGCATGCCGCTTGGTCATCAGGAAACCTGCCGCTCCTGCCCTTCCCAATAGGGCGCGCGCAACTGGCGCCGCAGGATCTTGCCGCTCGCATTACGCGGCATCAGATCAATCACATCGACGCTTTTGGGAGCCTTGAAAGCGGCGATCCGTGAGCGTGCCCAGGCAATGATATCGGCCTCGTCGATAGTGGCACCGGGCTTGGGCACTACGCAGGCCTTTACTTCCTCGCCCCACTTGGCGCTGGGCACACCGATCACGGCAACTTCGGCAACAGCCGGGTGGCCGAAGATCGCATTCTCGACCTCTGCCGGATAGACATTCTCCCCGCCGGAAATGATCATGTCCTTGATGCGGTCCTGAATATAGATGTAGCCATCTTCATCCATGATCCCGGCATCACCGGTATGGAGCCAGCCATCGGGATCAATCGTCTTGGCGGTCGCTTCGGGCAACTGCCAGTAACCAGCCGTGTTGGTGGGCGAGAGAATGCACACTTCGCCGATCTCGCCGCGCGGCACTTCGACATTATCAGGCCCGCGCACTTCGATCTGCACGCCGGGCAGCGCCTTGCCCGCTGACCGCATCCGCTGATTGCCTTCAAGCGTGTGGTCTTCGGGCAAAAGCGCGGAGATCGTGCCGCTCGTCTCCGTCATGCCATAGGCTTGCAGGAAGCTTGCATTGGGCATGGTGGCGACCGCCTGCTTGAGCAGTTCGAGCGGCATCGGCGCCGCGCCATACATCAGGAACTTGAGATTGCTGAAATCAGTCGTGGCGGCCTGCGGGTGCTGCACCACCATCTGCAGCGCGGCAGGCACGATGAACAGGTGCGTCGCGCCGTTCTCGATCGCCTCGAGCACGCCTGTGGGGGTGAATTCGGCCTGCACCAGATTGCGCACGCCATTGGAGACGCCAATGTTCATCAGGCCCGTCCCGCCGATATGCGCACATGGCATCGCGATCAGCATGCAGTCTTCGGGCTCGTAGAAATTCCACGGCAGGCCTGCGGCAATCCCGTCATTGCGGGTGCCCAGCAAGTTGCGATTGGACAGCATCGCGCCCTTGGGATTGCCGGTCGTGCCCGAGGTGTAGAGTTGCAGGACGGGCTCGTGGAGTGTGGGCGGGGTATAAGCGGCGGGCTCAAGCGCGGCTGCTTCGTCCCGGGCGGCGGCGGCTTCGATCACTTGCGGGTGCGCGGGCACCTGCGCGGCGACTTCGCTGGCGATGCCGACAAATTCGCTGCCCGCGATCACCAACTTGGCGCCCGTATCGGTAAGGATGAAAGCAATCTCCGGCGCAGCAAGCCGCCAGCCGATCGGCACCATCACCGCGCCCATGCGAGCCGCGGCAAGATAGGCAAGGAAGTACATCACCTCGTTCTTGCCAAGCCACGCAACGCGATCGCCCTTGGCAATGCCGCGCGCCTGAAACAGCGCGATCATCTGGCGGGTGAGGAGATCGGTCTCACCGTAGCTGATGCTGGCGCCTTCCTGTTCGAACGCGGTCACATCGGGGCGTTCGCTTGCCCAGAAATGCAGGATATCGTCGAAATGCTCAAAGCTGTGATAGGCCTTGCGTGCCATGGCGCTGCTCTCTCCCAAAAGCGTGTTTGCCCGTTGGTAGGGCAAAGCGCGCCACAGGGTCCAGAGCGGATTTAGCTAAAACGCCCCTGCTTGCGCGCTGCTGGTTCACGGATGATCAGCCACACCAGCAGCCCGAGCGGCCCGGCCATGAAAGTTGCGAGCAGGATCGGCCCCTGAATGAGCCGCGAAATCGCCTTGGCATCGCCATCGCGGGCAATCCACAGGCCGACGAACAGATCAAAGGCGAGGTAATGCGTCCAGCCAATTGTCACGCCTGCATCATTACCAAAGATCGCGCGCACACCTGCGATCGTGGTGAAATCCGCGCCGCCGCTCGGCCCGCCTGCGGGCAGCATACCGCTTACCAGGCCGATCAGCCCGCTCGCATAGATCAGGCATAACAGGCCAATGCCAAGATAGAGCACGCCCGAAAGCAGCGCGGGCCAGCGTGGCAGCAGGATCAGAGCCGTCCAGCCGATCAGCGCGAGCAAGTTGACGAGGTTGAATATCAGCGCCCAGTCCATCACGGCTTTCCTCTTGCCAGCTCGCGCGCCGCGCGGCGCATCGCATCATTATCATGGATGAAACGACCCGGTGCCGCGCGCAAGGCAAACCGTAGCGCCGCGCCCGCAACATCGCGCGCATCGATCGATCCAAGGCCGCGCCATGATCCCAGCAGCAGCGGATCGATCAGCGGCGCGACGGCCAATGCCAGCCGCTCGGCCAGCCGCCAGTCATCCGGACGCGGGCCGCGCAGCAGGCCGGGGCGCAGGATATCAAGCCGCTTGAATGGCATCTGCGACAGCGCAGCCTCAACCTCGCCCTTGGTGCGCATGTAGCGGTTTTTCGCATGGCGATCGGCGCCAGCCGCGCTCACGACAATCATGTTGGTGGTTCCCGCTTTCAAGGCCGCCGCAGCGCTCGACAGCACGAGATCGTGATCGACCGCCCGGAAGGCCGCCTCGTCCTTGCCCGCCTTCTTCCACGTCGTGCCCAGCGCACATATCAGCGCGCGCGGGCGCACCGCCTGCATCACCTCGCCCCACTTGTCCGTCTCGGCCACGAACATCTCCATGCGTGCGCCGCGTGGCAGCGGAACCTCGCGCCGCGCCAGACCGATGAGGCGCACCTCGTCTGCGGCGCTTGCAAGCTCGATCACGCGCCGCCCGATCAGCCCGGTCGCCCCGACGAGCGCTATGCGCGCAGGATCAGACATTGATGAGGCCCACCGGGCGTTCACCATGGATCTGCGCAAAGCATTGCATGGCAAAGCGATCGCTCATGCCCGCGATGAAATCGGCAATCACGCGCGCGCGCTGCGGATTTTCAGCAGGCAAGCGCGCCTGCCATTCGGACGGCATCAGGCTTGCATCATCGGCATAGGCAGCGAACAGTCGGGCCACCACCTCGCGCGCGCGTTCGGCGGCAGCCGTCTGTTCGGGGTGGTAGTAGAGTTCGCGATACATGAAATCCTTGAGCACGCGTTCCTGCGCAGCCATCGTCGGCGAAAACCCGGCAAGCTGGCGGCCAGCAGCGCGAACCTCATGCACCGATCCGATCCCTGCGACCTGCCCGCTGGTGTGCGCCAGCACATCATTGACCATGAGCCCGATCTGATCGCGCACCAGCTCGCGCATCAGGCGATCACGCGGGGCATTGGGAAAACGCTTTTCGACGGCCCGCCATTGATCCGCAAGGAAATCGAGCGCGAGCAATTGATCGAGATCGAGAAAACCGGCCCGCAGCCCATCATCGATGTCATGATTATCGTAAGCAATGTCATCCGCCACCGCGGCGATCTGCGCTTCGAGCGAAGGCCAGCTGTGCAGTTGCAACGGAAAGGCATCGTCGAGTTCCGCGAGCGCCCACGGTGCCTCGGCGACAGGGCCATTATGCTTGGCAAGGCCTTCGAGCAGATCCCATGTGAGATTAAGGCCATCATGGGCAGGATAAGGGCTTTCCAGCCGCATTACGGTGCGTAGCGCATGCGCGTTGTGGCAGAATCCGCCATGCTCCGCGAGCGCCTCTTCAAGCGCTTCCTCGCCCGCATGGCCGAACGGCGGGTGGCCCAGATCATGGGCAAGGCACAGCGCCTCGGTCAGATCCTCATCCAGCCCCAAGGCACGCGCCAGCACCCGGCCGATCTGCGCGACTTCGAGGCTGTGGGTCAGGCGCGTGCGATAGTGATCGCCTTCGGGCGCGATGAACACCTGCGTTTTCGATTTCAGCCGCCGGAAGCTCATCGAATGGATGATGCGATCACGATCACGCTGGAATTCGCTGCGCGGCCCGCGCCGCTCGCCCGGTTCGGCGCCATCGCTTCCCGCCGGAAACTCGCGCCCGCCATGCTGAAACGGATCGGCAGCATAAGGTGCGCGGGCAATCACAGAACCAGTCAAGCCGCCTCACCTGCAAACATCCAGTCAACCGCTGCCTTGCAGTGAATCCGCGTGCCTTCGAACACCGGGAGCACATTGGCATCCACATCGACCACCAGATCGAGTTCGGTGCAGGCCAGCACGATCGCCTCAGCCCCTTCCTGCGCCTTGCCGGTGATGATGGTTTTCAAGGTGCGTTCGGCATCGCGGGTTACCTTGCCGACCATCAACTCGTCATAGATGATCCGGTCCAGCAGTGCGACATTCTCCATCTTGGGCGGCAGCAGATCAATGCCATGCGCCACCAGCCGGCGGCGGTAAAAGCTTTCGGTCATCACGTTGCGGGTGCCGATGAGCGCGGCATTGCTGTGGCCAGCGGCCTTCAACGCCATGCCGACATGATCGGCAATGTGCAGGATCGGAATGGCAACGCTTGCCGCCACCTCATCATAGACCTTGTGCATGGAATTGGCGCCGATGATGAGACCTTCTGCGCCTGCCCCCTCAAGCCGTTTCGCGCTCTCGATCAGGATGATGGCCGCACGGCTCCATCCTTCATCCTCGCGGATTGCGCAGATTTCGGCGAAGTTGAGGCTCTCGATCAGCAAGGGCGGACTGACCATGGGACTGCTGCGCTTTTGCACGAGCCGACAGATGCGATCATAATAGGTGCCGGTCGACACCCAACTCATCCCCCCGATAATACCCAGCTTGCGCAATAGAATGCTCCTCGAATCCGCGTGCCACCTCTAGCGAGGCCGCATGCCTTTGGGGAGCGCTTATTGCCCAGCACCCCGCGGCGACAGGGCCGCAAGCCATTGGCGCAGATCGGCAAGGGTCTGGTCGGCGGCTTCCTCCTGCGGCAGATGGCCAATGCCGGGATAAATGATCAGGTCGCTTTGAGGCATCTCATCATCGAGATAACGCCCCGCAGCAACCGGGATCAGCCGATCTTCCTCGCCCCACAAGATCAGCGTGGGCGCAGTAATCGCGGCAAACTTGTTGTAGCCAAGCGGATCATAGGGGATCGAAAAGCGTTGCAGCGTCGCCCGGCGATTGCCCGGATAGCGCAGCAATTCCCAATACCGATCAATCATTTCCTCGGTTACGATAGTTTCGACCGAAACACTCTGGCGCAGGCTTTTTTCAATCAGGCTGCGCGGGGTGACCTGTTCGATGATCCGGTTGACGCCGGGCATCGCGGCGATCTTGAAACCGAGATTGCCCGTTGTGGTGCCGCGCCTTTTGCCGCGATTCTCGCGGTCGCTCTCCATGGCTTGCGGCGTCAGCATCGGCATCCCGCTGGCATCCACCAGCACCAGCGCTTCGATCCGTTCGGGATAGGCCGCCGCAAAGGCGAGCGCGTGCTTGCCACCCATCGAATTGCCGCCGAGAATGAAGCGATCAACCCCCAGCTTGTCAGCGACAAGGCGGATATGTTCGACATAGTTCTTGCGGGTGTAATTGCCCTTGGGATCAGGCCCGGTGAGCCCATGGCCGACCTGATCGAAACGGATCACCCGGTAATCGGCCTTGAGATCCTCGGCCCATGGCTCCCAGGTGTGAAGATCGGCGTTGGAGCCGTGCAGAAGGATGATCACGGGCGCATCTTTGGGGCCTTCGTCGCGCAGGTGTACCGTCAGCCCGTCGCCCAGATCGACGAATTGCGAAGGCGCAGCGCCATATTTGGCGCGCATGGCAGCCGCATCCGTATCCGGCGTGCGAAACACAAGAAACAGCACCGCCAGCACTGCGACCAGTGCCAGCAACGCCCGAACAACCCACTTCATCGCTATTGCATCTCCAAAATCCAGCGGCGCACGATAGCAACGCCCTGTGCATCAACAGTCGATTTGCCAAGTTCCGGCATGGCAACGCCGGGCTCCGCCGAGGCGAGCCGGTAGGCGAGGATCGATTGATCGGGATTGCCCGGCACGATCCCGAATTCATGCCCGCCTGCACCGCGACCGGCGGCAACGGGGCGCTTGAGGATTCCGATGGCCTGTGCGTCCTGCTGCTCCCAGCGCAGATCAAGGCCGGAATTCGACGCCATCCCGCCCGGCTGATGACAATGCGCGCAGTTCACATCGAGGTAGGCGCGGGCCAAAGGCGCGGCGGGGCCACTGGCGTGGGTGTTCCACTGCGGCAGGCTGTCGGCCTTGGCAGGCAGGCTATCCACCATCCCGGCCAGCCACCCCTGTGCCATATTGCGCGCCTTGGGGCCGATCGGGATCACCGCGCCATTGAGGCTATGACATTCCTTGCACTGGTTCTTGTTAGGGATACGGTAGCTGATTGCCTCGCCTTGCGGATTGGTGATGTCGAGCCGCGCGCCTGCCAGCGCAAGTGTCGCCTCGGTCTGATCGGCATTCCAGCGATAGGGCAGCGCAACCCAGCCATCGGCGCGATGCAGCAGCACGCGGGTTTCGATGAGGCGCTGATCGGTCCCAGTGCCGAAGGCAAAGCTCTTGATGATCGCCGCACCCACGGGGAATTGCAGCAAGCCCTCCCCATCAGCAACAAGCTCGGTCCCTTCAGGCAGGTAGATGTAACGCAGCTTGTCTGCCCCGTCCGACCACAGCGGCACGTTCAATTCGTAAGGAGTCACGCGCGCAGCGGGTTGCCGCCCGGCACTGTCGGTGAAGAAACCGAATTCGCCGAGCGTCCGGGGCGCTGAGTCGGCCCGGATCACAGCATCTTGCACCCGTGCCTCAGGCGCAGGTGCCGCTGCCACCGAAGCCAACAGCGTCGCTGCGGCGAAAGCCAGAAGCCCTGCCTGCCTCACTTAAGGCGGGCCTCCAGCTCGGGCGGAGCTCCAACCGCACTCACATCCCACTTCATACCCTCAACCGGTGCATTCAGAGGGCCCGGTTGGGCCTCAGCCAGCGACTGGCCTTGCCGTGCAAGGTTGAGGCTCCAGCCGCTGATATCGCCCGTCACCGCAAGGGCGGGCGCGGCATCTTGTTGCGAGAGGCCATCCCACAGGATCGGCGGGAGCGTTCCGCCAAAAGCAGCCAGCAGCAACGGCGCGCCCGGCAAAGCAGGATCGCTCGCCCCGCTATCCACCATGTTTTCGCCGATCACCACATTGCGGGGAAACGGATTGTAGCGCGCATCATCGAAGCTTTGCGAATAGGCGATCACCATAAACGGCGCAGTCGGGTTGCCCTGCACAATATTGCCATCGACCCACACATTCTCGTTCGCCATCACCATGATGCCGGTGCCGCGCGGGACATTGCCGACAATATTGCCGGGAGGCGCAAAATTGGGGGTGTTGTTGCCCGCGACAAG
This sequence comes from Erythrobacter sp., assembly GCA_046296075.1. Classification (GTDB taxonomy): domain Bacteria; phylum Pseudomonadota; class Alphaproteobacteria; order Sphingomonadales; family Sphingomonadaceae; genus Erythrobacter. The sequence goes on along the minus strand of JBKBMC010000036.1, from coordinate 8,653 downwards.
GTTACCTGTCACCACCACATTGCCTCCACCCATCACCGGAAGACTGGGCAGATCGAACACCAGAATGCCTCCGGTATTGCGGGTGACGTAGTTCTGGGTGACGATGGCATCGCGGCTGTTCTCGATCTCGATGCCGGCCACGTTGTCGGTCGCTACCGAATTGCGCACCGTAATGCGGCTCGACTGGCCGACATAGATACCCGCATCCGATGCGCCGGAAACTTCCGAATGGCTGATGAGAATGCCGGTGCTTTCGACCGGATAGATACCGTAGGCGCCGTTGTCAGGGCTTGGTCCATTGGTCCACGTCACCCGGATGCGGTGATATATGATGTTATCTGCGCCCTTGGACTTGATGCCATCGCCCTTGGGGTTTTCGATGGCGAAATCACGCAAGGTGACATTGTCCGAGGTGACAAGCAGCCCCTCGCCCGATCCTTGCTGGCCCGTAAAATCGAGAATGGTGAGATGAGGCCCCGCCCCGCGCACCGTTACCCCGGCCACATCAAGGCTGAGGCCATCCGACAGCGGGTAGCGCCCGGCGGCGAGCACAATCTCGTCGCCCGGTTCCGCAATGATCAGCGCTTCCTGCAATTGCTCCGCCGCATCCGCCCCGGGTGCGATGGTGTGGGTGGCGGCCCAGACGGGCGCAGCGGAAGCCAGTAGCACGGCGGCCAGTGCGGTTCTTTGCATCAGTAATTCTCCCTCTCCGCGCAGCATAGTGCGCATGGGAGCATGGCTTGGCAAGCCCAGCCGGAGCCTCAGCCAAGACCGATCGCGCACAGCGCCGCGCTGGTCGTCACCACGCTGACGATCTCGCCATCTTCGCTGCGCCTCAGCCTTGTGATGGTGCCGATGATGCCGCGTGCGGTTTCCGGCTCACCCTCGCGCGGGGCCATGGCGCGTCTGAGCTTGTAGATCTGCCACAGGCTCAGACGATCCGTGACCCGTCCGGCCATGCACTCTGCGCGGCCCGTGCCCAGCCCGCCCGCGACCAGCGAGGCTTCGACCTGTGCCTTGATAAGCGGACGCGCGAGGCCCGTCTGGACCGCCAGCACACCAGCCCCGATCAACAGAAGCAAGATCAGCAACAGCTTCTTCATTGCAGCCTATTTGTTGTCGCATCGCCGAGAAGCCGAAAACCGGTTCCCACTTTTCGGCGCGATGCTCAGATCAGTCGAGCGACTTGACGATTTCCTCGACCATCTTCTTGGCATCGGCGAGCAGCATGACAGTCTGGTTCATGTAGAACACATCGTTATCGACGCCGGCATAACCCACGCCGCCCATCGAACGCTTGATAAAGAAGACCTGTTTGGCCTTGTCCACATCGAACACCGGCATGCCGTAGATCGGCGAGGATTTGTCGGTCTTGGCAGCCGGATTCACCACGTCATTCGCGCCGATGATGAAGGCGACGTCGCACTGGGCGAAATCGGAATTGATGTCTTCCAGTTCGAAGACTTCGTCATAGGGCACGCTTGCTTCGGCGAGCAGCACGTTCATGTGGCCCGGCATACGCCCTGCAACGGGGTGGATGGCATATTTCACCTCCACACCTTTTTCCTTCAGCTTGTCGCCCATTTCGCGCAGCGCGTGCTGGGCCTGCGCCACCGCCATGCCGTAGCCCGGAATGATGATGACCTTTTCGGCCTGTTCAAGCATATAGGCCGCATCTTCCGCGCTGCCCTGCTTGTAGGGGCGCTGTTCGCGCGGTGCGCCGCCTGACGCGCCGCCCGCATCGCCACCAAAGCCGCCCGCGATCACCGAAATGAAGCTGCGGTTCATCGCCTTGCACATGATGTAGGAAAGGATCGCGCCCGAAGAACCCACCAGCGCACCGGTGATGATCATCGCCGTGTTGCCGAGCGTGAAACCCATCGCCGCTGCCGCCCAGCCCGAATAGGAGTTCAGCATCGAGACGACCACCGGCATGTCCGCCCCGCCAATCGGGATGATGAGCAAAAAGCCGATGATGAAGGCAAGCACCGCGATCAGCAACACCAGCTGCCCTTCGCCCGCCCCGCCTTGCGGCGAGACAGTGTAATAGCCGATGAGACCAAGGATCGCCGCCAGCGTGCCCAGATTGATCACATGACGGCCCGGCAGCATGATCGGCGAACCGCTCATCCGGCCCGACAGCTTGAGGAAGGCAATGACCGACCCAGAGAAGGTGATGGCGCCGATGGCAATACCGAGGCCAAGTTCGATGCGGCTGACCGCGAGGATTTGCCCCGCAGCATCGACAATCCCGAAGCTTTCCGGATCAAGCCATGCGCCAAAGCCGACCACCACGGCGGCCAGACCCACCAGCGAGTGGAAGCCCGCAACCAGTTCGGGCATTGCCGTCATCGCGATGCGGCGGGCGATCACGAAGCCGATCCCGCCACCGATGGCGACAGCAATCGCGATCTCGACGATATTGGCGATGTCGTGGGTGATCAGCGTGGTGGCTACCGCCAGCACCATGCCGACCATGCCATAACGGTTGCCCGCGCGACTGGTGGCAGGGCTGGAAAGCCCGCGCAGCGCGAGGATGAAGAACACACCCGCAATCAGATAAGCGAGCATTGCCCAAGGCGGCGCAGCACCTTCGGCCCCTGCGGCGTGTGCCGGGGCTGAGACAAGCGCAGTCAGACCGGCGAAAGTCGCCGCCGACCGGACGGCGGTACGGAAAAGCCCTGCCGCGGCTGCGGCATCACGAAAAAGGGAAGCCATCCTCACTTCTCCTTCTTCTTGTACATCGCGAGCATGCGCTCGGTCACGGCAAAGCCGCCGAAGATGTTGACGCTCGCCAGCACCACACCAACCAGGCCGAGATACTTCGCCGTCGCACTGCCCGCTTCGGCACTGGCGATCAGCGCGCCGACGATGATGACCGACGAAATCGCATTGGTCACCGCCATCAGCGGGGTGTGGAGCGCCGGGGTCACCGACCAGACAACGTAATAGCCCACAAAGCAGGCCAGCACGAAGATCGAGAGAATTGCAATGAAATCCATGGATCAGGCCCCCTGCAGCCGTTCATTCACGACCTTGCCGCCCTGCGTGAGCCGGATGGCGCCTCCGATTTCCTCGTCGAGCACGGGCTTGCCCTGCTCCTTGTCCCAGAAGGCGCTGAGGAAATTATAGTGATTGCGCGCAAACAGCGCCGAAGCATCGGCGGGCAGATGCGCCGGCGTGTTGGAATAGCCCACAATGCTCACGCCATGCTTCACGACGACTTCATCGGGCTTGGAACCTTCGACATTGCCGCCTTGCGCGACCGCGAGATCGAAGATCACGCTGCCCGGCTTCATCGTGGCGATCTGCGCATCCGTGATGAGCCGCGGCGCGGCCCGCCCGGGGATAAGCGCGGTGGTGATCACGATGTCCTGCTTGGCAATGTGCTCGGATACCAATTGTGCCTGCGCGGCCTTGTATTCATCGCTCATCTCGGTGGCATAGCCGCCCGATCCTTCGCCCTCGATGCCCGCGACATTCTCAACAAAGATCGCCTTGGCACCGAGCGACTGGATCTGTTCCTTGGTGGCCGAACGCACATCGGTCGCGGAAACCTGCGCGCCAAGCCGCCGCGCTGTCGCAATCGCCTGAAGGCCGGCAACACCCACACCCATGATGAAAGCGCGCGCGGCCTGCACCGTGCCGGCCGCCGTCATCATCATCGGGAAAGCGCGGCCATAATGATTGGCCGCCACCAGCACCGCCTTGTAACCGGCGAGGTTCGATTGCGAGGACAGCACGTCCATCGATTGCGCGCGGGTGATGCGGGGCATGAACTCCATGCTCAAAGCTTCAAAGCCCGCAGCCGCATAGGCATCGACCACATCACGCCGGGTAAAGGGATCAAACAGCGCTGCGACCCATGCGCCGGGCTTGGCGCCTTTGAGCAGCGCCACATCGGGCGCCTGAATGCCGAGCACAATATCAGCATCCTTGATCGTGGCTGCCGCATTGCCGACGCTAACGCCCGCTTCGGCATAGGCTGCATCGGTGACGGACGCGGCTCCGCCTGCGCCAGCCTCGATAGCGACATCAAGGCCGAGGGCTGCATATTTCTTGGCCGTTTCGGGGGTGGCCGCCACCCGGGTTTCCCCGGGGGCGCGCTCTTTCAGGATCGCGATTTTCACGAGTTGCGTTCGCTTCAGGCGATCAGCATGACGACAAAAGCGACGATCACCGCAATCACCGGCACGGCCCACTTGAGGATTCCCATGAAGCCTTCGTAAGTGGCGTGTGCCTTTTCCATGTCGTGCGTTGCCATTTTTTCAATTCCCCTTTGGGCTGGTAAACACCGCAATCGGCATATGGTTGCAAGAATTATGCGCGCGCCGGGGCGCGTTCATAATGCCCCGTATCGAAGCACGCGGCGCATCTCAAGCCACCTTAATTGTCAGGGTGCCAATTTGCGCTTGGTCCAGTCCGCTTTCGCGCGTAGCGAGTGCGATGTGCCGATCTGTGACAAAGCGTAAAGTGCAACAGCCTTAATCCCGTCTTTACACCTCGGATATATGGTTAGGCCTGTTCCACATCCGGACGAATGCGCCGGAAACGCCAAGGATCAGGGCAAAGCAGACGATGTCGGACCACAACAACTGCGATTCCATCGATCAGGGTGCGCGCACCATCCTGCTGATTGATGACGAGCCCGCACAAACGCGGCTGATCTCCGCAATCATCGGACGCGATGGCTGGAAAACCGTGGTCGCGAACGATGCGGACACCGCCATTGCCATGCTTGGGACACGCGAAGGGATGCAGATCTCCGCGATCCTGCTCGATCACTGGGTGCCGGGTGATGATGCCTGCGAATTGATTGCCGAACTCAAGTCGCGGCGACCTGCCCTGCCGCTCCTGATGCTGACAACCAGCGCCTCGCCGCTGCTCGCGGTAGAGGCGATGCGCGCAGGCGCCAGTGATTACCTCGTCAAACCGGTTTCGCCCGAACGGCTGATGGACGCGCTGCGTGCTGTCACGACCCGCGAGACCCGGCGCCGCGAACTCGCCCCGCTAACCGAGAAAATGTCGGCCAGCCTCGATTTCGATGCGATGATCGGTACAGCGCCCGGATTCCGCGCCGCCCTCGCGCAAGCTGCCAAGACAGCGCGTGGCCACGGCCATGTCGCGATCGACGGAGCGAGCGGCACGGGCAAAGAAATGTTGGTGCGCGCGATGCATTCGGCAAGCCCGCGTTCGCGCGAGGCATTTCGCATCGTCGATCTGGGTGCAATCCCGCCCACCTCGGTCGAATCCGTGCTGTTCGGCCATGAACCCGGCGCCTTTCCCGGTGCGTTTGATCGCCAGATCGGCGCCTTCCAGCATTGCGACAACGGCACGCTCGTGCTCGACGAGATTGACCGGCTTTCCCCGCTCACCCAGCAGCGCCTGCTCGACGCGTTGAACAGCGGGATCATCCGCCCGGTCGGTGCGACTTACGGATTCCGGGTGGATGTGCGGCTGTTTGTCACCAGCAATGTCTCACTGGTCGAATTGGTGGCAGGCGGACAATTCGATCCGGGCCTTGCCGAAAAGCTCTCTTCAACGCGCATCACCCTGCCTCCTTTGCGCGACCGCACCGGCGATGTCCCCGCTCTGACCCGCCATTTCCTCGCCCGTATTGGTGAACAACCGGGACTCAAGCACCTTTCCATCACCGAAAGCGCGCTTGCGCTGCTCGCCGCCTATGATTGGCCGGGCAATGTGCGTCAGCTGCAATCCGTGCTGTTTCGCGCCGCCGTCTATTGCGAAGGCGAGACACTGACCGCGGAAAGCTTCCCCGAATTGTCGGAGATGCTTGGCGATCAGCAAGCCCCGCTGTTCAATGCCAGCCACGAAGGCGTGGGCATCACGCTTTACACCGAAGATGGCAATCTGCGCCCGCTTGAGGAAATCGAGGCCGATGTGATCCGCCTCGCCATCGGGCATTATCGCGGCCGGATGACCGAAGTTGCCCGGCGGCTCGGCATCGGGCGCTCGACGCTTTACCGCAAGCTTTCGGACCTCGGGATCGATAGCGCTGCTTGAAGATGCTGCCCGAAGCGCTTAGCGCTCAGGCCATGGACACGATTCAGGACTTTTCGGGGCGCAGCGTACTGGTGACAGGCGCTGCTTCGGGTATCGGCGCCGCCTGCGCCCGCGCACTGGCTGCGCGCGGCGCCGCACGGCTGTTTCTGGTTGATGTCGATGGCACGGGGCTGGATGCGCTCGATCTTCCGGGTGAAATCCACCGGATCATCGGTAGTGTCGCCGATGAAGCCCTTTGGCAGAGCCTCGAACCACAGATGCAAGGTCTTGATCACGCCGTGGTCAACGCCGGAATCGGTGCAGGCGGGCCGCTGGCCAGCCTGACGCTGTCCGAATGGCGCCGGGTGATGGCCGTCAATCTCGATGGCGCTTTCCTGACGCTTGCGGCATCCTTGCGTGCGATGGCAGCGAAGGGCGGAAGCGCCGTGGTCGTCGCCTCGACCACAGGGATCAAGCCGGTTGCCGGGATTGGTCCTTATGGCGTTTCCAAGGCTGCGGTTGCCCACATGGCGCGCATCGCCGCACTGGAAAATGCCAGGTTGGGCATCCGCGTCAACGCGATTGCACCGGGCGGAGTGGACACCGCGATCTGGGAAAGCGGCGAGGATTTCCAGCGCTCGGTTGCGGCGATCGGGCGCGAGGCAACATTGAAAGCAATGGCCAAAACCACTCCTTCGGGCCGCTTTGCCTCGTCAGAGGAAATGGCGGGCACGATCCTTTATCTGTTGAGCGATGCCGCCGCGAACATCACCGGGCATGTGATGGTGTCAGACGGAGGCTATACGCTTTAAGTTTGCAGCCACCTTCGGTGGCGCCGACCGCGCGCCCCGCAGGGTTTCAAAAAACTCGCCTCACCACCCGAAACTGTGCTGGGCCAGCGTTTCGCTGGTGTTGCCCATCAGGCTCATCGTCAGGGTTTTGGCCTTCCAGTCGATATCGACAAGGCCGTAATTCTCGATGCCGAAGAACTTGGTGACCCGGCGCGGATCAGGTTCGCGCTTGGTGCTGGCCTCGACATCGCTGGCAAAGGCGAGGTTGAGCGAGGAGCTGGTGAATTCCCAGATATCTTCCGACCCGGCGGGCGCCTGATCCTTGTAGATCGCGCCCGAATGGCGATCGCCCGACAAGATCACCAGCCCGCTGGAGGCGCGCCCTTCCAGCATTTTCAGCAGCCGCGCGCGTTCGAGCGGGAAATTGGTCCAGCCCTCGAACTGGTGCGCTTCTGTCAGCACCTGCGTGGAGGAAACGACGATCCGCAGATCGGCGGGTTTGGCCAGCTCCTGTTCGAGCCAGCGCCACTGTTCATCCCCCAGCACCGTCGCGGCTGGATCGGAATTGGGCACATAGGAGCCAAGCGGCGCCCGCTCGCGTGACCATTCCGCCCGCTTCAGGTTCGAGCGGAAATAGCGCGTGTCGAGAATGATGAACTGCACCCGTTGCCCTTCGGGGCCGACCATGCGGCTTTCATACACCCCGGGGCGCGCGCGCACTTCATCGGACGAACCCCAGAAGGTGTTGAACAACTCTTCCGCCCAACGCTTGAAGGGGAAATGGCCACCTGCATCATTCAGTCCGTAATCATGGTCATCCCACGTCACCATCATCGGGAAGCGGGCGCGGAAATCGCGGAATTCAGGATGCGAGGCCTGCACTTCATAGGCGCGGCGCAGGCTTTCGAGATCCGCGTCAGCATCCCAGCCGGTATCACCATAGACATTGTCGCCAATCAGCAGAAAGGCCTGCGGGTTCTGTGCGGCAATCTGCGCCCACATATGTTGCGGGGCGAGATGATGGTTGCAGCTGCCAAAAGCAATCCGGGTCAGCGTGGTCGCCGGGCTGAGCGCGGGATTCGGCCCCGCCACCGGCAGGGTGACCCGCTGGCGCAGCTGATCGTAATAGGGCGTCAACGCCTCGTCCGCCGAAAGGCTCATCGCCGGGGCGGGAGCAGGGCTATCCGCCAGCAGCGGCGCAGCGGCGAGGCTGGCGGCTGCCAGAGCGGTGGCGGCAAGGAGCGGGAAGCGGGGCATTTCTATCTCCGTAACTGCAAATCTTGTGCACTTTTGCCGCATTCCGGCGGCATGCACAGGCTTTTTCTGATCACTTTCGATGACACAATGGCGACGCGCGGCAAATTCACATCGGCGACAACTGGCTGAAATCGGTGAGCGCGGCGTCGGCCAGCCCGCGCCAAACATTGCGTGCCTGCACGGTTGCCGCAACATCATGCACACGCAGGATGTGGACGCCTGCCGCCATGCCCTTGAGCGCCAGCGTGAGCGATCCGGCGAGCCGTTCCTCGGCCGCTTCCTCGCGGCTCAGCGCCCCGATCATCCGCTTGCGACTGGCCCCCAGCATGATTGGCGCACCGAGCGCATGAAACAATGGCAGGGCATTGATAAGCCTGACATTATCCGTCAGAGATTTGCCAAAACCGATGCCCGGATCAAGCACGATGCGGTCCGCTGCGATACCCGCCGCGATCGCCCTTGCGCGGGCCTCGTGCAGGAAATCGAACACAGCGAACACGACATCCGCATATTCTCCGCCAGCATGGAGATCCTCGCCAGCGCCCGGCGCATGCATCAGCACGACCGGGCAGCCCGCCTGTGCGACCAGTTCGATCGAGCGC
>JBKBMC010000035.1:0-22409 GCA_046296075.1 Erythrobacter sp. | reverse complement strand
AAAACATAGTAGAATGGACCCAGCGGAATGCTGAATTCCGAGAAGAACGGCACATAGAGATTGGTGTTGATCTGGCTCACAATCAGCCAGGCCGCGATCCCGGCCACGACGAATTCCAGCGCGAGGCGCACCCGGCCGGGCACGCCGGCATGGCTGTTCTTGGACACCTTGTCGTAATCGTCGAGAAAACCGATCGCGCCGAAACCGATGGTCACGGCAAGACAGGCCCAGACGAACGGGCTCGACAGGTTCATCCACAACAGCAGCGAGGCGGTCAGCGAGGTGAGGATCATCAACCCGCCCATGGTGGGCGTGCCGCGCTTGGCGAGGTGGCTTTGCGGCCCGTCCTCGCGGATGGGCTGGCCCTTGCCCTGACGCACGCGCAGCAGATTGATGAAGCGCGGCCCGATCACCAGCCCGATCGCCAGTGCGGTCATCAAGGTCGCACCCGCGCGGAAGCTCTGGTAGCGCACCAGATTGAAAATGCCTTCAAACCCGAACAGTTCGGCAAGCCAGTAGAACATTCATCCGTCCTTTGCGCCCTCACCGGTCGCCGCTGGCTGCGGCACGTTCAGGCGTCTTGGGTCAAGCAGGCCACGAGCTTGCCAAGGCCAACCGAATTGGAGCCCTTGACCAGCACCGCATCCCCGTGGCCGAGGCCAAAATCTCCGAGCGCGGCAATTGCCTCGTCAGCTCCCCGGCAATGCGCGAAGCTGATGGGCTTGCCAAGCGAGTTGCCGGGGCCTTTCCCCAGTTCCGCAGCGAGCGCGCGCATCTCCTCGCCAACGAGGATCGCGTAGGTCACGTCCGCTTCGCCAAGCGGCTCGGCCAACTGGCGGTGGAACCCGTCCGAAAAGTCGCCCAACTCCTTCATGCTGCCCAGCACCGCGATGCGCCGCTGCGCCGGAGTCTGGGCGAGCGCTTTCAGGGTTGCGCGCATCGAGGCGGGATTGGCGTTGTAGCTTTCATCGATAAGCAACACCGTGCCGCCAGCGACCTTGAGCATGTGGCGCTGCCCGCGGCCCTTGAGCCCGCCCAGCTCCGCCAGCGCCAGCCCGGCACTCGCCAGATCACCGCCCGCCGCGCGCACCGCCGCAATCACGCCGAGCGAGTTCACGATCCAGTGCTCACCCGGCTCGGCAATGGTGTAGCACAGCCGGATATCGCCGAGATCGGCCGTGACGAGCGAGCCACCATTGCCAGCGGGGATCGCATCCAGCAAGCGCACATCCGCCCCTGCCTTGCGGCCAAAGGTAATCACCTTCGCTCCGCTCGCGCGGGCATGGCTCGCCAAGCGGTCCGCCCAGTCGCTGTCAGCCGGAATAATCGCGGTGCCGCCGGGCATGAGGCCGGTGAAGATCTGGGCCTTTTCATCGGCAATCGCCTCAAGGCTGCCGAGATTCTCGATATGGGCAGGCGCGATCGTTGTGATCAACGCGATGTGCGGACGGACATGGCCGGTCAGCGGTGCGATTTCGCCCGCGTGGTTCATGCCCATCTCGAACACGCCGAATTTGGCGCGCGCGGGCAGGCGCGCCAGCGAAAGCGGCACGCCGACATGATTGTTGTAACTGCGCACCGAACGATGCGCTGCGCCGCGACTGGCGCGGTCGAGACAGGCGAAGATCGCTTCCTTCACCCCGGTCTTTCCGACCGAGCCTGTCACCGCGATGCGCACCGCATCACAGGCGCGTTCGCGCGCGGCATGGGCCAACGCATGGAGCGCTGCAGTCGTGTCATCAACCAGCACATGCGGGTAATCCACCGGGCGATCGACAATCGCAGCGACGGCACCCTTGGCGAAGGCCGCGTCAAGGAAGCGGTGGCCATCCATGCTCTCGCCCTTCAGCGCCACGAACAGATCGCCGGGACGCACATCGCGCGAGTCCATCTCGACCCCTGCAGCCTGAAATTCCGCACTGGCAGTGCCGCCCGTCGCCTCGGCGATCTCGGCGCTCGACCAGAGCGCCAGCGGCAGAGCGTCGCGGGCATCCTGCGGCCACGCCTTGATCAGCGGGTGACGCGCCAGTTTCGCGATGCTCATCGCCCGGTGCTCCCTGCTCCGGCGCATTGCCGCGCGACTTCGACATCATCGAAAGCTTCAATCCGCATGCTGTCTCCCGAACCGAAAATCTGCCCCTGCTCGTGTCCCTTGCCCGCGATGAGCACAATGTCGCTTTCGCCGGCATCCCCAATTGCCGCAGCAATGGCGGCGCGGCGGTCTGGCACTTCGCGCGCGGTCTGGCCGGCGCCCGCCATGATCGCGGCGCGGATCACGGCGGGGTCCTCGCTCCGGGGGTTGTCATCGGTGACAATCACCAGATCGGCCCCTTGCGCTGCTGCCGCACCCATGAGCGCGCGCTTGCCTGCATCGCGATCACCGCCTGCGCCGAACACCACGATCAGCCTCCCGCCGCTTCCGACATGCGGGCGCAACGCGGCCATCGCGGCTTCGAGCGCATCGGGCGTATGGGCATAATCGACATAGGCAGGCGCACCGGCGGCATTGATCGCCGCTCGTTCCAGCCGCCCGCGCACCGGCTGGAGACGGGTGAGTGCATCGAACACTGCCGCAGGCGCCATACCCGTTGACAGCGCAAGCCCCGCCGCGACCAGCGCATTGGCGGCCTGATAGGCCCCGATGAGTGGCAGGTTCACCTTCCTCTCGGTGCCCGCGTGGGTGATCGTCAGGGTCTGGCCGAGTTGGGTCAGTTCGCGGGCCGTGAGCGTGAGGAAACTGCCCCCCTCGCCCACCGTGCGCACATCAAGCCCGCGCGCGCTGGCGAAGGCGGCGGCCTGTTCCATCCAGCCGGAACCCTCTGCGCCAACATGGATGATCGCGGGCGCGCCCGGCGTCACAACCTCGGAAAACAACCGCAGCTTGGCCGCGAAGTAATCCTCCATCGTGCCGTGATAATCGAGATGATCGCGGCTGAAATTGGTGAAAGCGGCCGCCGCGACCGGCAGCCCCTCGCTGCGATATTGCGCAAGCCCGTGGCTCGAAGCCTCATAGGCGACGTGGCTGACCCCTTCGCGCGCAAGGCCCGCCATATTGGCAAGGAAAGTGACGATGTCAGGCGTGGTCAGCCCGGTCGAAACGGAGCCATCGGGCGTGGTGACGCCAAGCGTACCGATGCTAGCCGCCCTCTCACCACACATGCGCCAGATCTGGCGGGTCATCTCGACGGTCGAGGTCTTGCCGTTGGTGCCCGTCACCGCCACGAGAACGGCTGGCATGGGCTGGAAGAAGCCCGCCGCAAGCCGCGCAAAACTGCGGCGCGGATTATCGCTGGCAATGTGGATCGCACCGGCGACAGGCGCTTCGGGCCGGGCGACCACCGCCACCGCGCCCGCAGCCACGGCGGCAGGAATGAATCCCTCGCCATCGAACCGTGCGCCCCGAAACGCCCCGAACACCGCGCCGGGGGCGACCTTGCGATGATCAATGGCAAAACCTGTCACTGCCAGCGCATCGGCGCCAGCAGGGACGGGCATATCCGCCTTGTCGAGCAGATCAGCGAGCCTCACTTGTGGCCCTCGACCAGATAGCGCAGATCGGAAATATCCACATCGCGGCGCTCGTCAGGTAGTACATCAAGCATCGGTCCGATCCGGGGCACCAGCTTGCCCACCACCGGAGCAGCCGTATAGGCTGCCGTGCGCTGGAACGAACTGGCGGCGGTACCGCGCGGCTCGTCCATCACCACCACCACCACATAGCGCGGACGATCCAGCGGGAAAGCCGCCGCGAATGACGATACCAGCGAGGTCTTGTTATAGACCCCGCCGCTATTCTTTTCTGCCGAGCCGGTCTTGCCCCCGATCCGGTAACCCGGCGCATTGGCACTGCGTCCGGTGCCATACATCGAGATCATCCGCAGCATCTGGCGCATCCGCGAGGATGTCGATTCCTTGAATACCCGGCGCCCGCGTGGGGCATCCTTGGCATCAAGCTTCATCAGGGTCGCCGGACGCCAGATCCCGCCATTGACCATCGCGGCGTAGGCGCTGGCAAGATGCAGCGGCGTCACGGCAAGGCCGTGGCCGTAGCTGACTGTCATGTTGGTGATGCGCGCCCATTCCCCTTTTGGAAATAACGGCTTACCGCGCGCGGGCAGTTCGATAAAGGGCCTTTGATCCATGCCCAGATCAATCAGCGTGCGACGTAGTCGTTCCGCGCCCAGTTCATCGGCGACGCGCGCTGTGACCGTGTTCGAGGAATAGACCAGCGCCTGCGGCACGTTCAACCCGGCGCCCTTGGGCTTCAGATCCTTGAGCGTGCGCTTGCCCACCTGAACAGGTGTCGCATCCCAGGTCCGCGACAAGTCGCGCACCACGCCGGCATCGATGGCGGCTGCAATAGTGATCGGCTTGAAAGTCGAGCCAAGTTCGTAGACCCCGTTGGTCACACGGTTGAAGACATTCTCCGCCCCGCTTGCACCCGCCGTATTAGGATCGAATTCGGGAAGCGACGCCATTGCCATCACCTCGCCGCTGTCGACATCCAGCACAATGCCCGCTGCACCGATCGCATTGGTGGCGAGCATCCCTTTGCGCAATTCATCCTCGAGGGCGCCTTGCACGCGCACATCGATCGACAGCGCCACCGGCTGGCTGCGCAGATCGGGATGGGTCAGCCGCTCTTCAAGCACCTGCTCCATGCCCAGCTTGCCGCCTTCGTTCTCGACCACATAGCCAAGGATATGCGCGCCGAGCGAACCTTGCGGATAGTGGCGATCGCTTTCGCGCGGGATTTCGAGCGCGACTTCGCCAAGCTGGAACACCGCATTGGCTTCCTCGGGCAGGAGGCGGCGGCGCAGATAGCCGGAACGGCCCGAAGCAAGGCGCTCGGCAAGGCGCGCCTCGTCCATGTCGGGGAAGACCGCAACGAGTGCGCGGGCGATGTCCTGCGGCGAGCGCACCAGCGGCGCGCCATTATCGCCCATCGCCTTGGGGTTGAACCACAACGCATAGGCGGGGAACGCGCGCGCCAGCGGCACGCCATGGCGATCGGTGATCTCGCCGCGCGGCGGCAGAAGCGCTTCCTCAAGACTGGTGCGGCGCGGCGCATCGCCCGCAAAGCCGAGCCAGACAATGCGCATCAGCGCAGCACAGACGACCACGCCAAAGATCCCGGAAATCCACAGCACCCGCCAGCGCGCCGTCAGCACCGCACGGTAACGCAAGTGAACCAGTTCGATCCGGCCCGCCGGAATTGCCGGCTGCGCGGCAAAAAGGCTCATTCGCCGGTTCCTGCAACGCTGGCCTGCATACTCGCAGCAGCGCTTTGCGCACGGGCCGGGCGAATGGGCGAAGCTTCGATCAGGAAGTCGCCGAATGCATCAGCGAACATCGCACCGGCATCGGCTTCGCGGCTGGCCGAGGCAAGCGTGACCTTCTCACCCGACAGCGGCGAGACCATCGCGGCTTGCTGGCGGGATACACCGTTCGCGCCGTCATCCGCTTCGGTCACAGCGCGGGCCAGCCGGATTTGCGCGGGCGCACCCGGGCCGAGCGGCTGGCCAAGGCTCGCCAGTTGGCGTTCGCTTTCAAGGAACTGATCAGCGCGCGGGGCGACAAAGCCGAATTCGACCGCATTCCATTCGACCAACTGGCGCTGGCTGGCGCGGGTCTCGAACTCGGTTTCGAGCAGCATGCTTTCACGCTTCAGCGCGATGATCTTGCGCTCGGCGAGCAGAACCTCGCTCTTGACGGCGTGGACCCGCACGCTGAGCACGGCAAACAGGCCAAGGCACATCGCCAGAATGGCCGCCCAGCCCAGCGAACGCATCTGGCCCTGCCGCACGCTCATGCGGCTAGCCCCATGGCCGGGGCCGCAGTGCGCCGGGCAAAGCGCAAGGTCGATGACCGCGCGCGGGGATTGCGGGCAATCTCGGTCTCGGAGGGGCGGATCGCCTTGGACACCTTGGCGAAGGTCGGCTGCGGGCCTGCAATCTCACCCGGCAAGTGGCGCGACACCGCGCGGCCCGCGCCGCTGGAGGTGCGCAGGAACTGCTTGACGATGCGATCCTCGAGGCTGTGGAAGCTGACAACGGCCAGCACACCGCCGTCGCGCAGCAGCGCCTCGGCCGCGGCAAGCCCGGCGCGCAATTCGCCAAGTTCGTCGTTCACATGGATGCGCACGGCCTGAAAGGTGCGGGTGGCGGGGTCTTTCTTGTCATGCGGCTTGTGGCCGAGCGCGCGGCGCACCACGCGGGCAAGTTCGCCCGTGGTCGCCAGCGGCCGCGCCGCAACAATCGCGCGGGCAACGCGGCGCGACTGGCGTTCCTCGCCATAGTGGTAGAGCACATCGGCAATCGCGGCTTCATCCGCGCTGTTGAGGAAATCGGCAGCGCTTTCGCCATCCTGGCTCATCCGCATGTCGAGCGGGCCATCATGCATGAAGGCAAAACCGCGTGCGCCCTGATCAAGCTGCATCGAGGACACGCCGATATCCATCACGACCGCATCCACTTGGGGCACGCCAATGCGGGTCATGGCCTCGCGCATTGCGGAAAACCGCTCGGAGTGGAGGGTCAGACGACCATGGTAACCCGACGCCATCGCTTCGCCTGCCGCGATGGCGTCGGGATCCCGGTCAAAGGCGTGGACGCAGGCGCCCGCCTCCAGCAGAGCGCGCGTGTAACCACCCGCCCCGAAAGTCGCATCAATTATCGTCATGCCGGGCTGCGGCGCAAGAGCTGCGAGGACTTCGTCGAGCAGCACCGGGATGTGGGGCGCGTCCTGCATCATGCGCCCTTTCTCGCTGCGGCAACCAGCTTGGCGCAGGCCGCCTGCGCGCTTTTCCATTCCGAGCCCATGCGCGCGAGTTCCGCCGGACACCAGACGAAGAAGAACTCGCCCGCCGCCTGAAAGAACAGGCCATCGCTGACCTTCCCGAGATCGCGCAAATGCTCGGGCATGACAAAGCGCCCGCTGTCGTCAAAGGGAAGCTGTTCAAAACCGAACAACTGCGCCGCGCGCACATCGCGATCGAAATTCGCGTCGCTCATGCGGATTGCGCGCTCTTCCTCACGCTCAAGCTGGGCATTGAGTTTCTCGGTGCGCGACAGACCGAAGCCGATCAGGCAATCGAACCGGTCATGGGCTGCAAGACACAAGGTGCGATTGCCGCCCGAACTTTCCTTGACAGCCTTGCGAAAGGCCGGGGGAAGGACAAAGCGACCCTTGTCGCCGGCGGGCGAATAGGCTTGGCCAGAATATCCTGCAAAGCCCGACACGCGCGCACAATCCCCCAATTACCCCGCCATCAGCGCACCCTCCCGCGCTCAAGCGGCCCTAAATCCGACAAGCCTTCCCCGTCACCGCCCTCGCCCAATGATGAGCGAGCGTGGTCGGCGCGCTCATGCCAGGGGCACATGCGCAGCAAACAGGGGTGCTTGATGGGATTGGGTAATATCGGGGATGGAGCCGGGATGGAAGGGAATTTTACGGGAAATCACGGGATTACTTGTTACTTATCTGAAAACTAATGATTTTATGAGGGGAGAGCCATTGCGACGTCGTTCAACTCTGGGCGCAAAATGCCTGAAATCAGGGCCCGAAATCCCCTGATTCCCGCATTTTCCCGACCTTGGGCAGTCACGAGTCCCCTCCGAGTCCCTCCCGAGTCCCATCTTTCCCGCGTTTTCCCGAAACGCTCATTCGAAGGCGAAATCCAGCACGGCAGCAATGCCGGCGGATGCCATGTCGCTCGTCACGGAGTCCTCGAAAACCGCTGCATCCGCCAGCACCGTGACTTGCCCTCGGCCGACCCGGCACCGGGCCGCTGCCCCCTCCAGCGCCTGCCTGCAACGGCCGACTGCCTCTGCGCCCGGCCGGACCTTGCCCGCGAGCGCGAGCGGTATCGTCGCCGTGCCCAGCTGCACGGCGCGAGGGGCTGCATCCTGTTCCTCGTCGAATGTGATCTCAAGCCCCCAGCGCGCCACCACCGGCGGGATCAGTGCCACGTCGGAAGGACGGCGCGGGTCGCCAAGCGCCACATCATAATCGCCGGTCAGCATCGGATCGAGCACCAGCAGCAAACGCCCGCCGCCCCGCACCCATGTATCAAGCGCCACATTATCCGCTGGCGCAAGCCCGCGCGGCTGGATGATGGCAAGGCGGGTGAGCCCTGCCAGCGGATCGGTTTCTTCCTCGCCGCTGGCCAGCGCGGGGATCGGGGACAGCGTATCCAGCAGCACCAGCGCATGGCGAGCTTCCAGCGCGGCACGCTGCCATGGCGGCACGGCTGTACCGCTGGCAATATCCGCCAGATCCGCACCCAGTGGCCAGTAGAGCGGCAGGCTGGTCATCAGCCCGAGGGCGGGGCGAGTCCCGTCCAAGGATTCAGCAGCGGGGTCGGCATTCGGCCCACACGCCGCCAGCAGGATGGCGAGCAGCGCAGGCAGCCGCCGGTCAGGGCTTGGGGCTGGCACCGGGATTGGCGGCAGGCGAAGATGTCGGCGGGGGCAGCACCAGCGGATCGAGCAGCGGGGCGGGGCTGGGCTCGGCCGGGATATCCGGCACGACCACCGGATCGGACGAGGAATTCCTGCTCGGGTCATTGGCGCGCGGCTCGGTCGTGGGGGCAGCATCGGGCACGGCGGCCTCGTCCGCGAGATCGGCCTGACTGCCAATAATGCTCGCCAGGCCGACCAGCAGCACCATGGCCGCTATTCCGAACAGGCCTACCTGCAAGCGCTGGATACCCTCCGCACGGGTCGCGGGAGCGGGATCCGGCAGGTCGCCCGCTTCACCCGTTTCCGGGTTCAGATCGACATTGAGGCCGAACAGCTTGCGCCCCTTGCGTGTCACGCCGCGTCCTCCCCCGTGAGCCAGTCGAACACCGGAAGGCCTTTGCTTTCCAGCCACGTCGGATTGTACAGCGTCGAGAGATAGCGGAAACCGGTATCACACAGGATGGTGGCAACCTGCGGCTGCTTGCGCCCTTCAGCCACCAATTGCCGGCCCAGCATCACCGCGCCCGCGACATTGATGCCCGATGACAGGCCAAGGCACAGCCCTTCCTCGCGCAGCAGACGGGCAACCCATTCCAGCCCTTCCTCGTCGGAAATGCGGAACTGCGTATCAATCGGCGCGCCTTCGAGATTGGCGGTGATGCGGCCCTGCCCGATGCCTTCGGCGACAGACGATCCTTCCGCCGCCAGCTCGCCATGCGCGTAATAATTATACAGCGCGGCGCCATGCGGATCGGTCAGCGCGATGCGGATATTCTCGTCAAGCGCCTTGAGGCCAAGCCCGACACCGGCAATCGTACCGCCCGTGCCAGCTGCGCAGGTGAAACCATCGATGCGGCCTGCCATCTGCTCCCACAATTCGGGCGCTGTGCCTTCGATATGGGCGCGGCGGTTGGCGATATTGTCGAACTGGTTGGCCCACACCGCCCCGGGGGTTTCCTCTGCCAGACGGCGCGAGGTGTGGACGAAATGCCCCGGATTGGAAAACTTGGTGGGCGGAACCAGCACCAGCTTCGCGCCCAAGGCCCGCAGCGTGTCCATCTTCTCCTTGGACTGGTTATCCGGCATCACGATGATAGTCTTGTAGCCGCGCGCATTGGCAACGAGCGCGATCCCGATGCCGGTGTTGCCCGCCGTGCCTTCAACAACGGTGCCGCCGGGCTGCAATTCGCCGCGCGCCTCGGCATCCCGAATGATGTAGAGCGCAGCCCGATCCTTGACCGACCCGCCGGGATTAGCGAATTCGCACTTGCCCCAGATGTCGCAGCCAGCCGCTTCACTGGGGCCGGCGAGACGGACAAGCGGCGTATTGCCGATAAGCGCGAGAGTGTCGGCGAAGGGGCGCGTGATGTTCATGGGGGTGAATTAGGCGCTGATGGCGCGCGGGGCAATGTCGAAGGCGCAGGTGCACCTCACGAGGCAAGCACGAGCATCGCCTCCACCTCGCTGCCCTCGGCAATCCTTTCGGCCTTGCGCACTGCCGCCTTCAGCGGGAGCAGCCAGCCGCCATGCGCTTTCGACGGAAACAGCGAGGTGCGCCAGGTGGTGCCGCCAATGGTTGCCGTGACAGAAACCGAACCCCACGCCGCTGCATTCGCGGCGCTCGCCCGGATCGCGCTCGCCGTCTCGCCATCAATGGTGAGGAAATACCAGCTGCCTTTGGCGGGCGCGCCGTCGCTTCCCTGCCACAACCACACCGGGCCGCGGATCTTCCACGGCCGGGTACTGCCAGCAGGCGCATGGCCCAACTCGTCACGCAGGAAACGGGCCAGATCACTATCCACTGGCCCACCCTGCTCTTGTGCGATCAATCCTCTGGCGCAATCGTGACGTGCAGCCCGTCAAGCGCATCGGTGAACGGGATCTGGCACGACAGACGCGAGGTTTCGGCGCGGTGATCGGAGGATTCGAGCAGATCATCCTCGTCCTCGCTGATTGCGGGCAGCTTGTCCGCGAAGGCGGGATCCACATGGACATGGCAGGTCGCGCACGAACAGCAGCCGCCGCACAGCGCCAGCAGTTCGTCAAAGCCGTTGTCGCGGATGGCCTCCATCACGGTCAGGCCATCATCAACGGTAATTTCGCTCGTCTCGCCGGCGCGGTTGGTGACGACCAGTCTGGGCATGGGCTGCGGTTCCTTTACGGGCTGTGAGAGGTGCGCTTGCGCGCTAGGGTTTAGACGCAGCCGCTGCTAAGGCGTTCCGCGCGCCTTGGCAAGATTGAGGAAGTGATAGTGGGGCTGAGCCTTACAGAATTGCGCGAAGATCTCGATGCACTGGGCCAGCGCGAGCCTGCACTGGCGCGCGAGCTGGCGCGGATCGGCTATCCCGAACCGCGCATCCGGGCGCGTGGCTGGCAGACGCTGCTGCGCACCATCGTGGGCCAGCAAGTCTCGGTTGCCGCGGCGAGTTCGATGTGGGCGAAGCTTGAAGCGGAGCTGGCGGATGACTTTACGCCCGCAAGCCTGCTCTCGCGCGATTTCGATACCCTGCGCGCCTGCGGCCTGTCGCGCCAGAAACAGGGCTATGCGCGCTCGCTGTGCGAGCTGGTCGAGGCAGGTGCGGTGGATTTCGCCAGCCTTCCGGCCGAAGATGAAGAAGCGATCGCTACCCTGACTGCAATCAAGGGCATCGGGCGCTGGTCGGCGGAAATCTACCTGCTGTTTGCCGAAGGCCGCCGCGATATCTGGCCCGCTGGCGATCTGGCGGTGCAGGAGGGCGTCAAACGCTTGCTCAATCTGGGCGAACGGCCCGGCGAGAAAGAGGCGCGTGCGCTGGCCGAAGGCTGGGCGCCGCAGCGCGGGGCGATGGCGATCTTCACCTGGCATTTCTACGCCAATCCGGCGCTCTAGGCCGCGCGTTGTGACTTTGTATCATCCCCCTGTTGGCAGGCCGCCCGACTTGTCTTAAACTTGGTGCATACAGGGACGATGGCCGGGCTGCCTGCCCGGTGTTCGAGGAGGGATAACCATGGCCGAGACTTTCAGCACCATCACCCGCCTGCTTGCCACCACAGCTGCGGCGGCGGCTGCTTTCGCCTTGCCGGGCGTGGCGGCTGCCGATGCGGGCGAAAACCTTGCCGCCTCCATTAAGGGAACCACGATGACGACTGCTGCAACCACTGCCCCACTGATCCCGCGTGCAGCACTGTTCGGCAACCCGACCCGCGCGCAAGGGCGCATCAGCCCGGACGGCCAATGGCTGAGCTGGCTGGCCCCGCACGAAGGCGTGATGAACATCTGGGTTGCGCCTGTCAGCGATCCGGCAGCGGCCAAGGTCATCACCAATTCGGCGACGCGCCCCATCCCGCAATATTTCTGGGCACCGGACAGCAAGAGCATTCTGTACGTGCAGGACAAGGGTGGGGACGAAAATTACCTGCTCTACCGGGTGGATATGGCAAGCGGCGCGGAGACGACGCTTACCCCGTTCGAGAACACCCGCGTCGAGATTATCGGCGGCTCTTACGCGATCAAGGACAAGATGCTGATCGGGCTCAACAACCGCGATCCGCGGTTCCATGATGTGCATTTGCTTGATCTTGCAAGCGGCAGTTTGACCATGGTGCTGGAAAACAACGCCTATGCAGGCTTCATGGCCGATGACACGCTGACCATTCGCATGGCGATGGCACAGAACATGGTAGGCGGGACGGATTTCTTCCGCGTGATCAATAATGTAGTGGCAGAAACCCCGTTCGAAAGTACCGATCTTGAAGATTCGGACACGACATCGCCGGCGGGCTACACCACGGATGGTTCGATCCTTTACTGGGTCGACAGCCGGGGTCGCAACACTGCCGCCCTGTTCGCGCAAGACACCACCACAGGCGAGCGCAAACTCATTGCCGAGGATGACAAGGCCGATATCGGCACCACCATCCGCAATCCGATCACTGGCGTGATCGAAGGCTATGGCGTCGACTACCTGCAAAATGAATGGATCGCGACCGATCCTGCCATCAAGGCCTCACTCGATTGGCTGGGCAGCCAGCTTGAAGGCAGTTTCGGGATCAATTCGCGCAGCGATGATGATGCCAAATGGATCGTGTGGAACGATCCGGTCACCGCACCGACCGCAGTCTACATCTATGACCGCAAGGCCAGCACGCTGACCCCTTTCTATGTCAGTCGGCCGGAGCTTGCCGGCCTGCCGCTGCAACCGATGTTCCCCGTGGAAATCACCACCCGGGACGGCCTGACCATGCCGTCCTATCTCACCTTGCCTGTCGGCAGCGATCCGCAGGGCACTGGCACTCCGGCAAAGCCTGTGCCCTTGGTACTGCTGGTGCATGGCGGGCCATGGGCGCGCGACACCTATGGCTTTGACCGCGAACACCAATTGCTCGCCAATCGCGGCTATGCGGTGCTGGCGGTGAATTATCGCGGCTCGACCGGGTTCGGGAAAGACTTCCTCAATGCCGGTAACCAGCAATGGGGCCTCAAGGCACATGATGACCTGATTGATGCGGTGAATTGGGCGATTGGGAAAGGCATCGCCAGCGCCGACAAGGTGGCGATCATGGGTGGGTCTTATGGCGGCTACGCGACACTTGCAGGCCTAGCCTTCACGCCCGACACCTTCGCTTGCGGTGTCGATATTGTCGGCCCATCGAACTGGGAAACCCTGATCGGCTCGATACCGCCTTATTGGGAGCCGTTCCTCAAACTGCTCTACAAGCGGGTAGGCGATCCCAACACCGAGGAAGGCCGCGCCCTGCTCAAGGCCGCCAGCCCGCTTTACAAGGCGGACAAGATCACCAAGCCTTTGCTCATCGCACAGGGCGCGAACGATCCGCGCGTCAAACAGGCCGAAAGCGATCAGATCGTGGGCGCGATGAAAACCGCAGGGATCCCCGTGACCTATGTGCTTTACCCCGATGAAGGCCACGGCTTTGCCCGCCCCGAAAACAACATCGCCTTTTACGCGATTGCCGAGAATTTCCTCGCATCGTGCCTCGGCGGGCGGGCTGAGCCTGTCGGTGATTCGCTGAAGCCTTCGACGGCGCAGATCGTCGAAGGCGCAGCCTATGTGCAAGGGCTGGAGACAGCGCTCGCCAAATAGCTTTGCCTTCGCGTGCGCCTCTCTCTAATGCGTTTCAAAACGCAATCGAGAGGGGATTTGCATGACTGAACGGCGCTGCATTTTCATCACCGGGGGTGCCTCGGGCATCGGACGCGCCACCGCGCGGCTGTTTGCGGAGCGCGGGTGGTTCGTGGCCATTGCTGATGTGAACGTCGCGGGGATGGAAGACACGCTCGGGCTGCTTGAGGGCGGGTTCAAATACATGCACCGCCTCGATGTGCGCGACCGCGCCCAGTGGGACGAAGCGCTGCAAGCGGCATACACCGCAGCGGGCCAGCGCATTGATGTGGTGGTGAACAACGCGGGGGTCGGCACCGGCGGATCCTTGAGCGAGATGGCGCCGGACGAGATCGAGCGTTGCCTCGATATCAATCTGAAAGGCGTGCTGTTCGGCGCGCAGGCGGCCTATCCCTACCTCCAGAAGACCGCGCCGGGATCAGCGCTCGTCAATATGGCGAGCGCGGCGGGGATTGCGGGATCGGGCGGGATGAGCGTCTATTGCGCCACCAAATTCGGCGTGCGCGCGGTATCCGAAAGTCTTGATGCCGAATGGGCCGAGGATGGCATCACCGTCGCTTCGATCTGCCCGTCCTTCATCGAAACGCCATTGCTGGACGGCACCGGCAATCGCAATTCGAACGAGCCGATCCGCGACCGTGTGCGCGCAGCAGGGCTGGAAATCACCCCCGTGGAAGAAGTCGCCAAGGCCGTATGGGAAGCGGTGCATGGCACCAAGCTGGACTATTTCGTCGGCAAGACCTCGAAATCGATGGCCTTTGCCAAGCGCTGGATGCCGGGCAAGGTGCGCAAGCAACTGCGGAGCAGTTTGCGGCCCTTGGGAAGATAGGGGTATAATCCCCCCTCACTGCAGGCAAGGGCTGGAACGGGCGCAAGGTCTTGGCGAGGCTCGGTCGCGCCAGCGACCGCAAGGCCGACTGGCCGCCCGCAGCGATGGGGCCTTGAGGCCTTAAGTAGCGAAGCGGTAGGCGAACAAAAACGTCGCGTGAGCGAGGAAACCGCACGCCGGAGGGCGTGCGAAATCAAAAAAGTCCATCAATGCTGCGCGCCAGCCGTGCATCACGCGCCGAAAGCCCGCCGGCATCGCCAGCGTCATGCGTCGTCAGCGTGACTTCGACCTTGGCATAGACGTTGAACCATTCGGGATGGTGATCCTGCGCTTCGGCCAGCAGGGCGACACGGCTCATGAAACCCCAGGCTTCGGAAAAATCCTTGAACTGGAACGTGCGCGTGATCGCCTTGCCCTCGCGCGCCAGCTCCCATTGCGGGTGATCGGCCAGCAATTGCGCGGTTTCGGCAGAGTCGAGTTCGGGGACAGGCATGGGGAGGCTCTCCGGTTGGTGTGCGGCTTGTTCGGACGCGCCTTTTTCCCTAACGCGAAGACCAATGCAAGCACCTGCCAGCCCTGCCATCGAAGCCCGCGACCTCGCCTGCCAGCGGGGCGATCGGCTGCTGTTCCGGCGCTTGTCCTTCGCGCTCGGGCCGGGCGCAGCGTGCCATGTGACGGGTGCGAACGGTGCAGGCAAGACCACGCTGCTGCGCGCGCTTGCCGGTCTGACGACGCCTTTCGCGGGTAAGGTGGTGCGCACAGGAAGCCTCGGCCTGCTTGATGAACGCAGCGGACTGGATCCGGAATTGCCGCTGGCCCAGGCGCTGGCGTTCTGGTTCGGCGTGGACAGCGCAACCGATCCCGCTGACATCATGGCGCGTCTTGGCCTCGCAACGCTTGCGGAAGTGCCCGTGCGCTACCTTTCGACCGGCCAGAAAAAACGCGCGGCACTCGCGCGGCTGCTCGGCCAGAGGGCCGCAATCTGGCTGCTCGACGAGCCTTTGTCGGGCCTCGATACCGCCTCGCAGGCCTTGGTCAGTGCGCTGGTAGCAGAACATTGCACGGGCGGCGGTATCGCGCTGATCGCTTCGCACCAGCCGCTTGATGTGCCGGGGATGACCAGCTTCGCTATCGAGGATTTCGCGCCCGCGCCTGCCGGAGAAGAGCCATGATGATCGCTCTCCTGCGCCGCGATCTGGCCCAGTTCTTCCCCTTTGCCGGAGGCGGCGCAGCGCTGCCGGTGGTGTTTTTCGTGGCAGTGGCGATGCTGTATCCCTTCGCCGTCGGGCCCGATGCCAATGTGCTGGCGCGCACCGGCGGCGGGGTGGTGTGGATCGCGGCGCTGCTCGCCGCCATCCTGCCGCTCGAAAAGCTGGTGGCGCGCGATATCGAGCTCGGTTTCTTCGATCAGTTGCGCCTGCGCGGCCTCGCCGAGGAAACCATGATGGCGGTGCGGCTGGTTGCCCACTGGCTGAGTTTCGGTCCGGTGCTGGTGGCGGCGACCTTCCCAGCCGCTGCGCTGCTCAATATCGAGGGCGAGACCTTCCGCCTGCTGCTGCTCGGCCTCTTGGCGGGAACGCCGGGGCTGGCCGCGATCGGGCTCATCATTGCTGCGCTCACTGCCTCGCTGCGCGCTGGCGCCGCGCTTTCCGGCCTGCTGCTGATCCCGCTTGCCCTGCCGATCCTGATTTTCGGCGCGGGTGCGCTTGCCCGTCAGGATCAATCGAGCCTCGGGTTCGTTGCAGCCTTGAGCCTTGCACTGGTGGCCCTCGCCCCCTTTGCCGCAGGCGCTGCCATCAGGGCGGCACGGGAGAATTGATGCGCGCGCCGGAAAGCCATGTAAGAGCCAATCTGCTGATGGGGCGCATTGCCGCGGGGCTGCTCGGCTTCACGCTGCTGGCTTTCGCGCTCAAGGCGCTGGTGCACCCCGATGTGCAGGCGCGCTACACCCCGCTGGTGGTGTTCCATGCGATGACGATGCTCGGCTGGCTTGGTCTGCTCGCCAGTCAGAGCCTGCTCGCCGCGCGGTACAAGCTTTCTACCCACCGGGCGATGGGGCGCGCATCGCTGGTGCTGGTTGCCGCAATGCTGGCAAGCGGCAGTGTGATTTCGTGGCGGATCGGACTTGAACTGGGTCGCCCCGAGGTGACGGTGGTGAACCTCGCCGCGTTTGTGACCTTCGTGCCGCTCTATGGCGCGGCGCTGTGGTTTGCCCGCCGCCGCGATCTGAAGGCGCACCGGCAAGCGATGCTGATTGCAACGCTGGCGCTGATGACGCCCGCCTATGCCCGTGTGGTGCAAGTGCTCGGCCTGCCCGATCCGGTCGCGATTGCGGTGCAGGTGCCGATCACGATTGCGATTGCGGCCGGGTATGACTGGGTGCTGCACGGCCGCGTGACCAAGGCGACGCTGGCGATGCTGGGTTATTCGGTCGCTGTGGTGGTGGTGATGGCTGCCGCGCTGGCTGCCCTTTTCCTCTGACCTCCCCGCCTCCCCGGGCCAAGCCCGAGGACCGCGCGCCCGGCTGGGTGCGCGGCAAACTAGTAAGGCGGGCAATCCCGTCCCGTCGGGCTCTTGGTGAAAATCTCGTTGCCCGTTTCCGTGATCGCGATCGAATGCTCGAACTGCGCCGAGAGCGACTTGTCGCGCGTCACCGCCGTCCAGCCGTCGCCCAGCACCTTGCCCCAGGGTTTGCCGAGATTGATCATCGGTTCGATGGTGAAGAACATGCCCGGCTTCAGCTCCGGCCCCGTCCCGGCCTTGGCGGCGTGAACCACTTCGGGCGCGTCGTGGAACAACCGCCCCAAGCCATGCCCGCAAAACTCGCGCACCACGCCGTAACGGAACTTGTTGGCGTGGCCTTCAATCGCTGCGCCAATATCACCCAGCCGCGCGCCGGGCTGCGCCGCCGCGATGCCGAGCATCAGGCATTCATAGGTCACCTCAACCAGCTTGCGCGCCTTCAGCGAAGGTTCGCCCGCGTAGAACATCCGGCTGGTATCGCCGTGCCAGCCATCGACCAGCGGGGTCACGTCGATGTTGAGGATGTCACCATCCTTCAGCACCTTGTCGCCCGGAATGCCGTGGCAGATCACATGGTTGATCGAGATGCACGAGGAATGCGCATAACCGCGATACCCCAGCGTCGCGGGCACCGCGCCCGCATCCAGCATCATGTGGCGCACCGCTGTATCGATGCTTTCGGTCGTCACCCCCGGCCTCACCAGATCGGCGCAGGCATCGAGAATTTCGGCAGCCAGCTTCCCGGCCTTGCGCATCCCGGCAAAGCCTTCCGGCCCGTGGAGCTTGATGGTGCCGTCCCGGTAGACGGTCTGATCGCCGTCAACGAGTTGGTATTCGTGCATGACCGCCATATAGCGAGGCGCATCACGAAAAGCTACTTGCCGGACGACAAACGGCTGATACCCGCCGCATGAGCGGTTCTGCCGCCCTGCCCGCATCTTTCGCGTGACAAGCTTGCCCGCGCGATTATGAAACCCGCATGACTGATCCCACCGCTCTGATCCAGCCCGATCGCGGGCAGGACGCGATTGCCATTCACCTCGTCACCAAGGATGGCTTTGCCGATTTCGCCAAGGGCCTTGCCGAGCCCCAGCGCGCCAGCCTTGCCGCGCAGAAATTCGAAGGAGGCGCCGGGCAGGTCGCAATCGTACCCGATGGCGCGGGATGGTTTGCTGCCGCTGGCGTGGCCAAACCGGACACCCTCACCAGCTGGTGCCTTGCCAAGCTGGCCGAGGAATTGCCCGAAGGCAGCTATCGCCTTGCCGATGGCGAAGCGGGCGCGGCGATGTTCGGCTGGGCGCTCGCACAATATCGCTTCACCCGCTACCTCTCCGAACCCAAGCCCCCTGCCCCGCGCGTGTTGTTGACCGGGCAGGTCGGCCGGATTGATCCTGTTCTGGCGGAAGTTGCTGCCGAAACGCTGGTGCGCGATCTCGTCAACACCCCGGCCGAGGATATGGGTCCGGAAGCGCTTGAGGCGGAATGCGCCCGGCTCGCCAAGGCGCATGGCGGGGAATTGAGTGTCACGCGAGGCGACAAGCTGGAGCATGACTTTCCGATGGTGCACGCGGTCGGCCGCGCGGCCGCGCGCCACCACGCGCCGCGCATGATGCACCTTGTCTGGGGCGATCCGTCGCATCCGGTGCTCGCCGTGGTCGGCAAAGGGGTCACTTTCGATTCGGGCGGGCTCGATATCAAGCCATCATCCGGCATGCGCCTGATGAAAAAGGACATGGGCGGCGCGGCGCACGCGATTGCGCTCGCTGGCCTGATCATGGGCGCGCGGCTCAAAGTGCGGCTGCATCTGCTGGTGCCAGCGGCAGAGAATGCGATTTCCGGCCCCGCATTCCGCCCCGGTGATGTGCTGAAAAGCCGCAAGGGCCTCAGCGTCGAGATTCACAACACCGACGCCGAGGGCCGCTTGCTGCTCGGCGATGCCCTGACCCGCGCGAGCGAGGAGACGCCCGATCTGATCGTCGATTTCGCGACATTGACCGGCGCAGCGCGCATCGCGCTCGGCCCGGATTATCCGGCGATGATGGCGCGGCGAGATGAGACGGCAGAAGCCTTCCTTGCGGCGGGCAAGGCCCATGATGACGAGCCGTGGCGCTTGCCGCTGCCCGATGCCTACCGCGAATATCTTGCGTCTGACATTGCCGACATTGCCAATTCGCACACCAATGGCTTTGCCGGGGCGAGCGTGGCGGGATTGTTCCTCGATCGCTTCGTGGCCGAAGGGATCGACTGGGTGCATTTCGATACCTTCGCTTGGCAGCCTGCCTCCAAGCCGGGCCGACCGCGTGGGGGGCGCGCTTATGGTCTGCGCGCCGCGTGGCACACCATTGCCGCCCGCTATGGAGCGTAAGCTTGTCGGGCGGGCAGCAAACGTCTAGGGGCGCATCCCACGCGCGGCCAAGCAGCAGCGCGGGCCGTCATGGGACTACAAGGGCGTCACTACAAGAATGAGCAAGGCTGGGGGCAATCTGCAAGGCTATACCGTGCCGGTGGGCGTGCTCGGCCTTAAAGGCCCGGTCGCCAAGCCCGCGCCCGGAACGCTGCCCTTGCGCGGCGATCTGGCGCATATGGCGCTCGCCGCCAGCCACCTTGCCGCGCATTATGTGATCCCGCACCCGCGCATTGTCGGCGCAGATGGCGCCGCGCTGCATCTCGCACCGCGCAGCGATGCCGAAGTGCACCACCAGCTTGCCGGCGGAAAACCGGTGGAATTGCTCGACATTGCGGGCGACTGGGCGTGGATATGCCTCGGGCCGCAGGGGCCATCGGGCTATTGCCTGACCGCGCAGCTTGCGCCTGAAGAAGCCTAGGCCTGATGACCACCCGCGTCTTCATCGATGGTGCGGTTGGCACGACCGGGCTTGAAATCCGCGAGCGGTTGCAGGGGCGTGACGAATTCGAGCTGATCGTTCTCGACGATGCGCAGCGCAAGGACGAAGCTGCGCGGCGCGATGCGCTCCACGCTGCCGACATTGCAATTCTGTGCCTGCCGGATGACGCGGCGAAGGAAGCCGTGCGGCTGGCCGAGGGTTCCGACACCCGCATCATCGACGCCTCGTCAGCGCACCGCGTGGCCCAAGGGTGGGCCTATGGCTTTCCCGAATTGGTGGGCCGCGAGGTGGTGGCGAGTGAGCGGTTCGTCAGCAACCCGGGGTGCTATCCCACCGGTTTTCTCGGCCTCGTCGCACCGCTGGTGCGCGCCGGATTGCTGCCTGCCGACTGGCCCTACACCGTCAATGCGGTGAGTGGCTATTCGGGCGGCGGCAATGCGCTGATCGATCGCTTTGCGAAAGAGGCCGACATTGCCTTTCGTGCCTACGGGCTGACGATGGGTCACAAACATCTGCCCGAAATGCAGACCTATGCCGGACTTGCCCATGCGCCGGTGTTCTCGCCAGCAGTCGTCCCGGCGCATCGCGGGATGGTGGTGGATGTGCCCCTGCCGCTGGCGGCGATGAAGGCAACCGGCAGCGCGGATGATCTGCGCGTTGCGCTGGCCGCCTTCTATGCGGGCAGCGCCGTGGTGCGTGTGGCGGATGATACCCCCGCCGAAGTGCTGTTGCGGCAAGGCGCAGCGCCGGGCGATGGCATGGAATTATACGTCTTTGGCAGCGCCGATGGCGCACAGGTGCGACTCATCGCCTGCCTCGACAACCTCGGCAAAGGTGCCAGCGGCGCGGCAATCCAGAACCTCAACATCATGTGCGGACTGCCCGAGACAGCGGGCCTCAAACTGGCCGTCACGCCCTAATAAGCAGCAGCTTTGCACAAAAATTAGACAAAGGCCCTGCATGCCCATCTGCGCCATTGCGCAGTGCATCATAATGTTGCACGCTCAAACGCAAGAAAGACAGGGAACGGCTTTCGGGAATCGCCACGCGGCAAGGATTGTTCGCACCACTTGGCACGTTTCTTGTTAGTCGTCCCCTAAGGGGATCCACACGGCGCGTACCGGGCCACGCGAACGGGGCCAATCGAACGGGGACAATGTGAAAAAGATCGAAGCGATCATCAAACCCTTCAAGCTCGATGAGGTGAAGGAAGCGCTGCACGAAATCGGCGTGTCGGGCATCACCGTCACCGAAGCGCGCGGCTTTGGCCGTCAGAAAGGCCATACCGAGCTGTATCGCGGCGCCGAATATGTCGTTGATTTCCTTCCCAAGGTAAAGCTTGAGGTGGTGGTTTCGGACGATCAGGCAGAACGCGTTGTCGAAGCGATGGCCGCTGCCGCCCGCACCGGACGGATCGGCGATGGCAAGATCTTCGTGACCGCCATCGAAAGCGCGCTGCGCATCCGCACCGGCGAAACCAACGAGGATGCGGTCTAGCCCCGTCCCTGCTTTCATCGCAGCAGCAATCGGCTCGTGGCCCGCTACTGCGCAAAATTTAGCCAATACCCAGACTGGAGACACAAGACATGTCACGCGTGAAAGAGGTTCTGAAGCAAATCAAGGACGAGGAAATCGAGTGGGTCGATCTGCGCTTCACTGATCCCAAGGGCAAGTGGCAGCACCTCACCATGGTCGCAGGCGTGATGGATGAAGATGCGCTGGAAGATGGCCTGATGTTCGATGGTTCGTCGATCGCTGGCTGGAAAGCGATCAACGAAAGCGACATGATCCTGAAGCCCGATCTTTCGGAAGTCTGGACCGATCCGTTCAGCGCCACTCCGATGATGATCATCAACTGTGACATTGTCGAACCTTCGACCGGTGACTGGTATGCGCGCGATCCGCGCACCACGGCCAAGCGCGCCGAGGCTTACCTCAAGTCGACCGGCATCGGCGATACCGTCTATGTCGGCCCCGAAGCGGAATTCTTCATGTTCGATGATGTGCGGTTCGAAGACGGCTATGCCGGATCGGGCTTTGCCATCGACGACATCGAACTGCCGGGCAATACCTCGAAAGAATACGACCAGGGCAACATGGGCCACCGCCCGCGCGCCAAGGGCGGTTACTTCCCCGTCGCGCCGGTTGACAGCGCTGTCGATATCCGCGGCGAAATGGTCACCACCATGCTCGAAATGGGTCTGCCGTGTGACAAGCATCACCACGAAGTGGCCGCTGCCCAGCACGAATTGGGTCTGACCTTCGGTACGCTGGTGCAGACTGCTGACCGGATGCAGATCTACAAGTATGTCGTGCATCAGGTTGCCCATGCCTATGGCAAGACGGCGACCTTCATGCCCAAGCCGATCAAAGCCGATAACGGCTCGGGGATGCACACGCACATCTCGATCTGGAAGGATGGCAAGCCGATGTTTGCCGGCACCGAATATGCCGGATTGTCGGAAATGTGCCTCTATTTCATCGGCGGCGTGATCAAGCATGCCAAGGCGCTGAACGCCTTCACCAACCCGACCACCAACAGCTACAAGCGGCTGGTGCCGGGCTTTGAAGCGCCGGTGCTGCTGGCCTATTCGGCGCGCAACCGTTCGGCCTCGTGCCGCATCCCCTA
>JBKBMC010000034.1:0-22932 GCA_046296075.1 Erythrobacter sp. | reverse complement strand
GTGCGGCCTGCCTCACCCGCGCCGTTCACCACATTGTTGGTGAGCGTGATGGTGAAGGCGAGGTTGTTGTTGGAGCCGGCGTTGATCGCGGCGGCTGCATCGGCATTGCTTACGCCAGCACCGCCTCGGACCGGATCGGTTGCGGGGCAATTGCCGACCACTGAATCAACCCCGATGATCGCCGCCAGCGTGGCCGGCTCGTCGATCTGGAAGCAGTGGTTGGTGCCGGCCCTGATGACGCCATTCGTGAGGCCGAGTGCGGCCCCACCGCGCGCCTGGATCACCTGCGGTGCACCCGCACGGGTCACGAAGGTGAAGTTGTTCACCTGCAAACGGGTCTGCGGGATGGCGTTGGAAGGTGTGCGATCGGCAACGTTGGGCGAATCGAGTTCGATGATACGGTCACCCGTCGTCGAACGCTGCACTGCGATGACGGTATCCATGTTGATGATCGCGCCGGTATCGACATCGATCGAATCGTCCGAAGCCCCGATCACCGCCCAGTTGCGGGTATTGAACCCGCCGCCGAAGAATTCGAGGCCGTCATCCGAGCTGTTGAAGGACAGAACATTCTCAATCACAGTGCCCGAACCAGCCCCGCCGGTGGTCAGCGCCTGCAGTTCGTTGTTGGGCGCCAGTTCGAAGCCCGAGAAGCGGATCTGGTTGAACCGGAAGATGCCCGAATTGTCGGCGGCATTGGCGCCGCCGAACGGAGTCGCGACCGCCGCGCCTTCCAGCTGGCTTTCGCATTGCGGGTTCGCCGTGGGATTGGCAGCGGTGTTGAACACGCCGGTGCGGCAATCGGATACAGGCGCGCGGCCCAGCAGCACGACGCCGCCCCACTGCTGATCGGAGTTGTCGTTGGCGAGACCCAGCACGTTGTCGCGGCTCGTCCAGATGATCGGGCGGGTTGCTGTGCCATCTGCGATCAGCCGGTTGCCGCGATTGGCGACCAGGAAGCTCGAACCCGTAGCGTACAGGATCACACCCGGTTCGATGGTCAGTGTCACAGCGGTGTTGGTGCTGGAGAAGCCCTGGTCCGTGCCGACATTCACGCGGTCGCGGATTTCATAAAGCAGGCCGGGAACGAAGCGCAGCGTGTCGTTCGAGGTGAAAGTCGCAGGCAGGCGGCACACGCGATAGGTGCCGGTCGGGCCTGTGATGGTGCCCGCATCGGTGAGACCTGCCGGGGTGGAAATGGTCGGGCAGCCGGCGGCCGGAGTCACCAGCGACTGGGTCGGCGTGGGTGTCGGTGTCGGAGCCGGTCCGGGCGTGGGCGGCGGGTTGTTGATGATGATATCGCCACCAGTGCCCGGCGAGACGATCTGATCGGCGCCGCAGCCAGCAAGGGCGACGAGGCTGCAACCAATGACAAGAGTGCGTTGAACGTTTTTCACGGCAAGCGTTCCCCCAAGGTCCGAGAATCGGAAAAAATAAAGCGCCACAGGAAGGTGTGTGCGGAGGCTGCGCTAAGGGGGCCGCGTGACAGATTCTTGGCAGGGTTACAGTTTGGCGGCAAAATTGAAATTATGACTCAACTATGACGAATATGACCGGATTTTCCGGTTCGCGTCGCGCCTTTTGGTAGGTTTCCGATGAATTATGACATAGACACGTCAATAGGTTAGGGCAAATTAATTGCATTAAAATGACAATGTTTCAGTTGCGTTGCATTTTAATGAAACATGAGTCATTTTCTCCTTCTGATCGAGACAGGAGGTTCGCCCATGTTCATCGCCGCACTTGCTCTTACCCTTGGTGCTTCCGCCCAGCCGGAGGCTGTGACCATGCAGGGTATCGAATGGCCGAGCGACCTTGCGGTTGCGCCCTTGCTCGCGCGTCGCAGCGAGGAAGCGATTGCCATTCTCGAACAGTCGCGACTCAGCGATCCGGAAGATCCCGCCGTGCTGATCAATCTCGGCATTGCCTATGCGCAGATGGGCCGGGAAGCCGAAGCGCGCGTGGTGTTTACCGAGGCACTGGCGGCGCGGGCCGCACTCGATCTTGCGATCTCCAGCGGGCACGTGACGGATTCGCGCCTGCTTGCCCGCCGCGCGATCCGGATGCTGGATCGCGGCGAGTTCCGCAGCCAGGCCCAAAGCGGCAGCCAACTGACCTTGCGCGACTGACACACACGTTTTGAAAGCCTCCCTGCACCGCGCTCACCGGCGCGGTCAGACTGGTCGTAATCCGGCCATCTGTGCGTCATCTGGTTACGCATTGCTGACCGGTTTCTTTGCGCCTGTCACCCGCCTGTCATTTAGGGTATCCAAAGGGCCTTGCATGAGGGGCCCGCAATGATTCTCGTCAAGGCACAGCGCTGTGTGATTGCCTCGCTCCTGGCGTTGCTTGCCGCCGAAGCGCAAGCAGACGTCATGGAGGTCGATCGCGAGGGCGCCCGCTGGGTTGCGGGCCGACTGGCAGTCGCTCCTGTCGCTGCTCCCGATAGCGACAACGCGCGCGCTGCCGCTCCCGCTGTTGCCGAAGCACTGGTTGCCTACCCTCAGGCCCACGCAGCGCTCGTTCCGGGGCGTTATGCAGCCAAGATCCACGAATTGGCTGCCCGTTATGATCTCAGCCCGAGCCTGCTTGAGGCAGTCGTGTGGCAGGAAAGCCGCTGGCGGGAGAATGCCGTGTCGCCTGCGGGTGCGCGCGGCTTGGCCCAATTGATGCCGGGCACCGCGCGCTATCTCGGCGTCAACCCCGATGATCCCTTTGCCAATCTCGAAGGCGGGGCACGTTATCTGCGCGAACAATTGAACCGCTTTGGCGGCGATCTCGAAAAGGCGCTCGCCGCCTATAATGCCGGGCCGGGCCGGGTCGAGCGGGCAGGCGGCATTCCCAATATCCGCGAAACCCGCGAATATGTCGCTGCCATCATGGGCCGCCTCGCCAGCCACGCGCGCCCGTCCGCACGATGATTTCCGGTAACAAAATACTGATTTTTAATAATGAATGAGCTATGGACCCATCGATGAGAATTCTGAACAATGCCGTTGCGCGGGTCGCTGCGCTGCTCACACTGGTCCAACTGCCTGCCATGGCTCAGGCACAGGGTGCTGATCCGGCCGGTTCCGGCCCGATCAACAATGCGCTGCTGTGGTTGCAAGGCACGCTGCTTGGCACCGTGGCGACCACTGTCGCCGTGATGGCGGTTGCGGCCATCGGCTTCATGATGCTGACCGGGCGAATGAACTGGCGCTTCGGTGCGACGGTGATCATCGGCGTCTTCATCCTGTTCGGGGCGACCACCATCGTCGCCGGCATCCAGTCGGCGGCTGGCTAGGGGTCGGGCGCGTGAGCGAGCTTGTCCGCAATCCGGTGCACCGCGCGCTCACCCGGCCGCAGATGTTTGCGGGCGTGACGATGAATTTCTTCATCATCAATCTGATGGTGACGACCATCGCCTTCCTGATCCTCAAAAGCTTCTTGATCATTCCGGTGCCGATCGCGATGCATGTGATCGGCTATTTCGTATCCTTGCGCGAGCCGCGCATTTTCGACCTGTGGATCACCAAGGTCAGCAAATGCCCGCGTGTGCCCAATTTCAAGCGGTGGGGATGCAATTCCTATGCCCCGTAAGTGGATCGGCGCCGCCGCGTGGAGCGCGAAGGAGGCCAAGGTTGGCGACCGGCTGCCCTATGCGCGGCTGATCGACGAGAACACCGTGCTGCTGCGCGATGGCAGCGTGATGAGCGCGATTCAGGTGCCTGGCCTGCTGTTCGAAACCGAGGATTCCGCCGCGCTCAATGCCCATGCCGCGACCCGCGAGGTTATGCTGCGCTCGACTCTCGATTCGCGGTTTGTGATGTATCACCACGTGATCCGTCGCCGGGTCGAGGTGGAGTTGGAAGCGGAGTTTCCCGACGCGCTTTCCCGCCACATTGATGCACGCTGGAAAGAGCGGCTGGCGGGCGGGGCGCTGTTCATCAATGATCAGTTCGTCACCCTGATCCGGCGCCCGGCGCGCGGCAAGACGGGCTTGCCCGAACGCATGGCGAAGCTGTTTTCGCGGTCCCGGCAAGATGAACTGGAGGCTGATCCCAAGGACATCCGATCCTTGCGTGCAGCGATAACTGGTCTGGTCGCGTCGCTATCGTCCTACGGGGCAAGTGTGCTGGGCGATTATGCTGCCGAGGGTAGCCAGACAGGCGGCACCAATTCCGAAATGCTCGAACTGCTTTCGGCACTGTACAATGGCGAAATGCGCCCCGTGCGCCGCCCTGCGCCCGATACTGATATCGGCCAGATGCTGCCCTATCGCCGGGCGAGCTTCGGGCTCGACGCGATGGAACTGCGCGGTTCGGCGGCACCCGATTTCGCTGCCATTCTGGGGCTCAAGGATTATCCCGAGGCGACTTCGCCGGGCCTGCTCGACGGGCTGCTGCGCCTGCCTTACGAAATGGTCGTCACCGAAAGCTATGCTCCCAACGAACGCACCACCGCGCGCGAGCGGATCGACCTTGCGCTGCGCCGTTCGCGCTCGGTGGACGAGGAAGCGGCTGCCGAACGCGCCGAGATGATGGCAGCGCGCGACGCGCTGGGCAGCGGCGGGCTCGGCTTTGGCG
Organism: Erythrobacter sp.; assembly: GCA_046296075.1. Classification (GTDB taxonomy): domain Bacteria; phylum Pseudomonadota; class Alphaproteobacteria; order Sphingomonadales; family Sphingomonadaceae; genus Erythrobacter. The sequence continues at coordinate 18,364 of JBKBMC010000034.1, read as the reverse complement.
ATCATCACCTCACCGTGCTGGTGCGGGAGCGTGATCTGGGCAGGCTGGATGATGCCATGGCCGCCTGCGCCGCAGCCCTCGCCGATACGGGCGCGATTGCAGTGCGCGAGGATACCAATCTCGAACCCGCGTTCTGGGCGCAGTTCCCCGGCAACGAGGAATACATCGTCCGCCGCGCGCTGATTTCCTCGGCCAATATGGCGGGCTTCGGCTCGTTCCACGGCTTTGCCCTGGGGCAGGCGAGCGGCAACCACTGGGGCGATGCGGTGACCCTGCTGGAAACCACCAGCGCCACGCCGTTCTTCTTCAATTTCCACAACGGGGATTTGGGCAATTTCTCGGTGATCGGCCCGTCGGGTTCGGGCAAGACGGTGGTGATGAATTTCCTCGCGAGCCAAGCGCAGAAGTTCAAGCCGCGTACAATCCTGTTCGATAAGGATCGCGGCGCCGAGCTGTTCATTCGCGGCATCGGCGGGCGCTATGATCGCATTTCGCCGGGCGTGCCGACGGGGTTCAACCCGCTTGCTCTGCCTGATACGCCTGCCAACCGGGCGTTCCTGCGGGACTGGCTGGCTGTGCTGCTCAAGGCCGAAGGGCCGGAAGAATTCGCGACTGTCAGTGCCGCAGTCGATGCCACCTATGCCAATGATCCGGCGCTGCGCCGATTGCGGCACTTCAAGGAGCTGCTCTCTGGCACCCGCCGCCCGCAGCCCGGCGATCTCGCAGATCGGCTTGGGGCGTGGATCGGCTCGCCTTCGGGTGAGGGGGGCGAGCACGCCTGGCTGTTCGACAATGCCCGCGACCGGCTCGATCTGTCGCAACGGGTGCTCGGCTTTGACATGACCGCTCTGCTCGAAAACCCGCGGCTGCGCACGCCCACAATGATGTATCTGTTCCATCGCATTGATGAACGGCTGGACGGGCAACCGACCATGATCCTTATCGATGAAGGCTGGAAGGCGCTGGATGACGAGGTCTTCGCCGCGCGCATCCGCGATTGGTTGAAGACGCTGAGGAAGCGCAATGCGCTGGTCGGGTTCGCGACGCAAAGCGCGCGCGATGCGCTTGACAGCAAGATCTCCACGGCGCTGGTCGAGCAGACCGCAACGATGGTTTTCATGCCCAACAGCCGCGCACGTCATGAGGATTATTGCGAAGGCTTTGGGCTCACCGATCACGAACTGGCGCTGATCCGCTCGCTCCCGGCTCATTCGCGCTGCTTCCTGGTGCGCCAGCCGGATGCAAGCGTGGTGGTGCGCCTTGATCTGTCAAATGCGCCTGAAGTGCTGACCATCCTCTCGGGACGCGAGAGTGCTGTCAGGCGGCTCGATCAATTGCGCGAAGCGGTTGGCGATAACCCCGCCGCATGGTTCCCGGCGCTGACTGGCAAGGCGTGGCCCGATGGCACACACGCGGTCGATGACAGCGGTGCGCCTGTCTGGCAGGCAGCGGAATGACGGCGCGCTGCGACAGCGCGGTGGAGGATATGGGCGCAGGCGTGGCCGCCGCGCTCAAGGCGGTTGATTGCATCGCTGGCAGTGTCTCGGAACAGGCCTTTAATCGCCTGTTCGGGAGCGAGGGGCAGTTGACCTTCGCGCTTACGCTGATGCTGGTGTTCTACGTCGCGTTTTTCGGCATTTCGCTGATGCTGGGCCGTTCAAACCTGTCTGTGCGGGTGTTGCTGCCCAAGATGATGACGCTGGGGCTGGTGGTTGGCTTTGCCACCAGCTTCGTGGCCTTCTCGACCTTCTTCTACAATATCTTCATTGGCGGGCCGGATGAGATCGCCCGCATCCTCACCGGCTCGCAAGGGCCTGCAACCGCCGTGTTCGCGCAAAAGCTCGATGTGGTGTTTCTTGCGCTCCAACAGACGGGCGGGGAGGCCAAGGATATCAATGCTTTCTCACCCCAGGGCATGATGTGGCTGGGCGCAATGCTGTTGCTGCTCGGCACGGTTGGTCTGCTGGTGACAGCGCGGATCGGTCTTGCGCTATTGCTGGCCATCGGGCCGATTTTCGTGGTGCTGGCGCTGTTCGAAGGCACGCGCGGCCTGTTTGCAGGCTGGCTCAAAGGGCTGGTGCTGTTGGCGATCACCCCGCTGCTTGCCGTGCTCGGCGGATCAATCATGCTTGAGTTGGCGGTGCCGATCCTTGCGCAGCTGGTGGCGGTGCCGGGGGTGATCGACCAGCAGGCTGCCATGGGGTTTTTCCTCGTTGGCGCAGTGCATCTTGCGCTGATGTTCATGGCCTTGCGGATCGCTTCGACCATGGTGGCGGGATGGCAGGTTTTCGGTCTTGCACCTGACCGGGTGAGCCAGGGCAGTTCTGCTGATATGGTGCGTATGCCTCCTGCCGCAGCGAGCGCGGCCAGCGTGACAGCGGCGCTCGCTGCGGCGCGCGCTCCGGCTATCGCACCGGGAGCGCAGCGCCGGGTCGACATTGCGCCGGCCGCGGCGCTGGCTGCTGCCAATGACAGCGCAGGCTCCACCAGCACGATCCGCGAAACCCGCATTACCGCAGCATCTTCGGGAGCCGGGCAAGTAGGCCCGGTCAATCCGGCAAGTTCGCGCACCCGCGGCATCGGCAACCGGTTCCGTGCGCCGCAAAAAGCAGCCGCTCCTGCTGCGGCTGCCGCCAAACCTTCGGAGACTTATTCATGATCCGCCGGCCTCTGCTTGTGGCCCCCGCCATTGCCCTGCTGTTGGCGGCTGCTCCCGCGCTCGGCAATGATCCGCGCATCCAGACCCGCGTGTTCGACGAAGCGCAGGTCGTGCCGATCCAGGGCCGGGTAAAAGTGCAGACGACTATCAAGTTTGCGCCCGATGAAGCGATCGAGAATGTTGCCATCGGCGATAGTGCCGCTTGGCAAGTGCAGCCCAACCGGGCGCAATCGATCCTGTTTTTGAAACCGCTTGAGCCTGCCGCGCGCACCAATCTCACGGTCGTAACGAACCGGCGCACCTATCTGTTCGATCTGATCGCCAGCCCCCGCAATGCCCCGCTTTATGTGCTGCAATTCCGTTATCCCGACATCGAGAAAGCCGAGGAGGAAGCACGATTGGCCGCTGCTGCCGAGGCCGAACGGGAGGCTGCCAATCCCGTCGAGATGGCGGCGGCAACCGATCGCTTTGCTGTGGTTGATCCGACGCGGCTCAATTTCGCTTGGGCAGGGGCAGGGGCGGGCAATCTCTTGCCCGAGCGCGCCTATGATGATGGCGACGCGGTGTTTCTCGCATGGCCTGCCGGACGTGCGATCCCTGCGATCCTCACGCTCAATGCAGAGGGCGATGAAGGCCCCGTCAATTACACCGTGCGCGGCGATGTGGTGGTGGTTGACGGTGTGCCTGCACAGATCATCCTGCGATCAGGCAACGAGGTTGCCACTTTGACCAATACTGGTGCGATGAAGCCAACGGACCGCAAATCGCGCCGATCCGCGCGCAGCCGGGAGGGATCCTGAGCTATGCCGCCATTCCAGCCGGAGATGATGTGATGCGTCTTGCCACACGAATCCCGTCCCGCAGGGGCGACGGCGCTGAGGCCGACCCGCGCGAGCAGGAATCCGCCGAGATCATTGATCTTGCCAGCAGGGCAGCCTTTCCCGCGGTGGTCGATCGCAAGGCGCGCGGCGACGGGTTGGGGCTGGCTGCCGGGGTTGCGGTCATTTGCGGCATTGGTGCGCTCACGTTCTGGGCGATGGAGGCGGCACGCGCCCCGCAGCCTGTCACTATCGGCAATCCCAATATTGCGCCCCCTCCGGCCGAGGTTCCCGCCCCGCTGGTGGCAGAAGCTCCGGTGGTCGATCCGTCCCTGATCACGCCCGCGCCGGTTGAAGAAACCGTGCCGCAGCCGGTGATGGTCGACAATCCGGGCGTAGCCGCCATGCCGATGACCAATCCCTATGCCAGCCCAAGCCTGATCTTCGATGGCAGCCGCGCGGCCGAGAGCGCGCCGCGCCTGCTTGAAGCGCCGGTTGCCGCGGCGGATGCCGCGGGTGCAAGCGTCGGTTCTGATCCGGCTTCGGCCTTTGCCAACCGGATTGGCGGGGTCGGCGGCGGCACCGCGCGGGCGAGCGCGATGGTGAACCCGTCCACCACGGTAACGCAGGGCACGCTGATCCCGGCGATCCTCGAAACTGCGATCAACACCGATGTGCCCGGCTTTGTCCGCGCGGTGGTCAGTCAGGATGTGCGCAGCTTTGATGGCAAGCGCTTGCTGATCCCGCGCTCCTCGCGCCTGATCGGGCAGTATCAATCGGGCGTGCAGCAAGGCCAGCGCCGTGCCTATGTGATCTGGACCCGGCTGATCCGGCCCGATGGCGTATCAGTCAATCTTGCCTCGCCCGCGATCGGGTATGACGGGACGACCGGGCTGGAGGGCGACGTCAACAGCCACTTCTTCCAGCGCTTCGGATCGGGCCTGCTGTTGTCGGTTGTCGGCGGACTCGGCGCGATTACCACCGGCGGCGTGGGCGGGGTGATTATCGCAGGCGGTGCGCAGAGCGCGGCCAATTCGGCGGTGCAGGCACAAGGCCAGATCAGCCCGACCATCCGCGTGCGCATGGGCGAACCGATCCGCGTCTTTACCGCGCGCGATCTTGATTTCAGCACGGTCGGCTGATCCGGTGATGAGCGCGGATATCCACCGACTGACAGGCGAAACCGAGGCAGATGCCGCGCCGCTCGCTCCCGAACGCAGCGTTTATCTGGATGCCTATCTCGCGCCGTTCCGCCGCTGGCTTGAACGCGATACGATCACCGAAATCATGGTCAACCGCCCCGGCGAGGTCTGGATCGAGGATGCCGCCGATCCCGGCATGCAATGCATCGCCACACCCGAGATTGATGATCGGCTGGTGCAGCGCCTTGCCGAACAGGTCGCGCGGGTGAGCCATCAGGGTATCAACCGCGAGCATCCCTTGCTTGGCGCCACTCTACCCGACGGCGCGCGCGTCCAGTTCTGCGGGCCGCCTGCCGCGCGCAAGCACTGGGTGATGGCGATCCGCCGCCACCGGCGGCTCGATCTGCCGCTCGATGCCTATGACACGGGCCCGCTCGCAGGAGAGGCGCAGGTCACCTTGCCCGATCCGCAGAACGAACCGATTGCCTATCTGCGCGAAGCGATCCGCGCGCGCCGCACAATCCTGATTTCGGGAGGCACCAGCACCGGCAAGACGACTTTTCTTAACGCGATGCTGGGCGAAATCCCGCGTGAGGAACGCGTTGTGCTGGTCGAGGATACGCCCGAACTGCGGTTTCCCGGCGATAATGCGGTTGGGCTGGTCGCGGTAAAGGGTGAACTCGGCGAGGCCAAGGTTACCGCCAATGAATTGCTGCAGGCCGCGTTGCGGCTACGCCCGGATCGTATCGTGCTGGGCGAATTGCGCGGCGCGGAGAGCGTCAGCTTCCTGCGCGCCATCAATACGGGTCACCCTGGCAGCTTTTCGACGATCCATGCCAACAGTCTGCGCGGTGCGCTCGAACAGTTGGCGCTGATGGTGATGCAGACCGGGATCGGCCTGACCCGCTCGGACACTATTGCCTATGCCGCCAGTGTCATCGATGTGATTGTTCAACTGGGCCGCGATGCGAACGGCAAGCGCGGCATTACCCAGATCGCCGAGAGCCGTGAACTCGTTTGAGGCGGTTTGATGTGACAAGCCGCGCCGACTGACTTAAAGACTGGTCACAGGCTTCAGACAGACGAGCGATGAACACACCCGCGCGCGATTTCCCCGATGGTTCGGCCGATGAGGCCAGCGAGCTTCTGCCTGAGTTGGGGCCGGAAGAATCGCCCTATTTCAACCGTGAATTGTCGTGGCTGCAATTCAACGAGCGGGTGCTGGCCGAGGCGCGTAACGAAGCCTATCCGCTGCTCGAAAGGCTTCGCTTCCTGTCGATTTCGGGCAGCAATCTCGATGAATTCATGATGATCCGTGTCGCAGGCCTTGTCGGGCAGGTGCAGCGCGGATTGGGCGAACCCTCGATCGACGGGCGAAGCCCCAGCCAGCAACTTTCCGCGATCCGCGAGAAGCTGGCACAGCTGTCCGCACTCCAGCAGGATATCTGGCGCGATCTGCGCATCAGCCTTGCGGGGGCTGATATACACGTTGCCGATGAACGGCGGGTCAAGCCTGCGGCGCACCACTGGCTCAAGGCGTTTTTCCTCGAGGAAATCCTGCCGATCATCACCCCGCAGGCGCTCGATCCTGCCCATCCTTTCCCCTTCGTCCAGAACGAAGGGATGGGTCTGCTGTTCACGCTGACCCGCGATGCTGATCGTGAGCAGCTGATCGAGATGGTGCTGATCCCGAGCGCGCTGCCGCGGTTTGTGAGGGTGCCGGGCGATATCGCCGGGCAGGGCGAGGCGCTCTACATCTCGATCGCCAGCCTGATCCAGCGTTATGCCGAAGCGCTGTTCCCCGGCTTCACCATCGAAGGTGATGGCTTGTTCCGCGTGCTGCGTGACAGCGATATCGAAATCGAGGAAGAGGCCGAAGATCTCGTGCGCACCTTCCGCAGCGCGATCCAGCGCCGCAGGCGAGGCCAGGTGATCCAGCTGGAGCTCGAGGAGGATTTCGATCCCAAGGCGGAAAGCCTGCTGCTCGAACAGCTCGGCGTCACCGAGGCGGCGGTTATCAAGACTGACGGGATGATCGGGATCGATGGGCTCGCTGAAATCGTCGCGGAAGATCGCCCTGATCTCAAGTTCGATGCCTATACCCCGCGCTTTCCCGAACGCATCCGCGAACATGATGGCGATGCCTTTTCCGCGATCCGCGAAAAGGACATCATCATCCACCACCCCTATGAAAGCTTCGAGGTGGTGGTCGATTTCGTGCGTCAGGCCGCAGCTGATCCCGATGTCGTCGCGATCAAGCAGACGCTTTATCGCGCCGGTTCGCAATCCAATGTCATCAATGCGCTGATTGAGGCGGCGGAGGCGGGCAAGTCTGTTACCGCCGTAGTGGAATTGAAAGCCCGCTTCGACGAGGAGCAGAACCTCAAATGGGCGAGCAAGCTTGAACGTGCGGGCGTGCAGGTGATCTACGGCTTCACCGACTGGAAGACCCACGCCAAGGTGGCGATGGTGGTGCGGCGTGAAGGCGACAGTTTCCGCACATACTGCCACTTCGGAACGGGCAATTATCACCCCGTCACTGCCAAGGTTTACACCGATCTCAGCTTCTTCACTGCTGACCCGAAACTGGGGCGCGATGCGGCCAAGATGTTCAATTTCGTCACCGGCTATGTCGAACCCCATGCACTCGAACGGATCTCGATCGCGCCGATTGATCTGCGTGCCGAGATCTATCGCCGGATTGACGCCGAGATCGCGCATGCCGCGCAGGGCAAGCCTGCGGCCATCTGGATCAAGTGCAACCAGATCACTGATCAGGCGATGATCGACCGGCTTTATGCCGCCAGCAATGCCGGTGTGCAGATCGAACTGGTGGTGCGCGGGATCTGTTGTCTGAGGCCTGGCATTGCCGGGATGAGCGAGAACATCCATGTCAAATCGATCATCGGGCGTTTTCTCGAACACAGCCGGATCTATGCCTTTGCCAATGGTGCCCCGCTGCCGAGCGCGCAGGCGGCGGTCTACATCTCGTCCGCCGACCTGATGAGCCGCAACCTTGATCGTCGGGTCGAGGCGCTGATCCCGATCCTCAATCGCACGGTGCACGATCAGGTGCTCCAGCAGGTGCTGCTCGCCAATATGCTCGACACCGAGCAAAGCTGGTGGCTGAATGCGGATGGCAGCTATTCACGGGTGGAAACGGACAGCAGATCGTTCAACTGCCATCGGTACTTCATGACCAACCCGTCGCTGTCAGGACGGGGCGGGGCGCTGGAAGCCGGAGCGGTGCCGAAATTGTCGCTGCGCCGGGGGCGTTCGGGATAGGGCTATCTGATAAATGACGTATCGCAAGCGGCGCTCGGACCGCGACGGCACTTTTGCGGGCAGCACGCCCCAGCGCGCGATCATCGACATCGGATCGAACACGGTGCGGCTCGTCGTTTACGGCGGAGCAATGCGCGCGCCCACAGTGCTTCTGAACGAGAAAGTGACTGCCAAGCTGGGCCGCGATATCGCGGCTACCGGCCGGCTCGCCGATGAAGCGATGGAGCTCGCCTTGAGAGGGCTCGCGCGTTTCGCCTTGCTGCTTGAAGATCTTGAGGTCGATGATGTCGAGGTGGTTGCCACCGCCGCTGTGCGTGACGCCAGCAACGGGCCCGGGTTCGTAACGAAGCTGCGCGATATGGGGCTCGAACCGCGCGTCATCTCGGGCGAAGAGGAAGCGATCCTCAGCGCCCATGGCGTGATCGGGGCCTTTCCTGTCGCGCGCGGAATTGTTGCCGATCTCGGCGGCGGCAGCCTTGAACTGGTGCGGGTCGGCGAGGGGAAGGCAAGCAATGCCACCAGTCTGCCGCTCGGCACGTTGCGCCTGCCCGAACACCGTGGGCGCGGGGCGGGCGAGATGGTGAAGGCGCTCGACAAGGCCATCCGCAAGGGCGGCTGGGATCTGGCGGCCCAAGCGCCCGGCGATAATGGCACGCTCTATCTTGTCGGCGGGACATGGCGGGCGATGGCTGTTTTCGCGATGGAGGTGACGCGCCATCCCCTGAGCGATCCTCACGGCTTCGAGCTTGATCCTGCCACCGCGCTCAACCTTGCCGAGACGCTCGCAGGACTGCATGATGGGGCACGCCCGCGCGGACGGATTTCGACGATGCGCATGGAAAAGCTGCCCGACGCGGCAGTGCTGCTGCAAGCGATGCTGGCGAGGCTCAATCCGGACCGGATCGTGTTTTCTTCATGGGGCCTGCGCGAAGGGCTGCTCTATGATCGTCTGCCGCCGCATGGCCGGGCGCAGGATCCCTTGCTGGCGGGGATTTCCGCCTTTGCCAGCCAGCGCGGCGCACCCCCTACGCTGGCGGCGCGCATGGCCGCCTGGACGCTTGATGCCGCGCCCGCGCGCGAACACGGCAGCGAGAGGTTGCGGCTGGCCGCGACCACGCTGGCACTCGCCGCCATGCAGATCGAGCCCAATGTGCGCCTGCCGCAGGCAATCGACTGGGCTTTGCACAAGCGCTGGATCGGCGTTGATGGCAAGGGGCGCGCGATGATGGCCGCCGCGATCGCCGCCAATGGCAACAACCTCGACCTGCCCGAGCGTGTGCGCGCTCTCGCCAGCGCCGAAGCGCTTGAGGAAGCGATCCGGTGGGGCCTTGCGTTGCGGCTCGCACGCCGACTGGGTGCGCGCTCGCGCCGTTCGCTTGAGGTCAGCCGTTTGCAGGTGCGCGATGGCGCGCTGGTGCTCCAGCTTGCGGAGAGCCATGCTGCATTGTTCGGCATATCGACCGAGAAGGATATGAAACTGTTGTCAGGTCGGCTCGGGCTGGGCTGGACAATGACAATTGTTGCGGACGAATCCTTGTCCGGACGGGGTGACTAGGCCTTGACCTCACTGGTTGCGAAGGGCGAGAAATCCGTGTCCATGTCGAACAGATCGACACCTTCGGCGGCTTTCAGCCGGTTCACCACCACATAGGTAACCGGGGTCAAGGCGGCTTCCCACGCTGTCTTGATCAGCCATTGCGAGAGCACGACCTGAAACAGGGTTTCGGGTGGCCAGCCCGCCAGTCCCCAGAAGGCAAGCGGGTAGAAGATCAGACTGTCGAGGCCCTGCCCGACAATCGTAGAGCCGATGGTGCGCATCCACAGGAAACGCCCGCCCGTCATCACTTTCATCTTCGCGAGGACGAAGGAATTGGCAAACTCGCCCACCCAGAAAGCGGTGATCGAGGCGAGCACAATTCGCCAGCTGTTGCCGAACACATGCTCGTAATCGCTCTGATAGGGCCAGCCTTCAGCCGGCGGGAGCGCGACCACCACCCAGGCCATGAAGGCCATGAAGGCCAGCGCGGCAAATCCTGTCCAGATCACCCGCCGCGCCTTGGCGTAGCCGTAGACCTCGGTCAGCACGTCCCCGAGAATATAGCTGATCGGAAAGAACAGCACGCCGGCACCGAAAATCCACGCCTCGCCATTGGGCAGCGTGACAAAGCTGGGCTTTGACGCGCCGATCAGGTTTGACAGCAGGAGAATAGCGACAAACGCCGCCATCACGATGTCGTAATAGCGAAACGCCCCCGGCGCGCGCGAGGTGGCGATGATCCCGTCATCCGGATCGCGATCGAAGGCGGCAGCGGGATCGAGAGAGGGATCGACCGCAGGAGGCGTTTTTTCCATTGCCGTGCAGTCTAGCGTCATTTGATTGCGACGCAAAGCACGCTATTGGGCAGGGCGGCGCGCGCCCGTAGCTCATCTGGATAGAGCGCGAGACTTCTAATCTTGAGGCAGCAGGTTCGAGTCCTGCCGGGCGCGCCATTTACGTACAAAACCGCGAACCGGCGTTTCTGCCTGGTTCTGCCCGGCTAGCGCTGCAATTAGCGCATGCTTGTTTCCGATTATTGTGATCGCGTCATCGTCGATCTCGATCTTGTCGACGATGGACCCAATCCAGTCTTTTCTGGCGCGAACATCGCCGTTTCGGAGGCGATGGCGCATGAGGTCCGTGAAGGCCGCGATCTTCTGCGGTGTGATTGCCGTTCGATTGGCGGTGCTTAGAGTGATCTGCTGGAGGGAGGCTTTCGCAATATCGCGCTTGGTCTTGAGTCGATCGATGCGCTCCTTAAGCTCTTCGTCGAGGTCGACGATGCCGTCTTCTATAGCGCTGTAAAGGCGACTGAGCTTTGAGGTGACTGTTTCGATTTCAGCTTCAAGCTGGTGACGCCGCTCCTTGACAGCATGATCCTTTGCCGAAGCCCGCTCCATCAGGCCGCGCAGGACGTCCTCGACGCGATCCGGGACGAGGAGCTTATCAGCAAGACCCTCCGTTACCATGGTGTCGAGCTTTTCCATGGGAATATGACGGCCTTTGCAAACGCATTTGCCCTTTAGCTTGCTACCAGCGCAGCTGTAATAGCTGTAGCGGCGGTTTCTGCGGGTGGTGCCGCTTATGGTCATGCCGAACCCGCAGGTCGCGCATGTCGCAAGCCCTGTAAGCAGGGTCGATCCGTTGACCACACGTGGCGGCGTAACTTTGGGATTGTTACCCTCGCGGCAAGACGCCGAAGCTTGGCATGGTGGTCGGCATCGACCTTGACCCAATGGAGAGCGATCTTGGCTAGGAATGTGGCCATCTGGGCCACCCCGCCTGAAGTGTTGCCGCCTTTGCGCCCCATGAGGAAATGGAGGATCCGCTTCGCATTCTGGATTTCGACCAGCACGGCGATCGAACCAATGTCCGGCGCCGGCACTCCCGAATGAACCAGGCATGATGCCGCAGCCCGCAATTGCCTACGCCGGTTTTGGGCCGTTGCGGGCCGGACCGGCCGCAGAGGACCGAGGTCGATGTCATCATCGCCGTCATCGAACAGGATGCACTGCGTCAGGCGCCCGATATAGGCATCCACATCAGCGCCAAACGAGGCCGGAAAGAACTCGAGCGGATAAGTGAAGCTATCCCGCTTGTCCTCGCGGGGAATGGTGACCTGCGGCCAACGCACGTAGGCTTTTGCTGATGCGTTAACGGCAGCATTTCTTCGTCAGCTTTGCGCCGTCATTTCGGTCATGACAGGTTGCCTCCCGACACCTGAAAGCGGACTAAATTGCCAAGCGCCCGGATTGGCTTGATCTGGGACTTTCGGTCGTTCGACCCGAATGTTCTCGACGGCAGATTTTTCCAGCCGGCGAGATTGAGGGTTTGATCGACCGGCCCCAGATAGCGAAAAGCAATGGGGCTCTACCTGAATGGCGAACCCTATCGAAAAATGCTGGTACACGCATGTCGGCTTTCAGGGTCTCACGGCAGGTCAGAATTGGCTCGCAACACCTATTTGCATTCAATCTAGACGTCCCGTCCCGCCGAGTACCGTCTTGTGGTGATGTGAATGCTTGAGCAGTCCCGCCGGATTTCTCAATGACACCCTCCCATCTGTATAGCGAATGACCACCAGTGCACAGTCGTTGACGATGTTGCTGTAGCGCGTGACGAGAGATCATCTCTTGCTGTTATCTCCGTCGCCTGCGCCCGCGATTTTCTTCGCTGCGGCCTCGGCCATAAGGCGATTTTGGTGGCCAGCACCAATGACATCTTCCTGGGTCCATGCGAAGGGAATGCCAAGCCGCGCTGCAACTGTCTGCCCGGCTGCAAAGAAGCGTTTCCCGCGCGAATACCGATGTGGACCTTGCAGGTTGGCTTCGCGGGTTTTGCGCAGATTGGGATCATTCGTGTCAGTGTCGGCAGTGCCCAGTAAAACAAGAAGCGGTTTGCCTAGCGCAGCGGCGATATGATCCTCAGTCATGGGCACCCCGCCCATGCCATAAGGAAAGGCAATGCTTGGATCAGGCATCGTGTACCAGCCTGCATTGGCCGAAATGGCCCGCTCGATGCGCGCCTCGGGCATTGCCATTACGAACCGGTGAACGAACTGACCGCCAGCGGAATGGCCGTATAATGTGTAACGCGGGACAGCCGTGCTGAACCGGCGCCGCGCTTCGTTGAAGAGCGGTTCGATTACTGCGAAGGACCAGAGGTTTCGTGGACGCGGGGTGGCATCGGCTCCAATGAAAAATCCGGTATTGTAGCCGAGCGAACCCGGAAAATCGGTCTCGCTGAACTCAGGAACGATAACGATCAGCCCGTAATCTTTCGCCACTGCTGCCCATTCATCGCGGTATCGGTCTGCATCGCGGTTGACCCCGTGCATTACGACCACCACCGGAGTATCGGGAAGAATGCTGTCCGGCACCTGATACCAGACTGGGATGGGCGGGCCATCCCAATTGGAAAAGATATAACGGCCGCGTCCGTCACTTTCTTGGGTTTGCCGGGCGCTGACTGGCATGGATGCGGCACAACTGATGAGCAGCACAAAGATCGCGCCGGCGATCGTGCAGCGATGCGTCATCGCTCTGTAGAGCGGGGTGATCCAGCCATGCGGGCGCAGCCGATTGGCCAAGGCATGAACGGCGGATGATGTCATGGGTGATCTTCCTCAAGGTAACTGCTGCGGGCATCAATCTCGCTCATGCCGGAAGCAGGCCCTAACGGAACCGAGAGGGCTTGAGATCATATCTGGCGAGCTTGTCATAGATCGTCTTGCGCGGAGTTTGCAGAAGCGCCTGCAGCTTGACAATATCGCCGCGACACGTGCGCAGACCGTCTTCAAGAACCGTGCGTTCGAAATCGGCCATAATCTGCTGCAATGAACGTTGGGCTGGCGTCACCAAGGCCTCCGCTCCGATTTCCGACAGCCCAAGCACGAAAGCGCGAGCATAGGTGTTCAGCTCGTGGAAATTCCCCGGCCAGTTATGTGCTTGGACGTGACGCCATTGCATCTCACCAATTACCGGCACCGCAACGCCAAGCTCCCGGGCGTGGCGGGCAACAAACAGCCGGAAGATTTCCGGCACGTCCTCGCGCCTCTCGCTTAGACTGGGGAACACGATTTTGACTGCGCTGAGACGATGCATAAACACATCGTGGGCATCGTCGTTTGGATCATCAGCGCTGCGCGAAAGGATCACGCGGATGTTTACAGGGCGCGGCCGGTCGGCCCCGATCGGGAGCACCTGCCGTTTTTCCAGCAAGGACAACAGGCGCGAAGTCAGCCCACTATCTGCGGCTTCAATTTCGTCAAGTAATAGTGTCCCGCCATTGGCGCGTTCAACAAGCCCGGTGCGCGAAAGGCCAATGTGTCCACTGCCCGGGTCGCGGCCGAACAAAAGCAATTCCGCATCTTCGTGAGCAAGGATTCCCGCGTCTACGTTGACAAACGGACGGCTGCCGCGCGAACTCAGATCGTGGATCAGCCGGGCAGCATGGCTTTTCCCGCTTCCTAGCGGCCCAGCCAGCACCACATCAATTTCCGAACGGGCGACTGCATCAATTACCGAGCGCAGCCGTTCCGCCGCCAATGAGAGGCCGGGAATGGCCATGCCCGTGGTGCGCCCGGCTTCCTCGCGTAATTTGCGATTTTCGAGCGCCAACGCGCGGCGGTCGCTGGCTGTCCGCACCGCGCGAAACAAATCCGCCGACGAATAGGGCTTCGTCAGGAAATCCGCCGCGCCGTTTTTCATGGCCTCCACGGCCATCGCAATATCACCGTGGCCTGTTGTCAGAATGACCGGCAGATCAGGGTCAATCTCGCGCAGCCTGGCGAAGAAGGCGATGCCATCCATGCCAGGCATCCGCACATCACTGACCACCACTCCCGCATAATCCCGCGTCAACCAACTCAGTGCAGCCCGTGCGTCGGGGAAGGCGATGATCTCGGCGCCTTCCAGCATCAACGCTTGCTTGATGGCATCTCTGAGCGAGATATCATCTTCGACCAGCGCCACACGCAAGGGGGCAGGCATTGTCATGCAGCAGGAATAACCATTGTTAAGCGGGCACCACTGGCGCTTTCCTCAAGCACCAGATCGCCGCCGATCCGGCACATGATGTCGCGCGCGATCGCAAGGCCAAGACCGATCCCGTCATTACGTCCGGTAACAAACGGCTGGAATAGCGTTTCGCGTAGGTCAGCAGCAACCCCCGGCCCGTTGTCGGCGACACTCAGGCGCACATGTTGCAGGTTTTGCTCAATCGTTACGAAAATTTGCCCGCCTTGCCCACACGCATGCACCGCGTTCTGCAGCAGATTTACAAGCACTTGTTCCAATTGGACATGTTGAGCGCGCACCATCACACCTGAGGCATCGGGCTTTGGCAAGGCCAGATTGATGCTGCGCTGCCGGATCTGGTCGCGCAGCAGGAGCAAAGACCCCTCGATTACTTCAGACAGTGGGATGTCCTTGGGTTCGCTGGGGGTGCGTCGGCTAAACTGGAGAGATTCTTCGGTAATCCGCCCGATCTTTTCAGCCAACCGTGCGATCTTATCGAAGTTATCGGCCACTTCGAGGCTGCGCCCAGCCGCCAGCAAACGTTCTCCGCTTTCAGCATAGACGCGCATAGCTGCGAGCGGCTGGCGAATTTCGTGGCCCAGTCCTGCGGTAATCTGGCCAAGCGTTGCCAGACGGTTGGCCTGTTGCAACTGTTCGCGCAAGGCGGCTGTTTGGGCTGATAGTTCAGCGGCTGCCCGTTCCTTGCGTTGGCGTAGCCATATGAAGCCGCCGGCGCCAGCAAGGCTGAACAGCGCAACGCCAAGCACAACGGCAAGCCGACCATTGGCGATAGCGGTGGACAGGCGTGGAGCCGGATCGGCAAGAAGATGCAATTCCCAGCCTACCGGCGCAATTGGCTGGATCTTCTCAACCAGCCTGACGGGCGATGCCGCGGGGCCAGCCACAGGCAGTTCAAAGGGCTCCGGCTCATCCACGCCGAACCGCATTGCATAGGTCGCCCGATCCCGAGATGGGCCAGCATCTCCCGTGCTGGCAGCCGCATGGAACCGCCAATCAGGATTGCTGGTGAGCAGTATAATGCCCTCTTGCTGTGTTACGAATACTGCATCCTGACCATCGCGCCATTGCGCTTCGAGGCGATCAAATTCGACTTTCACCGCGACCACGCCGAGTGGGTCTTTCGCCAGGCCAACCCGTTCGGAAAGGTAGAGGCCAGGGCGGCCGCTCACGGTGCCGAGCGCGAATTCGTTGGCCGCGCCATCCGCAATTGCCAAGGTGAAATAATCCCGAAAACTGTAATCCGAACCTACGAAACTGTCCGGCCGATCCCAATTGCTGGCCGCTACCGTGAGGCCGCGCGTGTCCATAAGGTAGATCGCGGCTGCATTGGTCTGCCGTGCGAGTGCGGAAAGACGGCGATTGAGCACTGCGCGGGCATTATCATCGCCTGCAAGTAATCTTGCGACTTCAGGGTCAGCCGCGAGCACCTGTGGAACAAGGCTGAATTTGTTCAATTCGCTTTCCAACCCAGCGGCCAGTATCGCGGCCTGACTTGTCGCCGCGGCCCGGGTTTCTTCCAGCGTATTGGCTCGGATCGCCCGATCGAGCCCGAGCATGGCGATTGCAGCTGTCAGCATCAGCGCTGCAAGCCCGATCGGCAGCAAATGCCAGCGCTCCAGGCTGTGTCGCATCACCATCCCCCCATGCTTACGGGGACTTGTGCGTTTTTCCGCACGGACTGCAACAATTTTGTGCGAATTTTCGCACAATTCGCGCACCAATATATCGCAATCGTCTGAAAATAAGTGATATCATTTTGCGCTGCAAAAGCCTTGCGGTCTGTCAGCGGTGGCCCGATTCTTCTGCCCGGAGAGACGGGGCCAGGAAACCAGCCAGCCATGAAGGCCTATGTAGCCAGCACACCGGGGCTAATTGCCGCACCGGCCAAGAGACCGCTTTACCGCCAGCTATATGTGCAGGTGTTGGCGGCAATCGCGATCGGTGCGTCTGTCGGACATTTTGCGCCGGAAGTTGGCACCGCACTCAAACCGCTGGGCGATGGCTTTATCAAGCTCGTCAAAATGATTATCGCACCAGTGATCTTCCTTACGGTTGCGACCGGGATTGCCGGCATGCGCGACATGAAGGCGGTGGGTAGCGTGGCAGGCAAGGCGTTTGCCTATTTCCTCTTCTTTTCCACGCTGGCGCTTATCATTGGGCTTACCGTTGCCAATATCGTGCGACCGGGCGAAGGGCTCAACATTGACCCTGCCACGCTCGATGCGAGCGCGGTGGCAGGCTACGCCAAGGTGGCAGAAGAACAGAGTCTGAGCGGATTTCTGCTAGGGATCATCCCTGAAACCCTGTTCAGCGCAGTAACCGATGGCAACATTCTGCAGGTGCTGCTTGTTGCCATTCTCGCCGGGGTGGCAATTGCAGCAACCAGACCGCAAAGCGATCTGGTGATGGATGTGCTCGCTTCGTTCAGCGAGGTGGTGTTCAAGCTGGTTCACATGCTGATGAAGTTTGCGCCCATCGGCGCATTCGGCGCAATTGCCTTTACCATTGGGGAATTCGGCCTCCGCTCTCTCGCCAGCCTCGCGGCGCTGGTGGCAACATTCTATGTCACCTCGTTGTTGTTCGTGCTGGTGGTTCTGGGGCTGGTCGGGTTCCTGAACGGCTTTTCGATTTTTGCACTGATCCGCTATCTGCGCGAAGAACTTCTGCTGGTATTGGGCACGTCATCATCCGAAGCCGCCTTGCCCAGCCTTATGGAGAAGATGGAGACCGCCGGATGCAGCAAAGCGGTGGTCGGCATGGTGGTGCCGACCGGATACTCCTTCAATCTCGACGGCACCAATATTTACATGACGCTAGCTGCGCTGTTTATCGCGCAAGCATTGGGAATTGATCTTTCCCTGAGCGAACAGCTTACGCTGGTGCTGGTTGCGATCATCAGCTCAAAGGGCGCAGCCGGCGTAACCGGGGCAGGCTTCGTTATCCTTGCGGCGACGCTTTCGGTGGTTCCGAGTGTGCCGGTAGCGGGCATGGCGCTTATCCTCGGGATTGACCGCTTCATGAGCGAATGCCGCGCGCTGACGAACTTCATTGGTAATGCCGTTGCGACCATCGTGGTGGCGCGATGGGAAAAAGGACTTGATCGTGAACGGCTGGCCCAGGCCATGGCGGGTACGCCGATGCCGCTCCCGCAAGAGGACATCGAGCGCCACGAGCGCAGCGGACCAGTGAGCGAAAAAATCGCCAAGGTGCTGGAGAACACCCCATGATTGTGCGCCGTGATCTTCTGACCGCTGGTTCGGCGCTTGTTTTGTTGTCCTTGGCAGGGCCCGTTGCCGCACGTGATACCGCTGCTCCCGAGGAGATTGTGCTTTGGCCGGGCAATCCGCCGGGCAAAGGAAAGGTGGCTGGCCCCGAGAAATTGGGCGGGCCGGGCACTGGCTATGGTGCGGTTTCCAATATTTCTGTCCCGCGTATGCGGGTGTATCGCCCTGCTGCGCCCAATGGTGCCGCTGTGCTGGTGGCAGGCGGAGGCGGTTACTTCCGCATCCAGTTGTGGAAAGAAAGTACGCCGGCGGCCCAGTGGCTGCAGGCGCGCGGATTTACTGTCTTCGAGCTAATCTATCGTCTGCCCAATGATGGCTGGGACGCCTCTGTTCCATTCATGGATGCACAGCGGGCAATGAAGATCATTCGCAGCCGTGCCGACGAATTCGCCATTGATCCGGCGCGGATCGGTGTCATGGGCTTCTCGGCAGGCGGTCATCTGGCCGGATTTACTGCCTATCAGTCCTCTCGCGTGCTTTATGCAGGGGATGACGCGCATGAGCAGGTTTCTGCACGGCCCGACTTTGCAGTTTTGCTGTTTCCCGTGGTCAGCTTGCGCAAACCTTATGACACCACCCGCACCAGGCGCGAGATTGTTG
>JBKBMC010000033.1:0-23757 GCA_046296075.1 Erythrobacter sp. | reverse complement strand
CGCGGGACGTTGCCCCAAGGGCCAGCGCAAAGATAATCGCGTAAGCTTCAAAGCGGTTCTTGATAACGAACAAACGTCCGATCTTCCGCAACATGCTGCCTCCGCGCTCAGGTTAGGCCGCTTGCAAATAACTTTTGTGCGCAAGGCGGCTCAAAATCAGCCTCAACATTAACGCTACGATCCATGAATTGGCAAACGCGTTAACCAAGTTCGGTAAGATCGAGTGCTGCGAGAAGTGCAGTGCGCGCCTTTGTGACTGATCTTGCGAGACTTTCGTCCCCGATGTCTGCGGGGTCGATCTGCTCTGGCCAGTGTGCGGCGATCACTTGTTCGATCAGATCGGCTTTTGCCTCATCCAGCAGAAAGCGCGAATCGACTGTTTCGGGCGCGCATACGACGCGCAAACGCAAGCAGGCCGGGCCGCCGCCATTGGCCATCGACTGGCGCACGTCGACGGGAATGACCTGCCGGATCGGGCCATTTCCGGTTAGCATCGCCTCCACCCAACTCCAGACGGCTGCGCTCTCGCGGCATTCCTCAGGCACAATCAGTGCCATCTCTTCGCTTGGCAGGGTGAGAAGCTGGGCGTTGAACAGATATGTCCGGATCGCCTCCTGCAAGCTGACGGCCGAGGAGGGCACTTCAACCACTTCAAGTGCGGGGAACGCTGCGCGGATCGCGTCGTAGGCGCCCTGCTGGTCGGCAAAGGCCATGTCGTGGGTGAACAGGACACGCTCGTTGGCGACAGCGACCACATCATTGTGGAACGCGCCTGCAGCAATCGCATCCGGGTTCTGCTCAATGAAAACCGTGCGCGCCGGATCAAGCCCGTGCGCGCGCGCCACCAGACGGCTCGCCTGTTCGTGTTGGCGCGCGGGAAAGCGGCCTCCAGTCTTCCCGTAGACGAAGACCTCGACACCGTGACCGCCGTGGCTTTCGCAAAGCCGCATATGATTGGCCGCGCCTTCATCGCCAAAGCTTGGCGGCACCGCGTCATGGACCGCGAAATGCCTGGAATTGCCGAAAGCAAGTTCGAGTTGCCGCTTGGTATCGAGCCATTCCTGCGCGCGGTGCAGCATAGTGACGAGGTTGGCGGGCGTCAGGTGGCACTTGCCGTCTGCCGTATCCGGCGCGGGCGAGACGGTGGCGGCATTGGCCGTCCACATGCTCGAGGCTGACCATGGCGCCGCGCGCAATTGCGGCGGCTCGCTGCCGTCAAGTGCGAGAGCAGCAGCAAGTGCCCGGTTGGGGCGGGGAAGAGGCACGAAAAAGCCCTGGACGCCCAGCCGCGCAAGGTTCCCGCGCATCTTGGCAATGCCCTGCAAGGCAGCGGCGCGGGGGTAGGACGGATCGCCCGCATGGCTCGCGCTCGCGATATTGCCGAGGCTGAGGCCGGCGTAATTATGCGAGGGGCCGACAATCCCATCGAAATTGATTTCTGTCAGGCTCACCGTCCCACGCTCCACACCATATCGCCCTCGCACACGTCGAGCAGATCGGCGGATGCGGAATCAATCGCAATGCCGCCTTCGCCATCCACCACCCGCGCGCCGAAACAGGCGCGGAACGTACCAAGGCTACCGGTGGCGAGGATCGCGCGTTCGCCTTCGTCGGCGTTCAGGTTGGTCAGTTTGGCGTGCACGGATTCGCGCACGCTGGTTACCTGATCGGTATGGGCTACCATGGTGGGCCCACCATCGAAAATATCGACATAGCCATCATGCCGGAACCCTTCGAGTTCGAGCATCCGCATCGCGGCCCGCCCCGACGGGTGAGGTACGCCGATCACGCTCCGCGCATCCTCTCCCAGCATCGCGATATAGACCGGATGCTTGGGCATAAGATCGGCAATGAACTGGTTGCCGTTGATCGCATTGAAGTAATCGGCTTCCTGGAAATTCATCCCGAAAAAGCGTCCCGCGACCCCATCCCAGAAGGGCGAGCCGCCGCGTTCATCGATGATCCCACGCAGCTCCGCGAGAATGCGGTCAGCGAAACGTTTTCGGTGCATGGCAATGAAGAGATAGCGCGAACGGGCGAGCAGCAGGCCAAGTCCGCCCGCGCGTTCGTTGGGGTGGAGGAACAGCCCGCCGACCTCGCTTGATCCCTCCAGATCGGTAACAAGGCTGAGCAACTCGGCGCGTACCGTGCGATCGAGTTCCTGCGAATACTGGGTCAGGGTGTTGAGACGGTAGGAATAGAATGGCCAGCGCTGGCCGACCTTGGTCATCAGCTGGCACGTGCCGCGAACGGCGCCTGTCTGCGCATTTTCGAGCACCAACACGAACAATTCATCCGAAAGTGTGCTCTCATCGCGCAAAAATGCGGCTTCCGCGCGTTCGAGCTTTGATCTTAGAGCGGCGCGATCGGGCGGCAGATTCGTGAAACCCCCTCCTGTCAGCTTAGCCATTTCATAGAGATGTTCGAGATCTGCCGCGCGCGCGGCCCGCAGACGAAAACTCACGGCAAGGCTCCTTCGGCGAGGCGCTGGATCACGCTTGCGGATAACGTTGCGCGCTCTGCGAGACTGGGGACGATAAGGTATTCCTGTGCGGAGTGGATCGCGCCGCCGCGCACCCCCATGGTATCAACCACCGGCACCCCGCAAGCCGCGATATTATTGCCATCGCATACGCCGCCGGACGATTGCCAGCGGATGTCCTGCCCCAGTTCCGCACCGCATTCCCGCACCAGATCGAACAGGGCTTGGGCTCGGGCATCGACCGGTTTGGGCGGGCGTGTTACCCCGCCATGGCGGTGACAGTGGACTTCGTGCGCTGTCTCAACAGATGCAATCAAATTCTTGAGATCGTGGTCGAAATTTTCTGTCGCTTCGTTAGATTTTGGCCGGATGTTGAAGCGCAGCACGGCGTGATCCGGTACAACGTTATTCGGGCTTCCACCTTCCAGCCGGGCTGGGTTGATGGTGATGTCGTCACGCTCAAGAGCTTTGAGCCGCAGGATCAGATCTGCCGCCGCAACAATCGCATTGCGTCCCTCGTGCGGATTGCGTCCGGCATGGGCGGAGCGGCCCGTGATCACCACGGAATAGTTACCGGTTCCGCCGCGTTCATGCGCGAGTGTGCCGTCGGGCAGGGCGGCGGGCTCGTAGGTGAGCGCGGCCAGCTTTCCCGCTGCCAGCGTGGCAATCAGGTCAGCGCTTGCCAGCGAACCGGTTTCCTCATCCGAATTGATCAGCACATCATAGCCAAGACTGCTCGCAACGCTGCTTTCCTCAAACGCCAGCAACGCATGAAGCATAACCGCAATCCCGCCCTTCATGTCGGCCACGCCGGGGCCGTTCAGCGTCTCATCATCCAGCCAGCGTTGCCCCTGAAAGGGGTGATCAGCCGGAAACACTGTGTCCATATGGCCGGTCAGCAGGATGCGCCGGTTGGCGTGGGGCCGCACCCGCACCACCAGATGCTGGCCATGGGGCTTATCGAAGGCGGTGCCATCAGCCGCAATCGCTGTCACGGGCGCCGGATCGATCAATTCCACCGTGCCCGGCAGCTTGCCAAAGGCATCCGCCATCAGAGCAGCCTGCTGTGCCAGTCCGGCCAGATTCGCTGTGCCAGTGTTGATCGCGCACCACGCTTCGACCTGTTCCAGCATGGCAGCGGCGTTGATCGCGGGCAGGGTGGGAGGTGTGTTCACGCGCCAACACTAGCCTGCCTTTTAGGCCAGTCCAACCCGTTGCAATCCCCCGTCCCCTGCGCCATAGGCGCTTGCCGTCCTCTCCTCCCCAAGGATCATGTGCTGATAACACGAGGACCACGATGACACAGATGATCGAGCGCGCCGGTTTGCAGATTGACGAGGCGCTGACGACTTTTCTCGAAAGCGAAGTCCTCATGCCGCTGGGCCGCGATGTGCCTGCGTTCTGGCAGGGTTTTGCCGCGCTGCTGGCCGACTTCGCCCCCCGCAATGCGGCGCTGCTGGCCAAGCGCGAGGCGTTGCAGGCGCAGATCGATGCGTGGCACGTCGAGCGCGCGGGCAAGCCGCATGACGCGGCGGCTTACAAGGCGTTCCTCAGCGAAATCGGCTACGTCGTCGCCGAGCCGGGCGACTTCCAGATCGGCACCCAGAACGTCGATCCCGAGATCGCCACCATGGCCGGGCCGCAGCTGGTGGTGCCGATCCTCAACGCGCGCTTCCTGCTGAATGCCGCGAATGCGCGCTGGGGGAGCCTGTATGATGCGTTCTATGGGACTGACGCGCTCGATGCGCCCCCGGCGCGGCCCGGCGGTTATGACGAGGCGCGCGGCGCGGCGGTGATCGCGCGCGGGCGGCAGTTTCTGGATGAGACTTTCCCGCTCGCCTATGGCGCAAGCTGGGCTGACCTTGCGGGGCGCGAAGGCGCGGTGCTGGCCGATCCGGCGCAGTATATTGGCGAGACTGAGAGAGGCCTGCTGTTTCAGAACAATGGCTTGCATATCGAAGTTGTCTTCGATGCGAGCACGCCCGTGGGCACGACCGATAAGGCCGGAATTGCTGATATCATTGTCGAATCCGCGCTCACCACCATCGCCGATTGCGAGGATTCAGTCGCGGCAGTCGATGCCGAGGACAAGCTGCTGGCCTACACCAACTGGCTCGGCATCATCCGGGGCGATCTGTCCGAGAGTTTCGAAAAGGGCGGCAAGACTCTCACCCGCACGCTGGCAGGCGACAAGGGCTACACCGCGCCCGATGGCTCGCCCCGCAGCCTGTCGGGCCGCAGCCTGATGTTCGTGCGCAATGTCGGCCACCTGATGACCAACCCCGCGATCCGCCTGCCCGATGGCTCGGAAGTGCCCGAGGGCATCATGGACGCGGTCTTCACCAGCGCGATCAGCACGCTCGATGTCGAAGGTCATGGGCGTTTCGGCAACAGCCGCTGCGGCTCGATCTACATCGTGAAGCCCAAGATGCACGGGCCGGAAGAATGCGCCTTCACCAACGACCTGTTCGATGCGGTGGAAGACCTGCTGGGCCTCAAGCGCCACACCATCAAGGTCGGCGTGATGGACGAAGAGCGCCGCACCAGCGCGAACCTTGCCGCCTGCATCCACGCCGTGCGCGACCGGATCGTGTTCATCAATACCGGCTTCCTCGACCGCACCGGCGACGAGATCCACACCTCGATGCGCGCGGGGCCGATGCTGCGGAAAGGTGCCATGAAGGGCAGCGACTGGCTCAAGTCCTATGAGGCGCGCAATGTCGCGATCGGCCTCAAGCACGGCCTTTCGGGCAAGGCGCAGATCGGCAAGGGTATGTGGGCCGCGCCCGATCTGATGGGGCAGATGATGGTCGAGAAGATCGGCCACCTCAAGGCGGGCGCCAACACCGCGTGGGTGCCATCGCCCACCGCCGCGACGCTGCACGCGCTCCATTACCACCAACTCAACGTGTTCGATGTGCAGCAGCACTTGCCCGAGCCGATGGGCCTTGATGCGCTTTTGTCGATTCCGCTCGCGGAAGGCACCAACTGGTCGGAAGCCGAAATCGCCGAGGAGCTCGACAATAATTGTCAGGGATTGCTTGGCTATGTCGTGCGCTGGGTGGATCAGGGGGTAGGGTGCTCGAAGGTGCCCGACATCAATGACGTGGGCCTGATGGAGGACCGCGCTACGCTGCGCATTTCCTCGCAGCATATCGCCAACTGGCTGCTGCATGGGGTGGTGACCGAGGCGCAGGTGCTGGAAAGCCTCGCCCGCATGGCGGCCAAGGTCGATGCGCAGAACGCCGGCGACCCGCTCTATGTGCCGCTGACCGGAAACGAAAGCGGCGCGGCCTTCAGCGCGGCGAAGGAGCTGATCTTCAAGGGGGTGGAGCAGCCGAGGGGTTACACCGAGCCGGTGTTGCATGCGTGGCGGCTGCGGAGGAAGGCGGGCTAAGCCAGCGGGTTGCCGTTGAGGTCAATCTCCCCGCGCAGGACTGCTGCAACCTTCTCGATCCGTTGCTCCTGCGTTGCCGCGCGCTTGGCCGAGGCAACCATATAGGCGAGCGCGCGCTGCTTGCCCGGCGTTGCACCCTGCCACAACGCGCGCATGGCGGCATCGCGAGCGAGGGCGTCCGCAAGCCGCTCAGGCACCCCTACCGCATCCTGATCGGCGATGCGAAAGCGCAACTCGACCTCCTCACCGAGGCCTTTGCCGATTATATTCAACAGTTGCTTGGAAAGCAGGATGTAATGCTCTCCGCGCACCGGGGTCAGTGCCGCCTCAATCGGGTGGTCGTCGACCTCGCCGCTGATGCGCAGCTTCGGATATTCGGCGAGCGGCAGATCGGCCTTCACCTCATCGGGCACAAAGATGACGGTGTAGCGGTAGCGCTCCGAACCGACCTCGTGCTGGACTATTTCAGCCGTGAAGGCGTGAGGAAAATACATCAGAACAGTGCCTTGGCGAGAGCCACGAACTCCGCCACGCTGACCGTTTCGGCGCGGCGGGTTTCATCAATGCCTAGGCCTGCCAGCGCCTCCAGCGCGCCCGGCACGCCTTTCAGGCTCTGACGTAGCATCTTGCGGCGTTGGCCGAAGGCGCTTTCGGTGAGGCGTTCGAGCATCCGCGCGCTGACGCCTTGGGGCATGGGTGCGGGGGTGACGTGGACAATCGCGCTCATCACCTTGGGGGGCGGGGTAAAGGCGCTGCGGTGGACTTTCATCGCCAGCCGCGCCTCGGCCCGCCATTGGGCCAGCACAGCGAGGCGGCCATAGGCATCATTACCTGCGCCAGCGACGATACGGTCAGCGACTTCGCGCTGGAACATCAAGGTCAGTGACTGCCAGAGCGGCGGCCATGCTTCCCCGCTCAGCCAGCGCACAAACAGCGCAGTGCCGACATTATAGGGCAGGTTCGACAGGACGTGGAACGGCTCCCCGCCCATCACTGCGGCGTGATCGAGCTTCAGCGCATCGCCTTCGATAACAGTAAGCTGCCCGGGAAAGCTTTCACCCAGTTCGGCAAGGGCAGGCAGGCAGCGGCGGTCCATTTCTATTGCCGTCACTCTTGCACCAGCCCGCAACAGCGCGCGGGTCAAGCCGCCGGGACCGGGCCCGACTTCGAGGACTTGCTGGCTGGACAGATCGCCGGGCAGGGCCGCGATCCGCGCGAGCAACTGCTCATCAAGCAGGAAATTCTGCCCCAGCGCTTTGGAGGCGGCAAGATTGTGCCGTTGAATGACTTCGCGGATGGGGGGCAGATCAGGCATCGCGCGCGGCCCGCGCCGCCGCCATCTCGCTCGCCATGCGGATCGCCGCTGCCATTGCGCCCGGATCGGCCACGCCTTGCCCGGCGATGTCAAAGGCAGTGCCGTGATCGGGCGACGTGCGAATGATCGGCAGGCCAAGCGTGACATTAACCCCTTCATCGAAATCCAGTGCCTTGACCGGGATCAACGCCTGATCATGGTACATGGAAAGGGCGGCATCATAGGTTGCGCGCGCGCGCGGTGTGAACAGTGCGTCACCGGGAACTGGGCCGAAAGCGGCGATACCCTCAGCTTGCAAGGCAGCGATGGCAGGCGCGATGATGCGCGCTTCCTCGCCGCCGAACTGGCCGTTCTCGCCCGCATGGGGATTGAGCGCGGCGATTGCGAGGCGGGGGGCGGCGATGCCGAAATCGCGGCGCAGCGCGGCTGCCACAATCCGTGCCTTGTGGGTAATGAGATCGGCCGAGAGCAGGGCAGGCACCTCGGCTAGCGCAACGTGGACCGTCAGCGGCACGGCGCGCAAGGATGGCCCCGCCAGCATCATCACCGCATCGCGATAGGGCATGCCGCAGGCATCGGCGAGAAATTCGGTCTGTCCGGGGTAATCCCAGCCAATCGCGGCAAGGCCGGATTTCGTCACCGGAGCAGTGACCAGCCCTGACGCGACGCCGCCCAGCGCAAAGCGGGTGGCCCAGCTCAGCGAGGCGAGGGCCAGCCTTGCACCATCCCCGTCAGGTCGGCCTGGAGTATACGGCGCATCCAGTCCTGCCATCACCGGCAGGCCCGCGCCGATAGCGAACAGCGCCTCGGCAGGATCGGCAATCGGCACCAGTGGGCAATCGATCCCGGCACGCACAGCCGCAGCCGCGAGCAATTGCGGCCCGCCGACGACGAACAGCGAGGGAAGGTTGCCCGCGGCCTTCAGCCGTGACCACGCGCCAAGGATAACTTCGGGTCCGATACCCGCGGGATCACCCAGAGCAATGGCAAGAGGCGCGGCGTTCACGCTTAGTTGTATTCGATATATGCGTCGTTGCGCAGATCGCGCAGATAGCGTTGTGCACGCTTGTTGATGCGCTCCTGCTCGATCTGGTCCATCACCGTGGCAAAAGTCGGTGCGCCCTTGTCCTGCGGATCATCGCGCCCGCACAACATCAGTACGCGCACGCCTTCCTCAACCCCGCCAAAAAGCGGTGTGGTTTGGCCGATCTGCAGATTGAGGAGGATGTTGCGAAGCTGCTCGGGCAGGTTCGCGGCAAGTAACTGGTCGTTTGAGACGACCTGTGCACCGACCGCCGCGGTTGCACCATCGGCATCGGCGCAGCCGCGCATGCCATCGAGGAATTTCACGAATTGTTCGATCTTCGCCTCGGCCTTGGGCTGGGTGGTGCCGGGCTCGAAGTTGATGGTGATCTGCTTGAGGTTGAGCACGGCCTGGCTTGGGTCAGCCATCAGCACCTGACGCTTGTTGATCAGATAGACAATCGAAAAGCCGCCCGGAATTTCGATCGGCCCGTTGAGCTGGCCGGGCTGAAGCTGGCGTACGGCAGTGGCAAGCTGCGGCGGCAACTGGCCGAGCCGCACCCAACCGAGATCGCCGCCAACGACAGCCGTGGTTGCTTCGGAAAACTGGCGCGCATAGGCAACGAAGCTGCCGCCCGCCTCAAGCTGCTCCATGATACGCTGCGCATTCTGAAGCACGGCTGCACGGTTCTCCATCGTGGCGGAGAGATAGATTTCGCCCAGCCGGTACTCGTCAGTGCCGCGCGAGGCTTCAAGCCGGGCGAGCACATCGTTCACCTCTTCAGCCGAGACATTCACGAACGGCATGATGTTGCGTCGGATGAGATTTTCCCACGCCAGCTCGCCTTCGATTTGCCGCTTCAAGGCTTTGGGCGACGAACCGACCGAACGCAGATATTCATCCATCTTCTTGGGCTCGCCGGCAAAGTTCTGCTCGGCCAGCTGGGAATAGGTGCGCTCTACATCCTCGGGCTTGGCCGGGATCTTCTGGGCATCGGCAGCCTGCACTTTCAGGGTTTCGTCGATCAGGTTGCGCAGCACCTGAACGCGCAGTCGCAGCAGTTCGTCTTCGGGCACATCGACTTCGGATGCCGAGGTTACCAGTGCCACCCGCTCATCGATGTCGGTTCCGGTAATCACATAGCCATTCACCACCGCCGTCGCAGTGCGGACATCAGGATTGGCTTTGCCGAACAGGGTAACCTCATCGGGCAAACCGAACGGATTGTCGGCAGTGGGCACAGCCACAGTCTGCGCAGGTGTAACCACTGGCAGCGCTGCCAGCATGGCTACCCCTGCCAGCGCCAGACTTGCTCCTGCCCCGTAGAAAAACTTCGATTTGGCTGGCGATTTCACTGGCAATGTCACTGCGTAATCCCGTTCCGGTCCAAGAAACCGCCCGATCCCGTTCGTGCGATTGATTCAGATTTGTCGCCACCTAGCTGAATGAAAGCTGAGTTGTCGCGGCAATGATGATGGCTCGTCACGCCTGCTGCGCCTCTAGCGACTTTTGCCTCGTGTGCCAATTTATCTAACAGCCACGTCTAGCGGAAGCCCAGATTGCGCAGCGCAAAGAAGATCTGGAAGGTGTTGCCGCGCAGCGCGTCACCTGCGGTCACGAAGTCGCGACGGAAGGTTGCGCCGAATTCCATGCATTCATCCTGATAGGCAACGCCAACACGGGTTCGGATCGGTTCGAACCCTTCGAGTGTGAAGAACGGATTGTCCTCGGCCGAGGAAAGGCTGAAAATGCCCGATCCGAACACCGACCAGTTCCTGCCGATGGCGATCCGCCCGGCTGCGCGCAATTCCTCGCGGTCGGCCAGATCCTCGACTGTGGTGATGTTGCGGTTGAGCCGGAGGTAGCCGATTTCAAGATAGGTCCGCGCGCTGCCAATCGCGGCGTCGATCTCGTTGCGGCGCATGATGAAATTGTCCTTGTCCAGCCGGTAGCGGTGCGTCAGGCTGACCAGATTGCCGAAACGCACTTCGGTGCGGCCGGCAAAGTCCGACACCCGATCAGGCAGGCCGGTGCCAACCGGGAAAATATCATTCTGTTCTTCCAGCCGATAGAACTGGCCGATTGTTGACTTGATGCGCAAGCCCGGACGGGTCAGTTCCCAATCAAGACCCCAGGTTATGCGCGCACCATCTTCGATACGATCATAGCCGGCAAAGCGGTTGAGCGCGAAAAGATTGGAATCCTCCAGATCAATCGCACGCGAATCCTCGTTAGGTATGGCAAGGTTGCGCGTGTGCGGGCTGGCGACCAGCTGCACCCGGGGCTTCAGAACCTGAGTGCCGCCGAAAGCCTCGCCGACGAACGGCCATTCAATGTCGACCGCTGCCGTGGCCACTCCGCGCGTCGTCCAGCCTTCCCGCCCGCGGTAGACCTCGGTGATCGTCGAGAGCGTGTCCTGTGTGTGATAGACATCGCCCCGCACCAGACCTGTCAGAGTCACGACTTGTCCCATGCCCGTCATCCGGCGCAGGTCCCATCTCGCCGCAGCAAAGGCGCGCTGGGTATCCTGCCCTTCGGTGCGCACCAGCGCGAGCGTATTCGCTTGCAACTGGATTCGCCCGCCCAACACCGGATCATCGACCAGGTGGCGATAATCGATGGCGGGCAGGGCTATCGGGATCTGGCCTTGGTCCGCGACAATCCGCAAGGTCTGCGTCGCCCATCCGGCAATCGAAAGATACGATTTTTCGTCGATGCGTTCGAGGTTGACCACCGATCGCAAACGGTCCTCCCGGCTGAGATCGTAGCGGCGCAGGAAGGTGCGGTCGCTCGCAACGCGGATTGAACCTGACAGGCTCCATTCGGGGCTGAACTGGAACCGGCCATTCGCATCAAGATAACCGCGCGGGTCGTTTTCGAAGCCGACCCCGCCGGTAAGATCAGACGCGCGGTCACTCGCCGTTACGAAGCCGGTGATCTGGTAGGCGCCCTTGCCCGTCAGGTGACGCCACTGGGCGCTGCCCATCGGGGCAACGCTGGAGAAGACGTACGCGCCAAGCTTGAGATCGCGGTTGTCGCCCATCCGCCAGTAGTATTCGCCGCTGACTTCGATGCCGTTGACCGCCGTGATGCGGAAATCCGGCACCAGAAAGCCGCTTTCCGCTTTGCCGTCGGTGCGCAGGGCAAGCCCCGGCAACGGCAGGATGCGCGCGCCGAACAGTTCGACCATCGCCCCCTGGAACCGTACGCGGCTGGCCGCTTGATCATAAATCACCTTGCGCGCGGTTATCCGCCAGCTCGGGTTCTTGGCGCAGCCCTCGGCGTCGGTGATAGCGCAGGCGGTATAGGCGGCATCAGTAAGAATGGTGGTGCCATCCTCGCCTCGTGCGGCGGAGCGCGCGGCGAGCCTGCCGCCTGCACGCAGCGCAATCAACAGATCGGCCATGGCGCCCGCCTCGAACTGGTCGTTCAGTTCGATCGTCTCGGTGAAAAGCTGGTTGCCGCTTTCATCGACCAGTCTCACATCGCCACTGGCAAGAATGGACCCGCCCCGGCGATCCCATATGACTTCGTTGGCCCTGACGGAGCGATCCTTGCTGCGCAGCACCACATTGCCCCGCGCGGTGACAATATCGTCTTCGCTGTCGTAAGTGAGCTGTTCAGCTTCGAAATCAATGACTTCACCTGCCATTGATTCGGCAAGATCATCTGCCTGGCTGGTTGCCGCATCAGCGGAGGCAGGTGCTGCCATGAGTGCGACCAAAAGCGCAGAACACGGCGAAAAGGACCGCCGCGCTGCTGCGCGCCAGCCTAGCTTTTTGGTAAAGCGCGCGCTGCCCGAGGTTCCTCCCGACATGGCTTGCCTATTGCACCGCTCGCGCCTAATCGCAATCGCGTTTGATCAAGGCCTTTTGCGCTTTCCCGCAGCGAAGCGCTCGGATGCGCGGCAGGCTGTGCACCCCATGCGGCCAGACAAGCCATTATTCTTGCGGAGAACCCATGCAGATCCTCATTTCCGATACCACTCCCGCTTCGGTCCGCCTGATTGCGCGCGTCATCAATCAGGGTGACGGATTGGGAGGGCTTGATGCTGCCTTGTCCGAGGGTGCGACTGCCGCGCGCTTCGCCGGGCGAGTGGGCCAGGTGTTCGAGGGTTTCACCGTGGACAACGGCGCGCTGCGCCGCATTGCGCTGGCCGGTGCAGGCGAGAAGACCGCGACTGAACGCATGCTCAATCTGGAAAAAGCGGGCGCGGCGCTTACTGCGAAATACCTCGTTTCGGGCGAGACCGAGATGGTACTGGATCTTGCCGGGGCCGGTCTTACAGCTGAGGAAGCTGCTGCGGTGCTGCTGGGCCTGCGGCTGCGTGGCTGGCGTCATGACGCCTATCGCACGCGGCTCGCCGCTGACAAGAAGCCCAGCCTCGCCAAGGTGTATGTTGTGGGCGCGCCCGCTGGCACGGCCGAAGCTTGGGAGCGTGAGGCAGCGCTGGCCATGGGCGTCGAATTCACGCGCAAGCTTGTGACCGAGCCTGCCAATCTGCTTTACCCCGCAACCTTTGTGGCTGCCTGTGAAGAGGCATTCGCGGGTACTGGCGCACAATTGACCGTGCTCGGCGAGGCGGAAATGACCGAACTCGGCATGGGCGCGTTGCTGGGGGTGGGCCAGGGTTCCGAGCGCGAATCCAAGCTGCTTGCGATCCGTTGGAACGGCGGGACAGCGGACGAGAAGCCGACTGTGTTTATCGGCAAAGGTGTCACCTTCGATACGGGCGGGATCTCGCTCAAGCCCGGCCCGGGCATGGAAGACATGAAATGGGATATGGGCGGCGCTGGCGCAGTCGCTGGTGCGATGCTCGCGCTGGTGAACCGCAAGGCCAAGGCGAACATCATCGGGGTCGTCGGCCTTGTCGAGAACATGCCCGATGGCAAGGCGCAGCGCCCTGGCGATGTCGTCACCACCATGAGCGGGCAGACCGTCGAGGTGCTCAACACTGACGCCGAAGGGCGGCTGGTGCTGTGTGATGTGATCCATTGGGTGCAGGAGCAGTATGGTCCCGCGCGCATGGTCGATCTGGCCACGTTGACGGGAGCGATGATCATCTCGCTTGGCCATGAATATGGCGGGATGTTCGCCAATGATGATACGCTTGCGAGCCAGCTTGCAAACGCCGGGGCCACGAGTGGCGACAAGCTGTGGCGCATGCCGCTTGGCACAAGTTACGACAAGCTGATTGATTCCCCGATTGCAGATATGAAGAATATCGGCCCGCGCGAGGCTGGTTCCATCACGGCCGCGCAGTTCCTGCAGCGCTTCGTCAAGAACGGCACGCCGTGGGCGCATCTCGATATTGCCGGCATGGTGTGGTCGAACAAGCCGGGCCACACTTGGGACAAGGGCGCGACCGGCTATGGCGTGCGGCTGCTTGATCGCTTTGTGCGCGATGTGCTGGAGGGGTAACCCGTGCATTTCCGACCTCAACTAGCGAAGCGTTAGGTCGCTCTCCCGGCCTCAAGTAGCGAAGCGGTAGGCCAACACACATGCCAAAGATGCGCAAAAAGTCTGACCTGCCGAGCAAGACGTGCCTTGCCTGCGGGCTGCCTTTCACTTGGCGCAAGAAGTGGGAGCGCGATTGGGACAATGTGAAATATTGTTCCGACCGCTGCCGTCGCTCGAAGGGATAACCACCGCTGATGAAGCTCGATTTCTGGCAGGTTACGGATGATCCCGTCGAGAAGGTCGTCGCGCTGATCGCCAAACGCGTCCGGGATGAGGGCGCACGGCTGCTGGTGGTGAGCGATGATGCCGATCAGCGCGCAGCGATTGCGCGAACTCTGTGGCAGGCCGGGCCCGAGAGCTTCCTTGCCAACGGTGAGTCGTGCGACTCGGGAGCGGAGCGCCAGCCGATCCTGCTTTCCGACGGGGTCGCCGCGACGAATGGTGCAACCCATCTGGTGCTTGCCGACGGACGCTTTCGCGAAACCGCAGGCTTTGCGCGCGTCTTTCTGTTGTTCCCGCCCGATGGCGCGCCCGAGGCGCGGCAGGCATGGAGCGCGCAGGATGGCCGCGCGGATATCGAACGTGCCTACTTCGCGCAGGAAGGCGGTCGCTGGGTCAAGAAGCGCTGAACGCTTGCGCCCGGCCGCCCGATAAGCGATGCTTGAGCAATCGTAAGAGGGGGCTAAGACGATGCGGCATCTCGCTGTTTTAATGCTGATTGGTGCTAACGCGCTGCTGGCCGCTTGCGGATCGGAGCAATCCGGCACAATCAAGACGCCCGATGGCGAAACCGCCGAATACCGCATCGATGAAGCGAGCGGCGAAACCACCATGACCATCAAAACGCCCGAGGGTGATGCCACCTTGCGATCGGGGCAAGGTGTGCCGGTTACGCTGCCGGACGGCCTGAGCCTCTTTCCTGGCTCAACCGTGGTTAGCAACACCGTGGTCAATCAGCCCGACGGTGTGGGCACCATGATCATGTTCGAGACCCCGGCCAAGGCATCGGCGATCATTGCTCACTTCAAGGGACTGGCCGAGAAGGCCGGTTATGCAATCGAGCTTGAGGCCAATATGAACGACACGATGATGCTTTCGGGCAAGCGTGCTGCCGATGATACCAGCTTCATGGTGAGCACCGGCGCTGCCGTGGATGGCAAGACGGGCGGCCAGTTGGTGATTGGCCGTGGCAAGGGCATGGGCGGGTAAGCCACCAGCAGTTGTCCGCTAAGGCTTGAACAATTGGCCACCCGCCGCTAGGGGCGCGGCCAGTTTAATCCAGCACTGCACACGCGGGTGCTGGAAAGCCTCTCCTGATCCCGTAACCAAGGACGATTTATCATGGCGGTCACCCGCACCTTTTCGATCATCAAGCCCGATGCCACCCGTCGCAATCTGACCGGCGCTGTCACCAAGATGCTGGAAGACGCCGGCCTGCGCGTCGTGGCTTCCAAGCGTATCCACATGACCCGCGAACAGGCCGAAGGCTTCTACGCGGTGCACAAGGAGCGTCCCTTCTTCGGTGAACTCGTCGAATTCATGATGAGCGAGCCCGTGGTCGTGCAGGTGCTTGAAGGCGAAGACGCCGTTGCCAAGAACCGCGAAGTGATGGGCGCGACCAACCCGGCCGATGCTGCTCCGGGCACGATCCGCAAGGAACTGGCGCTGTCGATCGGCGAGAACACCGTGCACGGTTCGGACAGCGAAGAAAATGCCGCGATCGAAATCGCCTTCTTCTTCAACGAAGACGAAATCGTCGGCTGAACCCTTCTGAGGACTGAATTTTGTAAAGGGCCGTCCTTCATGGGGCGGCCCTTTTGCTATCCGCTCTGCGCAAACACTGCGAGTTGCGCGGCATGGGCGTGGTGGTGACCGCTTTCACTTGCGGCCATGACCTGACGCATTGCGACAAGTGCGGTCGGGGTCAGCGACAGACCCAGATCTGCATAGATGCGCGCGATGGCTCCTTCCCAATCGGTATTGAGTTCATCGAAAGAAGCCCGGGCGACCCGCCCTTGCCAGTCTGCGAGGGCAGCGCCGAGCCGTGCTTCGCGAAAGGCGATCTTGTGCCGCCACAGCGCCTCGATCTGCGCAAGATCGCAGGTGTCCGACTGGATCGCCATCTGATTGGCCGCCAGCGACACCGCGCTTTTGAGCACGGCTTCATGATCACGATCCGCCAGCACCAGCCGCGCGTCGGGAAACAGCGCGAGCAGCGTCGCGAGGTCTTCGGCAAAGGCAGGCACCTTGAGCACGCGTGGCTTCTCCGCCACGCCGCGCATTGCGGCGTCGGTCTGGAGCATGCGCAGAAATTCACGGTAGATGGGTGCCGGGTCACTCGCTTCGCTGAACGCGGAATAGGATGGGATGCGCCACTGCGATTCGTAAATCGAATGGTGCAGCGCTGCCGACAGCCACGCGAGTTCTTCCTCGACTTCGGCAGGAGCCATCGGGTGGATCGACTGCATCCACGGATTGAGCACGCCGAGCATCGCCAGTTCAAGCGCGGCTTTCGCGCGGTTCACCCCGCGCCGCGCAGGAACAGGATGATAGGCATCGCAATAACGGGTGTGCGAATGCGCTGGATCGGCGGCCAGCAGCTTATGGATGCGGGTGGTGCCGCTCCGCATGTGGCCGATCACGATGATCGGCGGGGCGAGCCGGGTTGCGAGCAGTTCGGGACGCTTTGACCACAATTCGCCGAGCGCAAGCCGGTTGCGTAGAGTGCGGGTGATCTGGCCATAAGCCATGGCCTGTCCCAGTGGATTGAGATCAGCCTCGCTGCGCAAACTGTCGCACAACCGGACGAGGCGTTCTCGGAAGTCGGCCACATCTTCGGTGCGGCGCCCGCCATGCTCGGCCGTCTCGGTGCGCGCGCCAAGGCCTTTGGCGGCGATATTCCACAGGCTTTCGGGATCAAGCTGGGGCGGAGGGAGCCAGCCCTTGTCCCACGCTTTACCAAGAAATTCATTGGCCTGTGCTGCGCGCTTGCCACGCGCCAGCAAGTGGGGTCGCAGCGGAGGGGGCTTGCGCGCCATCAGAATTCGTCTGCAATATCCAGGAGCCGCGTCAGGCGCTTGGGCGCAACCGCGCGCCAGCTGCGCCGGAGCCATGCGGAGACATCGTCCCAGTCAAGATCGCGGCGATCCAGCACCATCCCGATCCAGCCACTCGCACCATAGAAGGCGGGCTTGAAATACACCTCGGGCTGGTCTTCGATCAGGCTCGCCATTTCCTCGGGGCCGCTCACCTTGACGAGCAGCGCGATACGCTCATGGCCGTGCGGCCGATCCGAGAAATAGGCGAAGTATTTGCCCGATTTGCCTTCGCCAACTCGGAACCCCTGCGAGCCGAAACTGTCTTGCTCGTAGGTCTCGGGCAGGGCGAGGGCACGGGCTCGCACCTGTTCGAGCAGCCATGCCGGATTGCGCCAGCGCGACACGTAGTCGGCCACCGCGTAGGGGTAAAGCTGGTGTTCGGCCAGTTTGACCCGCTCGGCGAGGCTTTCGGGAGTGTCGTCGCCCACGATCGGTACCGCGATCTGCGCCAGCACTTCGCCCGCATCCAATTCCGGTGTGACAAGATGCACGCTTGTGCCGCCGTGGCTGTCCCCCGCCGCGATGGCGCGGGCATGGGTGTCGAGGCCCTTGTATTTGGGCAACAAAGAGGGGTGGATGTTGAGCATCCGCCCTTGCCATCGCGCGACAAAGCCGTCGGACAGGATACGCATGTATCCCGCCAGCACGATCACTTCCGCTCCGGCTGTCACGGCGGCTGCTTCCATGGCCGCATCATGATCGGCGCGGGTCAATCCCTTGTGTGTCAGCGCGAAGGTGGCGACACCTTCCAGCTTGGCCAGTGCAAGGCCCGGCGCCGCCGGATCGTTGCTGGCGACCAACACGACCTCGTAAGGACAGCCGCGCATCCTGCTGGCATAGAGCAACGCAGCCATGTTGGTGCCAGCGCCGGAAATGAAAATGGCGATGCGGACCCTATCCGTCATGACCGACTTCCGTTCGTCTCAAGCAAGGTCGAGTGGCCACCGCGGCATGTGTCTCGACTGCGTTTGACACGAAGCGGTCCGGTTTCGCCGGGTCAGGCAAGATGCGTCGCGCTCCAGTCGCTCTTGGCCGACCAGGTCTCGACCGAACCGCGAACGGTGCAGCCTGTCTCTCCGGTCTCGATCCGGCCGACGGTAAACACGGTCTCGCCCGCCGCTTTGAGGCGCGTGGTGACCTCGGCGACCTTGTCCTCTGAAACGGCCAGCACCATGCCGACACCGCAGTTGAAGGTGCGGGCCATTTCTTCCGGCTCTATCGCGCCCTGCGCCTGAAGGAATGCCATCAGGCGAGGCTGCGGCCAGAGGTCGGCATCGACAAGGGCGTGTGCGCCGTCCGGTAGGATGCGCGGGATATTCTCCAGCAGCCCGCCGCCGGTGATGTGGGCGAGCGCATTGATATGACCTTCGCGGATCAGGGGGAGGAGGCTCGCGACATAGATCCGGGTCGGTGCGATCAGGAC
Source organism: Erythrobacter sp. (assembly GCA_046296075.1). GTDB lineage: Bacteria > Pseudomonadota > Alphaproteobacteria > Sphingomonadales > Sphingomonadaceae > Erythrobacter. Next base: position 5,558 of record JBKBMC010000033.1, on the reverse strand, counting down.
ATCGATCAGCAATTGTTCCTGATCGAACAGAGCGGGTCGGTTGAGCTTCCAGCCCTTGTCCGCCGCAAGGCGACGCACCAGCGAATAGCCATTCGAATGCACGCCCGATGAGCCGAGTCCGAGCAGCACATCACCGGGCGCAACCTTTTCGCCCGTCAATTGCTCGCCGCGCTCCACAGCGCCGACGCAGAAACCAGCAAGATCATAGTCCCCGGCGGCATACATACCGGGCATCTCCGCCGTCTCGCCGCCGATCAGCGCGCAGCCGGCCAGCTTGCAGCCTTCGGCTATCCCGGCAATGACTCGCTCGGCAACGCCGTTTTCAAGCTTGCCGGTTGCAAAATAATCAAGGAAAAACAGCGGTTCTGCACCCTGAACGATCAGATCATTGACGCACATCGCCACGAGATCGATGCCCACCGTATCGTGCCTGTTTTGCTCGATCGCGAGCTTCAGCTTGGTGCCCACGCCATCATTCGCGGCAACCAGAAGAGGATCGGCATAGCCCGCTGCCTTTGGGTCGAAGAACCCGCCAAACCCTCCCAATTCGCTGGTGGCACCGGGGCGAGCGGTGGCTTTCGCCAGCGGCGCGATGGCCTTCACCAACGCATTGCCCGCAGCAATCGATACGCCCGCATCGGCATAGGTGTAGGGGGAGTTCTTGGTGGTCATGCACGGTCTTTAGCCTTTCGCGCTTGGAATTCCACTCGCCTTTGGGCAAAGGATGAGCGATTTTCCCCATGACCGGTCTTCCCACCTCTACTCGCCCGCAATTTGCCAAGGCTTTCTCGGGTATGCGTCTTCCTGCATCCGGCCGAATGGGTGCGGGTGCCGTGCTGGCCCTTGCGTTGCTGGGCGGCACCTATGCGCTGGTGCTCGCACAGGTGTCCGGTGATCGCGGGATCGCACCGACCGCTGCCAGCGCTGATATCGAAGTGCGCGGGATCGCCGTTGATGTCACCGCCGAGAATTCCGGGAAAGCCCGTGCGGAGGGCTGGCGCGAGGCGCAGCGCAAGGCATGGGAGAAAGCGGGCGGGCCGAAATTGCCCGATGGCCAGCTTGATTCCATCGTTTCGGCCATTGTGATCGAGAAAGAGCGCCTTGGCCCCAAACGGTACATCGCGACGCTTGGCGTGGTGTTTGATCGCCAGCGTGCCGAGCGGTTCCTTGGCGGAGCGGAACGGGAGGCGCGTTCGGCCCCGATGCTGGTTATACCGGTATTGGCGAGCGGCGGGAGCTTCACCACCTTTGAATTGCGCAATGCCTGGCAGCGCGCCTGGGCCGAATTCAATCCGGGATCGAGCCGGATCGATTATGTCCGGCCGAGCGGGGCCGGGCGCGATTCGCTGCTGATCAACTTCGGCCAGACGACGCGGCGCAGCCGGACATGGTGGCGCACGACGCTGGATCAATATGGTGCCTCGGATGTCGTGATGCCATTCGCGCGGCTCGAGCACACTTTCCCCGGCGGGCCGATCAACGGCACTTTCACCGCACGTTACGGCCCCGACAGCGAAGTTCTGTCCAGCTTCACGCTCCAGGCTGCCAGCCCTGACGAACTGCCCGCGATCCTTGCAGATGCGGTGACGCGGATGGACGGGATCTTTGCGACCGCCCTTGCCGAGGGCAAGCTGCGTCCCGACCCGACCTTGCGCATCACGGGCGGCGGGGAAATCGATCCCGCAATCCAGCGCCTTATTGAAATTGGTCGAGCCGTTCAGGCACGCGATGCTGCCGCACGGGATGCAGCTGTGGCAGCGGCGTCTGATACGCCGCGCATCGAGACGCAACCTGTCATCTCTCCGAACCCCGGCACGGCTGCGACGCGCGTCATCGTGGTGCAGTTTGCCACGCCCGATGCGAGTGCCTTTGATGGCAGTCTCGGCCTCGTGCGGGGTGTGGCAGGGATACGCGGGCTGAGCGTGACGAGTACGGCGATTGGTGGCACATCGGTGATGAGCGTAAGCTTCGCCGGTACGCAGGAAGAGCTCGCCGCTGCCTTGCAAGCGCGCGGCTTCTCCGTGCGGCAAGGCCAGAACGCGCTTGCCATCAGCCGCTAAGCGCGCAAGGCGAGACGCCGTGCCCGAAGATCATTCTCCGCCGGGTTGGTCCCCTTCGCAGATCGCTCTGCCGCTGTCAGGCCATAGCTGGCGCGAACCGCAACGTTTGGTGACCGGCAATGCCAATGCCCGTGTAATCGAAGCGCTTGGCGATCCGGCGCCCTGGCCGTTCCGGGTTGCCGTTCTGACGGGGCCGCCGCGGTCGGGTAAATCATTGCTTGGCCGATGGGTGGCAGGGCAGGGGGGCGATATCCCCGTTGCTGTGATAGACAATGCCGAAAGCCTTGATGAAACGGAACTGTTTCACCGCTGGAACGCCGTCCAGCAAGGCGGCGCACGCTATGGCGAGGCCCTACTGCTTATTGTTAATCAGGCCGAAGGGGCAGGCGGCTGGCGCATAGCTTTGCCTGATCTCGCTTCGCGTATCGGTGGCTCGCTCCACCTCACGATCAACGAGCCGGATGACGCCATGGCTGGCGAGTTGCTGCATGCGTTGGCCGAGCAGCGCGGTATTTCCTTGCCCGAGGGCGCGGCCGATTATCTGGTGCCGCGCAGCGAGCGCAGCTTTGCCGCGCTTGAGGCTCTGATAGCAGAGATTGATCGCATCAGCCTTGAACGCCAGAGCCCAGCCACCATGTCTGTCTGGCGCGCCGCGCTCGAGGTCCTGCAAGGCCCCGAACAGCAGCGCCTCTTGTAAGGCGATGATTGCATTGCAATCCGATTGGTGGGATTGAAGGGCGATGTTCGAGCGGTTGATCAGCTACCTCGACTCTGTGCAGGCGCGTGATCCCGCGCCCCGTTCGCGCTGGGAAATTCTGCTTTATCCCGGTGTCTGGGCGCTCGGATTTCACCGCGTGGCGCACTGGCTGTTTGAGGCCAAGCTCTATTTCCTCGCGAGGTTTGTGAACCATTTTTCGCGACTTCTTACCGCGATCGATATCCACCCCGGTGCGCGGATCGGAAAGAATTTCTTCATCGATCATGGCTTCACGGTGATTGGAGAAACCGCCGAGATCGGTGACAATGTGACGATTTATCAATGCGTCACGCTCGGAGGGACAAATCCCACCAGCGGGAAGGGGGGCAAACGGCACCCGACCTTGATGGACAATGTGATCATCGGCTCGGGCGCGCAGATCATCGGACCGATTGTGGTCGGCGAACGGGCCCGCGTCGGCGCCAATGCGGTGGTGACAGACGATGTGCCCGCAGGGGCGACGATGATCGGATTAAAGGCCCGCTCAACGCTCGTACCCGCCGAACAATGGCTGCGCGAGTTCATCCCTTATGGCACGCCGTGCGATGATCCGCCTTGCGATGAGCAGGGTCGCCCCCGCGGCGATTGTGTCGAAAAGCTGGAGGCGGAACTCGCTGCCCTGCGCGCCGAAATGGCCGAATTGCGTGCGAGTATCCAGCGCGCTGAGGTGGAAGATGTCCCGGCATTGCGCAGCGGAACCGAGGATTGATGAGCGCGCGCGATAAGGCGAGCAGCAACGGGCAGATTGTCGCTTTCCCGGGGCGCGGGCCGGGACAGGTCGGGTTCGAGCGCGCCGAACTGACCCGCATTCTCGATCTCTACGGCCGGATGGTCGCCGCGGGTGAGTGGCGTGACTATGCCATGGATTTTGACAGGAATGCAGCAACCTTTGCCGCGTTCCGGCGGGCGGCCGAGCGTCCGCAGGCTCGCCTCGAAAAGCGTCCTGCCCTGCGTTCCAAACAGGGCATGTGGACTTTGTTCGGCGAACACGGCCAGGTGCTCAAGCGCGGCCATGATCTGGCGAACGTGCTCGCCCCGATGGAGCGGCGGCTGATGAAAGCGGTCGACGAGTAAACCTCAAAAGCAAAGGCCCGCCCCCTTGCAGGGACGGGCCTTTTCCATATCACGGTGAGGCCGATCAGCCGCGTGCGCTGGCAGGTCCGGTGCCGGTAACCTTCTGCATCGCCTTGAGAATATTGCCCGATTGCTCGCTGCCCGATTGCGGTGCGATGAGATTGGTGAAGGCGTTGATCTCTTCCCAGCGTGCGGCAAAGCCTTCGACGGTGCGGTCTTCGTCCTTGAGCCAAACGGCGTCGTTCATCACCGTCCACGACGAGTGGAAGCCGCCAGCCCCCGCACCGACGATGGCATTGGTCGGCGCGTCTTCGCTGACAAGGAACAGCGCAGCAGGCACCACGTTCTCAGGCGCGAAGAGCTTGAAGGCTTCTTCGGGGAACAGATCTTCGGTCATGCGGGTGCCCGCAACCGGCGACAGGGTGTTGCAGCGCACGTTATACTTCGCACCTTCAAGCGCCAGCGTCTTCGTCAGGCCCGCCAGACCCAGCTTCGCCGCGCCGTAGTTCGCCTGACCGAAATTGCCGAACAGACCGGTGGACGAGGCGGTCATCAGGATGCGGCCATAGCCCTGCTCGCGCATGGTTTCCCACGCTGCCTTGGTGGCGAAGGCCGAACCTGTCAGGTGCACCTTGACCACGAATTCAAAGTCCGCGGGCTCCATCTTGGCGAAAGTCTTGTCGCGCAGCACGCCCGCGTTGTTGATCAGCACATGCACGCCGCCCCACTTCTGCTTGGCATCGGCAACCATCTTTTCCATCTGATCATATTCGGTGACGGATGCGCCGTTGGCGATCGCTTCACCGCCCATCGCTTCGATCTCGGCGACGACCTGCGCAGCAGCATCCGATGTGCCGGTGCCATCGCGCGAGCCGCCCAGATCATTCACCACAACCTTCGCGCCGCGGCGCGCGAGTTCCAGTGCATAGGCCTTGCCGAGCCCGCCGCCCGCGCCGGTGACGATGGCAACCTTGTCCTTGAAGCTGATGGTCATGGAATTGTCCTCCTAAGTGATGAGTGGCTTTACGCCTACGTCAAGATGGCGGCTGCGTGGCATTTTCGCGGCGCACTTGCAACAGCACATTGGGGAGGGGCGCAATGCCGTAAGGTAAGGATCAGTCGCGCAGCGTCGCAAGCGCCGGAATCAGCGCATCAAACGAATCGATTATTGCGTCGGCGCCGAGTTCGGCAGGTGCGCGGTCGCAATAGCCATAGGCAGCGGCGACCACGGCGACACCCGCGCCGCGGGCTGCTCGCACATCATAAGTCGAGTCGCCAATGAACACGAAGCGCGCGGGATCTGTAACCCCGCAGGCCGCCATCGCGGCGTGGATCGGGGCGGGGTGCGGCTTGGCAAGGAATTGCCCGGCTTCATTCTTGCCCATGGAGTCTCCGCCGATAACGCCCGCGAAAAGATCAATCATGTCGAGCTGGCGCAGCACATCGCGGGCGAAGTCTTCGAACTTGTTGGTCACAACCACCATCGGCACGCCGCGCGCAGCAAGATCGTGCAAGGTGTCGCGCACGCCCGGATAGGGCACAGTGTGAACCGCGCAATGATCGGCATAATAGGCAAGCATCGCCTTGTAGAGCGCCTTGAACCGGTCTTCGGGAAGGCCTCCTTGCGCCTCGACCGCGCGGGCCAGCATGATCTTGGCTCCACCGCC
>JBKBMC010000032.1:4335-24989 GCA_046296075.1 Erythrobacter sp. | reverse complement strand
TGATCAGAAAATCTTCCATGCGATCAAGCAGGTTATTGTCGCGAGCCTCCATGGCTATCCGCAGCCCCTCGTGCTCGAAGCGGCGCGATCCGGGCTGCCGCCCGCAGCACGCCCGAAGCTGACCGATCTGCTCGACATGATGCGAGGGCGATAAGGTGGCTGAAGCAGATCCTGCCTTAGCCGCCCCGGCTGCGGCGGCCGTAAAACCGCTGGCCCCGATCATCGTCAGGAAAGTCACCATCGTCGAAGGCAGGCATCACGGCGGCGCATGGAAAGTTGCCTATGCCGATTTCGTGACGGCTATGATGGCGTTCTTTCTCTTGTTGTGGCTGCTTGGCGCCACCGAGGAAAAGCAGCGCAAGGGCATCGCCGATTATTTCACCCCCACTCTCGTCAAACTGCGCAAGGACAGCGCGGGTTCGGACGGATTGCTCAAGGGGTCATCCATCACTGATACTGATCCCTACCCCAATGCCCGCAACCTGTCGGGCGTTCGCACCTTGTCCGCCAGCGGGCTAAGGGAAGCGGGCACCGCGAACGAGAAAAGTCGCGACAAAATCGTAGCATTGCGCGACAAAATCGACAGAAAACTCTCCGAAAAGCGTCTGTTGCGCGATCTTGCGCGCCAGGTGCGGGTCATGCGCGCGCCCGAGGGCATCCGGATCGATCTGATGGATGACGCCGATTTTGCAATGTTTGAGCTGGGCACCACAATCCTTACGCGCAAGGGGCGCGGGCTGATTGCCATTATTGGCGAAATCCTGCGCGAGGAACGCGCACCGCTGATCCTGCGCGGGCACACTGATTCCCTGCCGTGGCGCAAGGGCGTGGTGGCCAACAACTGGTCGCTTTCGGTCGGCCGCGCGGAGGCGATGCGGCAGGCACTGATGCTGTCCGGAGTAGCACAATCACGGATTGCGCGGATTGAGGGCGTCGCAGATAGCGAACCGGTCATCGCCGACAATCCGGCCGACCCGCGCAACCGGCGGATCTCGCTGTTGCTGCTCGACAGCAACGGGATGCTCCAGACCGAGCGAACCGAGCCCGCGCCGCCAAAGAACCCAACCGAGGGCAAGCAAAAGGCACGAGCCAGCCGCTAAGCGCTCGTTCAGGAAACACTTGGTAGTTCCTTAACACCACAAGGTCCCACGCGGTCCTTTGACAAGAGCGGACGACGATCATCCGCAGGCGGGTCCTGAGGGATCGCCAGAACGGGAAGGAACCCCATAATGCGTATCACAACTATTCTCGCCGCCGGGGCTGTCAGCCTTACTTTTGCCGGCGCGGCAATGGCTGCACCCGAAGGCAACCGTATCCGGTTTGATCCTACCGCTTCGGTAACGCGGGCCGATACGCTGGCGATGGCGGGCAAGCGGTTTGACCGGATCGACACCAATCAGGATGGCATGATTGATGCCGCTGAAATGGCTGCGCACCGCGAAAAGATGCAGGAATGGCGCGCCAAGCGCATGGCAGCCCGTACCGCAGCAAAGGCTGAGGCCGAGGCTAGCGCAACTGCTGGCGATGCTGCCGCCAAGACCGAGCGCCGCGAGCGCTGGGCCAAGCGTGCAGGGGAACGCGGCAGCATGGGCGAGCGCGGTTCATGGCTGAACCGGCTCGACACTGATGGCGATGGCATGATCAGCCGTGATGAATTCGTTGCCCCTGCCCTCAAGCGGTTTGACCGCGCCGATGCAGATGGCGACGGCGTGGTTACACCCGAAGAACGCGCCGCCATGCGTGAAGCCCGGCGCGCCAGTCGCGGATAAGGCCGGATGCAAGCACCCGCCGCTGCTTCAGGCGGCGGCGGGCATTGCCGACCGGTAGAACGGATTATCGGCCGAATAGTAATTGCAATGGAAGCCCGAAGGCACGCGGAACGGAATTCGCACGCTTGCAATCGGGCCTTTGGCAATATCGGTCGCTGCAAAGATTGCGAGCTCACTGGTGGGCGATCCGGCGCGGTGCACCATTGTCATGGCGTAACCATCAGCCTCGTCGGTGGCACCGACACGCGGTGCGAACACCAGTTCGCCTGCAGCTGAACCATCGCCGAAATGGTAGAAATCCTCCGCCCCGCTTGCGGTATCGAAACGCAGCACCGCATCCATCCCGTCAACCCGGCCATCGCGCGAGTGGAAATTGATGTTGCCGTAGCTTTGCCGCGTCTTGCGCGCCATCAGACGATCATCAGGACGCGGAAACTGGATATCGCGATCATTGAGGGTTTCCTCCTTCATGGTCGCATCAGCCAGGTCGATGCTCCAGCGACGCAACGACAGCTTGGTCTCCGCATGGGTCAGCCAGTTGCCATCCTGATCGGGGAACAGCGCGGTGCCATTGGCGGCGGCGACATCGGCGATGATTTTGCCGTCTTCCTCCCACGCATTGCATTCATGGAACATATGGCGCGGTTCGAACTCGAACCACCGCACGTCATCAGCCGTCCCTTCGCGCGGCAGCAGCGCCAGCTTCGTCGGGCGACCGGTGTTCCACGCCGTCATCGGGCCGCCGCGCATCCCGCGCTGGATATCGGTATCGAGCGGGATGACCGGGATCACCACCCAGTTTTCGGTCAGGAAAAAGGTGTGGATCAGCGCCATGTGCGGGATCGGTATCGTCACCGCGTGGCGCACCACACCTTCAGCACTGGTGATGGTGTATTGCAGCTCTGCCGCACCGGTAAACCCATTGATATTGGCGCCGATGTTGACCAGTTCGCCCGTCGCATAATCAATCTTGGGGTGGGCCGAAAAGGTCGAGGCGATGCTGCCATCATAATCATGAACGCCAAGCGTCGTCAGATCGCGCGGGTCCATCGCAACCGGCTGCGAGCCTTCCATCAACGCCAGCAGCTTGCCGCCGTGGAGGATGATATTGGTGTTGGCGGTGTTGTAATGCTTGCCCTGCACCGAAGGATCAGCCGTCATCGGATTGCCGAACATGCCGAACAACCGGCGCCCGGCGGCTTTTTCCAGTTCGAACTTTTCGGTGCGCACCCAGCGGTTGCGCAAGCTGACGCGGCCATCCTCGAAATGCATGGCGTAAACCATGCCATCGCCGTCGAACCAGTGATAATCCCCCTCGCGGGTCGGATAGAGCGGTTCTGGCCCGTTGCGATAGAACACACCGGCAAGGTCGCGGGGCAGTTCGCCGTCCACGATCAGATCGGGCGCGGTCGCTTCGAACCGCACCGGCTCATGATGGCCCGAAAGATAGGGGTGGTTGAAGAATGCCTGGGTCATGATTTTAGCTCCGATTTTGCGGGAAGCTGCCACAGCGCGTCTGCGCATTCTGCTAGCAATATGAGGGGCGTTTTGCGTTTTGCGTCCAAGCTAACGCGGACGAAAAAGCGACGCTCAGATGCCGCGCGGGCTTGGAAGCATTTTTCAGATCCCAAGGGATTGTAAAAATGCTTCAGCCTGTGATCAACGCATCGGTCGCGGCGCGATCGAGCCAAAGCGCGTGGACGCCGAAGGGCACCGGCTGGGGCAGGATGATACGGCAGCGCTCCTTCATCGTGGCGGCGTCCGCAACCAGCAGGACGGCATCGGTGCCGTCGGCCAACAGATCGATCAGCCAGCCGGCGTCTTCGCCGTCATCATCAGCGCGCGGCACGAACACAGGCTCGCCGCCCAGCAGCCCGCCATAATCAAGATACCCCGCTTCGCGCTCCTCAAAGAGATCATACTTGAGCACCCCCTTGCCCATCACACCGCCGCTTTCATCAAGCAGCCAGGTGTAGCGCGCAGGCTGACCGTGATGACGCCAGTCGATGCCGGGGCGCTCGTAATGGTGATCGAGCAGCACGCGCTCGGTTACTTCACCGCTCGCCAGATCAAGTCGCCAGTGCACGAATTTCGAATGCGGCTCTTCCGGAGAGTGGATCGGGATAGTCGCCGGGTAATCGGCAAACACCGGCGCATAGATATGCGCCGCGCCATCAGCTTCCCAGCCATTGGCGATGTGCCAGATATGCCCCGGAGATCCCGTCTCGAACCAGCGCACCGGATCGCCCGCACGGTGATCGCGCGCGATCATTCCGAACCGAAGGCAATGTGCGCGATCAAAGCTGGCAACGCTTGCCTCGGGCGTCATCAGCCCTGCCGGATTGAACCGCAGGGAGGTGTCGGGAAAAATGATATGCGTCGCTGTAAGGATATAATCATGCACGAAGAAAGCCGGCGGCTTGCCCTGCATGATCTCGTTGGTAGTGATCTTTCCGCCGTTCTCCAGAACCGAAAGATGCGTGGTGCCGGAAACGAAATCCTGCCCGATCGAATAGACCATGCCACTGGCCGCATCCACCTTGGGGTGAGCGCTGAACGGGCAGGCGAGCGCGCCACCGAAAGTCTCGTTATCGCCCTTGCCGCTGATCGCCAGCCAGCCCTCGTGGTCACGTGCAACGTCGAGCCGGAACGGCAGAGCGGTTTCCTGCAAGCAGTAGAGCCGGTCGTCATGATGCAACACCGCGGTGCCATTGTTGCCCGCCTCGATCGCCGAAAAGCGCGGAAGCAGCCCCAACCGCACCTTGAGGCGCTCCACCATCAGTTTGGCGAGCGCGCCCTTGCCGCCGCTCGTCATCTCGGCAATGCCAAGGAAGGGATTGCGCCCGGCCTGTTCGATCCAGCTTGTGCGCGGGGTGCGCACCACGCAGTTGGAATAGCGCGCTTCGCCGCCGCGAAACTCAATGATATGCAGCATCGCCTCACCATCGAACATGTGACGGCGGCGCGGCGGAAACAGCGCGTTGGTGCCATTGCGCAGGAACACGCCATCCAGTTCGGGCGGCAAATCCCCTTCGATCCGGAGCTTCACACCGCCGAGTTCGCGGTGCACCGGATCAAATCCCGGATGGCCATAGGGATCGGCGCGACCTGTTGAAGCAATCCGGGCGGTAGCGTTCATGGCATGAGCCTTTTGCAAGTGTCACTGCAAACTATAGCGATCCTGCAGCCCTGCTCTGCCCCCATAAATGTGAGGACTGTGGCCAATTTGGCCGATCTTCCGGGGTGTTCCGGCTCCTCGCTCATTTTGAATAGTTGCCCGTGACGCAACACTACTATTGCTTCCAGCGCGGTGAGGGGCACGCGCAAAGCAAGACGCGAACACCAAAAACAGCCGACAAAGCGGCTTCAAACGGGAGAGAGATATGAAGATCCATCAAGACACACGCAGGTCGTTTTTTCGCGCCGCGCTGCTCTGTTCTGCGTTTTGTGCAACATCGGCCTTCGCCCAGACAAGCGAACAGCCTGCAGCAGGGGTCAGCGAGGGTTCCGACGGCATCAAGGAAATCGTTGTCACCGCCCGATTCCGGACGGAGACCCTGCAAGACACACCGATCGCGATCAGCGCGATAAGCGCGCAGTCGATTGAAAACATCGTGATCACCGACGTGAACAGCCTGCAACGGCTGCTGCCCAACGTGCAATTGAGCCGTATCAATTTCAGCGGGCAGGCGCTTGGCGCATCGATCCGCGGGATCAGCTTTGCCGACCTCGAAAAGACCTTTGATCCGGCCATCGGCGTGGTGATCGACGGCGTGTTCCTCGGCACCAACACCGGGGCGAATATCGACTTTGACGATCTGGAATCGATCGAAGTGCTGCGTGGCCCGCAAGGCACGCTGTTCGGGCGCAATACCATCGGCGGCACGATAAGCGTGCGCCACACCCGCCCAACGGGCGAGCTCGGCGGCAAGTTCAAGGCGCGTTATGGTAGCTTCAACCAGCTTGATATGGAAGGCGTGCTTAACCTGCCGCAGATCGGCGATGTGCTCTCGATCAAGCTTGCCGGCCTGCGCCGCACATCGGATTCGCCGACTTTCAACCGCTACACGCTGGAGCGTGAGCCAGGGCGCGACATGTACAATCTGAGCGCGACCGCTTTGCTTGAACTCAACAACTTCACCGCGCTGGCAACAATTGCCTACAACAAGGACCGTTCGAAATTTCCGACGGCCATCAACCTGACCCGTGCCGCCGGGATACCCTTTGGCGCGGGCGGGACGATCTGCGACTACACGCTGGCGATCGGTCTCGGCGATCTGGGCTGCGATACGCAGGGTGCGCTGCTGCAAGCGACGGAAAACTTCAAACTCGCCAATACCTCGATCCCGTTCGAAAGCTTCTTCGAAGGCTGGGCGGCCTCGCTCGAAATGACCGGCAAGATCGGCAATTTCAATGTCACCGCGATCACCGGCTACCGCACTTCGAATGACCAACTGCTTGAGGAAAACACCGGAACACCGCCGGTTTCGTACACTGGCATTCCGGGGCAAGGGGTGCCGCTGTTCGTGGCGGCGCGCGATCAGGACTATGACCAGTTCAGCCAAGAAATCCGCATCGCCGGGGATGTAACCGACTGGATGGATATTGTCGCCGGGGTTTATTACCTCAACACCAATTATTCGATCCGTCCCAACAGCTTCAACGGTTCGACTGCAGGCCTTGCCTGGCTGGCTGTGCCGCTGTTCCCGCCGGCAGTGCCTGCGCCAACCTTGATCAACGCACCGATCCAGAGCGCTACAGCCTCCCAGACCCTGAACTCCTTCGCGGTTTTCGCGGAGTCGATTTTTAAGCTGAGCGAAACGGTGCGCCTCACCGCTGGCGGGCGCTACACTATCGAGACCAAGGAATTCGAACTTAACCAGACGCTCGCCGTGCCGTTCGCAGCACAGGGCGAGAACACCTGGCGCGATCCGACCTGGCGCGTGATCCTCGATTGGAAGCCCAATGATGACATGATGCTCTACGGAAGCTGGTCGCGCGGCTTCCGTTCAGGCGGGTGGAACGGCCGGGCAACCACGGCCGCCGCCATCGGCCCTTACGAGCCGGAACGTGTCGACAGCTTTGAAGTGGGCGCCAAGACTGCCTTTGCCGATGGCAAGGTGCAGATCAATGCAGCAGCTTTCCTCGTGAACTACAACGACAAGCAGGAAGAGATCATCCGTCCGGCCGTCGGCGGAGGGACAGAAACCATTGTCGACAACGCAGCAAGCGCGCGGACCAAAGGGATCGAACTTGAACTGCTCGCCCGCGCTACTCCGGAACTGACGTTGCGCGCCGCAGGGGCTTATCTGTCGGCGGAATACAACACCTTCCTGATCCCCGATCTGGCCAATCCGGGGGCGCTCGTCGACATCACCGGCATTGCCAATTTTCGGCGTGCGCCGGAATGGACCGCCAATATCGGGTTCGATTACGACAAGCGCTTTGATGATCGCAACAGCATCAATCTGAACGCGAACCTTGCCTATCTCGATGCCTTCTTCACCTCGCCGCGGCGGGATCTGACAGGCGGCAATCGCGATATCATCCCGGCGCACACCACGCTCGATGCCTCGCTGGCCTTCATCCACATGGGCGACAGCTTCAAGCGTCTGCGTATCGCGGTCTATGGCCGCGACCTGCTGAATGAAGGCAACCGCATCACCAACACGCTTGATGCAGGCGTGTTCTATTTCGGTGTGGTCAGCCCCAACCGCGAAGTCGGGATCGAATTCGGGATCGAGTTCTGACAATCACCTGACACTACATCAGGCCTGATCTCCTTGCTCGCACAGCGAGGGGTCAGGCCTGATGGATTGCCTTGGTCACGAGATAGCTTTCGAGCCCTTCCGGTCCGCCCTCGCTGCCAAAGCCCGATTCCTTGATGCCGCCAAACGGTGCGTCAGCCACCGAAATGGCAAAACTGTTGATACCGACCATCCCGGCTTCCAGCGCATCGCCGACCAGATTGGCGGTGCGCAGGTTGTCGGTGAAAGCAAACGCGGCAAGGCCAAACGGCACACGGTTGGCCTCAGAAATGGCTTCATCAAAGGTGACGAAAGGCCGCGTCACGGCGACAGGACCGAACGGCTCGGTGTTCATGATCTCGGCTTCGTTGGGCACGTCAGCAATCAGCGTGGGCTGGAAGAAGAAGCCCTCGCTATAGGCACTACCGCCTGCAAGCAATTTGCCGCCACGCGCGGTCGCATCATTGATCAGACCGGCCAGCGCTGTGGGGCGACGCGGATTGGCAAGCGGGCCCATCTGCACCCCCGCCTCAAGCCCATTGCCAACCTTGAGGCGCGAGGTACGGGCGAGGAAGCCTTCGTTGAAGGCCTCGTAAATCCCCTCCTGCACATAGAACCGCGTCGGCGAAACGCAGACCTGGCCGGCATTGCGGAATTTCTGCGGCACCAGCATGTCGAGCGTCTTTTCGAGATCAACATCATCGAACACCAGCACCGGCGCATGGCCGCCCAGCTCCATGGTGATGCGCTTCACCCCGTCAGCCGCTAGCCGCATCAGATGCTTGCCCACCGCGGTCGATCCGGTGAAGCTGACCTTGCGGATGACGGGCGAGGCAATCAGCGTGCGACTGATCATGTCGGGCACGCCGTAAACCATCTGGCACACATTCGCAGGCACGCCCGCATCGGCAAGGCACTTCATCAGCGCAGACGTGGACGCGGGGCATTCTTCGGCAGGCTTGGCAATGACCGAACATCCGGCCGCAAGCGCGGGCGCCAGTTTCTTGGCGAGCAGATAGACCGGAAAATTCCACGGCGTGAACACCGCCACGGGACCCACCGGCTGTTTGATCACCATGGCGCGCTGGCCGGTGGGGCGCACCAGCACCCGTCCATAGGCGCGCTTGGCCTCTTCGGCGTAGAAATCGAACATCGAGGCCGCGCCGATCACTTCGCCCCGCGCCTCAGCCAGCGGCTTGCCCTGTTCGGTGGTCAGCAAGGTGGCGATGGTATCGGCCCGCTCGCGGATCAGATCAGCCGCCTTGCGCAGGATGCCGCCGCGCGTGTCGACATCAACAGCACGCCATGCATTGAAGCCCTGCTGCGCGGCGGCGAGCGCTTCTTCCAGATCGGCGGCGCTCGCCACCGGGAGATCGGCAATCGCTGCGCCGGTAGCGGGATTAAGCACGGTGAGCGCCTCGCGGCCCTCGCCCATGCGCCAGCTGCCATTGATGAAAAGCGCCAAGTCCGAAGCGTAAGCCTGTGTCATGGAAAATCCTGTCAATTGCGAAGGGCCGCAGCGCAACCCGGTTGCGAGCAGGGATTGCCTAGCCAAGCGAGGCTGGCAAGAGACCTGTGCATTTTGTCGGCAGAGGGGTTCTGCGCTTGCGTCGGGGCGGACACGCGGCCAAGCTTGCCGAAACGCGGGGCCAAGGGGAGAGCCGGTGGAAAGCAACATGCAGCCAGCAGGATTCGGAGATCCGCAACGCAGCTCGGCTGATCCTGGGCCTATCGCGCCGGAACTTGCGGCGATGCATGCCAAGCTCGGCAAGCTGGTCGTGAATCGCTTTACCTATCGCCTGCTGCGCTGGTTTGGCGGAATGCTGCGTCCGCGCTTCGATGCTGCGGGCGTCAGCCTTGCAGACGTGCGCGCAGGCCGCACGCAGATGACTATCATCACCCCTCCTGAACGGCGCGGCACGGGCGCGATGATCCTGTTCCACGGCGGCGGATTTGTGTTCGGGGCGCGGCAGGACATTTTCCCGAAGGCGGCGATGCTGGCCAAAACGCTCGGGGTGCCGGTGGTCTGCCCATCCTATGGCCTTGCCCCGCAAGCGCCATTTCCGGCAGCGCTGGATGATGCTCATGCCGCATGGCACGCCGTGCTGGCCCGCGCCGGAGCACTGGGGATCGACCCGACAAAGATCATCGTGGGCGGATACAGCGCTGGCGGCGGGCTCACCGCCAGTCTCGTCCAGCGGCTGCATGATGAAGGCGGGGTGCAGCCCGCGGCGCAATTGCTGGTCTATCCGATGCTCGATGCATCCACCGCGCAGCGCCAGGAGCTCGACACCCCGCGCCACAGCGTGTGGAGCAATGGCAACAACCGCTTTGCATGGAACGCCTATCTCGGCGGCAGGGCAGATCCCGCGCGCACGCCCTATGCCGTCCCCGCGCTCCGCAACGATCTGACCGGCCTACCGCCCGCATGGATCGGGGTTGGCACCTGCGATCTGTTTCTCGATGAAGACCGCGCCTATGCGCAGCGCCTCGCCACGTCGGGCGTGCCGGTGACTTATGAGGAAGTGGCAGGCGGCATCCATGCTTTCGACATGGATGACAACCCGCTGGCCAAGGCTTTCACTGCCTCGCAGATCGCCTTTATCGGGCGATACCTGAGCTAGCGCTCAATACCCGCTGGCCTGACCATCCTTCCGCATTTCGGTTGCGCCCGCGTAGGCCCCGCTTACCGGATCACGCGCAATCGCCTGATAGCCGCCGAACATGATGCCATCGCTTACCACTTCAACCTTGTGGCCCATCGCCCGCAGCTTTTCGACTGTCGCCGCCGGGATACCGGGTTCAAGATAAAGCGTGCCGAGCGGATCAGCGGCGGGCCCCGTCAACCCCTCGGTCGGTTCGCGCCCGCCTTCGTGGTTGAGCCTTGCCGCATCGCCCGCTTCCTGCAGGTTCATGCCATAATCGACAAGGTTGATAAGCACCTGCACATGGCCCTGCGGCTGCATCGCTCCGCCCATCAAGCCAAGCGTCATGTAGGGCTTGCCATCCTTCTTCACGAAGGCCGGGACGATGGTGTGGAACGGGCGTTTGGCCGGGGCATAGGCATTGGGGTGCGCGGGATCGAGGCTGAACAATTCGCCGCGATCCTGAAACATGAAGCCGAGCCCGTCAGGCACCAGCCCGCCGCCCATCCCGCGATAATTCGACTGGATGAGGCTGACCATCATCCCGTTCTTGTCGGCAACGGTCAGGAAGGTGGTATCGCCGGGCCCTTCGAGCTTGCCCGCGCCGGGGCCGAATTCCGGCGCCGCGCGTGCAGGGTCAATCTCGGCGAAGCGCTGGCGGCCATATTCCTCGCTCAGCAGGTGTTCCGGCAGGCGCGCAAAGGCGGGATCGGCATAGAAGCGCGCCAGATCGGCAAAGGCGAGCCGTTTGGCCTCAGTGATGTAGTGGATCACTTCGGGGCTGCCGCGCTCCCACTGAGCAAGATCGACGTTCTTGAGGATGTTGACCATCTGCAAGGCGGCAAAGCCTTGGCTGTTGGGCGGCAGTTCGCACAGCTCATACCCCTTGCGATAGGCAGCGCAGGCCGGTTCCACCCATTCGGATGAATGCGCCGCGAAATCTGCCAGTGTGAAGGCTGATCCCTGCCTTTGCAGGTAATCCACCATCACGCGGGCAAGCGGGCCCTTGTAGAAGGCATCGCGCCCGCCGCGTGCGATTGTTTCCAGCGTATTCGCCAGATCGGGATTGCGGAACATCTCGCCCGCCGCAGGCGCCTTGCCGCCAGCAAACCATGTCGCCTTTGCGTTCGAGAAATCAAACGGCGTGCGTTTGCCGCGCGCCTCGAACGAGCGCAGGCCGCGATCCAGATACATCGCGATCACCGGTGCGACCGGATGGCCTTCGCGGGCATAGGTGATGGTCGGGGCCAGAATGTCGCCCATCGCCAGCTTGCCGAAGCGCTGGTGCATCGTAAACCACGCATCGACGGTGCCGGGGATCGTAATCGGCAGATGGCCGACCTGCGGTAGCGCGCTTGCTCCGCCCAGCTTGGCCTTGAGTTGCTCAAGCGTTTGCCCTGACGGCGAACGGCCCGATCCGTTAATCCCATGAAGCGTGCCGGTGACGGGATCATAGATGATCGCGAACAGATCGCCGCCGATGCCATTGCCGGTCGGCTCCATCAGACCCAACGCCGCATTGGCGGCGATTGCCGCGTCCACTGCCGAACCGCCTGCCTTCAGGATATCGAGCGCGATCTGCGTCGCCAACGGGTGCGCAGTGGCTGCCATGCCGTGCGGGGCATAGACCGGGCTGCGCGACCAGCTTGCCCCAACCGGCCTGCCGCCTGCGCCAATCTGCTGTTCCACCGGGCGCGTCTCCTGCGCGGTGGCAGGGGCAAGGCCGGACAGGGTCAGGGCAGCGGCTCCGGCAACAGCAATCAGACGGCGCATCATCATCTCCTCTCGCAAGGCGCGCCTTGTGCAGGCTGATGCCAAGCAAGGCAACCATGACTTGTCCGGTGCATCATCCCAGCGGCGGGCTTGGCATTCGCCGGATGCGCCGCTAGCCCACACGTCGGGCAACAAGGGGAGACCTGCCATGAAGACACGCTCACATATTGCCGCAGCCTTGCTGCTGTGTCTGGCAGGAGGCGCGCTGGCCGAGGCTCCGGCGGAAAGCGGCCCCGCCCCGCATTTCACCGCGCAGGACCTGTTCGCCCTGACGACCGCCTCCGATCCGCAAATCAGCCCCGATGGCAGCCGCATTGCCTATGTCCGGCGCAGCAATGATATCATGGCGGATCGCGCGCGCAGCACCATCTGGCTCATCGACACCCGCACCGGCGAGGAAGTGCCGCTGGCCGGCGGCCCGCAGGCCGATGCCTTCGCGCCGCGCTGGTCGCCCGATGGCAGCCGCATCGCCTATGTCTCGACCGAAGGCGGCAGCGCCCAGCTATGGGTGCGCTGGATGAAAGACGGGACAGCGATGCGCCTCACCGGGCTGCCTCACAGCCCGTCAAACATCACATGGGCGCAGGATGGCAGATCACTTGCCTACACCATGCTGGTCGAAAGCGACGCGCCCAAACTTGGCGCGGCGCTACCCGCCAAGCCAGCAGGCGCAAACTGGGCCGAGCCGCTCGAAATCTATGATCTGCTTGCCTATCGCAGCGATGGCGCAGGCTATCTCAAACCGGGTTTCGAGAAGATCTTCACCATCCCTTCGACCGGCGGCGCGCCGCGCCAGCTGACTTTCGGGCCGCATCATGATGGCGGGCCGCTGTCCTTTTCGCGGGACGGGCGCACGCTCTATTTCAGTGCCAATCGCCAGCCCGACTGGCAAAGCGATCCGCTGGAAAGCGAACTCCACGCGCTCGATCTCGCATCGGGCTCAATCACCGCTCTGACCAGCCGCAAAGGCCCCGATCACAGCCCGCAAGTTTCGCCCGATGGCCGCCTGATTGCCTATCTCGGCTTTGACGATGCGGGCCGTGCTTACGAAAACCAGAACCTCTACGTGATGAACCCTGATGGGACGGGCCGCCGCAATCTCACCGCCAACTGGGATTTCAGCCCCGGAGAGATCGTGTGGGAGCGAGGCGGCAAGGCGATCTATGCACAGTATGATGTGCGCGGCGAAACGCGGGTTGCGCGCATCGGGCTTGATGGATCGATCCGCGATGTGGTGACAGGCATTACCGGCGGCGGGCTGGATCGGCCTTATACCGGCGGCAGCTTCTCGCTCGCGGCCAATGGCGCGGTTGCCTTTACCGGGGGCGATCCGACGTTTCCGGCAGAAGTGCGGCTGTCCACCGGTTCGGCGGCACGGACGCTGACCGATCTCAACCGCTCGCTACGCACGGTCAAGACGATGGGCGAAGTGCGCAAGATCACTACCCAATCAAGCCACGATGGTCTTGCCATTGATGGCTGGCTGACCTTGCCGCCGGGCTACCAGCCGGGCACGCGGGTGCCGCTGATCCTTGAAATCCATGGCGGGCCGTTTGCCGCCTATGGCCCGCACTTTGCGAGTGACAACCAGCTCTACGCCGCTGCCGGCTATGCCGTGCTCTCGTCCAATCCGCGTGGCTCGACCAGCTATGGCGCGGCTTTTGCCAATGAAATCGACAAATCCTATCCCGGCAATGACTATTTCGACCTCATCAGCATCGTCGATGAAGCGATCGCGCAAGGGATTGCCGATCCGGATGCGCTGTTTGTGACGGGCGGATCGGGCGGCGGGGTGCTGACCAGCTGGATTGTCGGCAAGACGAGCCGCTTCAAGGCGGCGGCCACACAGAAGCCGGTCATCAACTGGACGACGCAGGTACTGACCGCTGACAATCCCGCCTTCTTCGGGCGTTACTGGCTTGGCGCGCAGCCGTGGGAGGCACCCGAACTGTACTGGCAGCGCTCCCCGCTGTCGCTCGTCGGCAATGTCACCACCCCCACACTTGTGGTGGTAGGCAGCGAGGATTACCGCACCCCGGTGAGCGAATCCGAGCAATATTACACCGCGCTGCGCCTGCGCGGCGTACCGACCGCGCTCGTCAAGGTGCCGGGCGCAAGCCATGGCGGCATTGCAGCGCGCCCATCGCAAAGTGCGGCCAAGGCGGCGGCGATCCTCGCCTGGTTTGATCGCTACAGGTCGGGGACGGAACAGGGCACCGGGACGGCACCATCCCGGTGAAGCTGCCTCTGGCCAAGATGATGTTCCGACTTCCTGTCTGCGCCTCTGCCCTGCTTTTGTGTGCGCCACTGGCGGCACAGGATGCGGGTGATGACCCTGCTGAAAAGCCTGCGGGGGCGATCATCGTCACCGGTCGCGGGCTCGATCAGACGCCGTCCTCGGCGATTTATTCCGTCACCACGATCGAGCGCGAAACCATCGTGGCCAGCGCTTCGGGCCGGATCGAGGATGTGCTGCTCAATGTCGCGGGCTTCCAGCAATTTCGCCGGTCGGACAGCCGCTCGTCCAATCCGAGCGCGCAGGGCGTTACTCTGCGGGCGCTGGGCGGCAATGCCACCAGCCGCGCGCTGGTGTTGCTGGATGGGGTGCCGGTGGCCGATCCGTTCTTCGGCTATATCCCTCTCAGCGCAATTGCGCCCGAAAGCCTCGGGCAGATCCGCGTGACACGCGGCGGCGGTTCCGGCCCGTTCGGAGCGGGCGCGCTGGCGGGCACCATCGAGCTCGAGAGTGCTGCACCTGCCAGCCTGCGCCCGCTGCTGGCAAGCGCCGCCATAAGTGATCGTGCCGAGACCGAGGCAAGCATGCTGGCCACGGCCCGGCTCGGCTCCGGCTTTGTGACTGCGAGCGGACGCTGGGATCGCGGTGCGGGCTTCAACACAACGCCCGTCAGCCAACTCACCGCGGCAAGCGTCGATGCCGCCTTCGAGAGCTGGCAAACCGGCCTGCGCGCGGTCGCGCCGCTTACCGCGCAGATCGAGCTGCAGGCCCGCGTGAACCTGTTCCGCGATCAGCGCACCCTACGGTTCCGCGGCGCTGATTCGGCCAGCGAAGGGCAGGATGCCAGCATCCGGATCATCGGGCGGGGGGCATGGGCGTTCGATGCCCTCGCCTATGTGCAGGCACGCGATTTCTCTAACATTGTCATCAATGCCACCAGCTTTAACCGCGCGCTCGACCAGCGCCGCACGCCTTCCACGGGCCTCGGCGGCAAGATCGAATTGCGCCCTCCCGTGGGCGAGGCGCACACAATGCGCATCGGTGTCGATTATCGCCGCGCCTCGGGCGAATTGCAGGAAGAAGCCTACAACGCTTTCAGCCGGGCACTGACCGAGCGGCGCCGCGCTGGCGGGGAGACCGAGAATGTCGGCCTGTTCATCGAGGATGACTGGCGCATCGGCGCGCTCACACTGACAGGCGGGCTGCGCGCCGATCATATCGCTATCACTGATACCTTCTACCGCGCGGTCAACCCGGCTGGCGCGACTGTCCGCAACGTGGTGGGCGACGACCGTTCCGAATGGGTCGCCACCTGGCGCGCGGGCGCTGCCTTTCAGGCGAGCGAGAACCTGCGACTGCGCGGCGCAGCCTATACCGGCATCCGACTGCCAACCTTGAACGAGCTGACCCGTCCTTTCGTGGTCTTTCCGGTCACGACCGAGGCCAATGCAGCGCTTCGCAACGAACGGCTCGAAGGGTTCGAGGCGGGACTGGACTGGCAGGCGGATGAAGTGGTGCAGGTTTCGCTCACCGCCTTTGACAACCGCGTCAAGGACGCGATCGCCAATGTCACGCAGCGCCTGAACCTGCGCCGCCGCGAGAACCTGCCCGCGATTGAAGCGCGCGGGATCGAGGCGGGGCTGGGCGTGACCCTTGCCCGCGTGAGCCTCAATGCCTCGCTTGCCTATACCGATGCGCAGATCGAAGGCGAAGGCGCCTCGCTCGAACTGGATGGCAACCGCCCGCCGCAAGTGCCGCGCTGGTCAGGCTCGGCCACGGTCGCATGGCAACCGGCCGAAGGTTGGCGGCTTGCGGCAACGCTGCGCCATGTCGCCGCGCAATTCGAGGATGATCTCGAAACCGACGTGCTCGCGCCCGCCACCACGCTTGATGCGTTCATCGCGGTGCCACTGGGGCGGAGCGGATTTGCGCTGGTGCTGCGCGGCGAAAACCTGACTGACACCGCGATCGTCACGCGCAATGCGGGCGGCTCGATCGATCTCGGCGTGCCGCGGACGGTATGGATCGGTCTGCGCTACGGCTTCTGACTGCGCATCAGCCTGCTGACCCGGCGCAAAAGTGCGAGTTGCCGCGCGGCCATCGTGCGGCCAGCGTTCCACATGGTGATTGAGAAGAGGCGCCGCGGATGACAGATCCTTACACCTATGTCGTGATCGTCAGCGCGCTGGCGCTGCTGGCCTATTACTTCACGCTGCTGATGGCGGGGTTGGCGCGCGGGCGGTTCAAGATCGTGCCGCCATCCCACAGCGGGCCGGAGGAGTATGAACGTTACGTGCGTGCGCATCACAACACGCTCGAACATCTGGTGCTGTTCCTGCCGGGCATGTGGCTATTTGCCTATGTCGTCAGCCCGCTGTGGGCAGCAGCGATTGGCATTATCTGGCCGCCGATGCGGGTGCTTTATGCGCTGGGCTATCACAAGGCCGCCGAAAAGCGGCTGCTGCCGCTCTATATCTCGATGCCGCCGATCTATATCTTCGTGCTCGGCTCGCTCATCGGCGGGATTGTAAAACTGGCGGGAGAGGCCTGAGCGATGGCTGACTATGATCTGGTGATCCGGGGCGGGACAATTGCCGATGGCACGGGTGGGGATCTCATCGCGGGCGATGTTGCGATTGCAGGCGGACGGATTGCCGCCATCGGCGCGGTCTCCGGTACCGGCAAAGAGGAGATCGACGCCAAGGGCCGCATCGTCACCCCCGGCTTCATTGATGTGCACACGCATTATGATGGCCAGTGCATCTGGGCCGAGGAGCTTTCGCCCTCTTCCTCGCATGGCGTGACGACGGCGGTGATGGGCAATTGCGGGGTCGGGTTTGCCCCGTGCCGCAAGGCCGATCACGATATGCTCATCAACGTCATGGAGGGCGTCGAAGACATCCCCGGCGTCGTGATGACCGAAGGCTTGCCTTGGGACTGGGAAACTTTCCCCGAATATCTCGACACAGTCGCCGCCGGGAAGCGCGACATCGATGTCGCCGCCTATCTGCCGCACTCCCCCTTGCGGGTCTATGCCATGGGAGAGCGCGGCGCGGCGCGCGAAGTCGCCACCGAGGATGATCTCGCACTGATGCGCCGCCTTACGGCAGAGGCCATGCAGGCGGGGGCGATAGGCTTTGCCACTTCGCGCCTCAGCATCCACAAGACCGCCGATGGCGCGGCGATCCCGACCTTCGATACCGACATTGCCGAGCTGGAAGCGATCAGCCGCGGCATGGCTGATGCAGGCTCGGGGACGTTTCAGGTGGTGCTCGATGCGTTCGTGGGGTGGGACAAGGAATATCGCGTGATCGAACGGGTGATCGCCGCCTCGGGCCGCCCGGCGACCTTCACGCTGGCTTCGGGCAATGATGCACCACCGCGCTGGCGGCGGGTGCTGGAGATGCTGGAAGCGACCAATGCGGCGGGCGGCGTGGCGAATGCGCAGGTCATGCCGCGCCCGATCGGGCTGATCGCGGGGCTGGAGCTGACAGTGCATCCCTTCGTTCTATGCCCGAGCTGGGCCAAGATCGCGCATCTCAGCATCGACGAACAGGTTGCGGCGATGCGCGATCCTGCTTTGCGTGCGGCTCTGATCACCGAGGATTTCACACCGGGCCACCCCTTCAACGCGCTCGCGCGCAACTGGCGCTGGCTGTTCCCGCTCGATAATCCGCCCGATTATGCACCCCCCGCCCATATGAGCATGGCCGGGCAAGCCGCCGCGCGCGGCTGCACCCCGCAGGAGATCGCCTATGATCGCCTGCTGGAGACGAACGGGCGCGGGCTGTTCCTTGCCGCGCTCGGCAATTACGAGAATGCCTCACTTGAAAGCGCGCATGAAATGCTGCGCCACCCGCATTGCGTGCCCGGACTTGGCGATGGCGGGGCGCATTACGGGGCGATCTGCGATGCGAGCTATTCGACCTATCTGCTCACCCAATTCGTCAAGGGTGACGGGCCGCTCTCACTCGATCTGGCCGAGGCAGTGCATATGCTGGGGCAGAAGGCCGCGCGCGCGGTTGGACTGCATGATCGCGGCACATTGCAAGTCGGCGGAAGGGCTGATTGCAACGTGATCGACCTTGATAATCTCTGCCTGCACCTGCCCGAAGTGGTGCGCGATCTGCCCGCAGGCGGGCGCCGCCTGCACCAACGTGCCACTGGCTATGACGCGACGATTGTCGCGGGCGAGGTGATCCGCCGGTTTGATCAGTCGACAGGCGCACGGCCGGGCAAGCTGGTGCGCGGGGCTGGCTACCGCGCAGCGGCATGATTCTTAGCCCTGCTTGGCGGCGTGCTCGGCGCGGGCGAGTTCGTGCAGCCAATCGGCGTGGCGGGGGGCTTTCTTGGTCTGCGACCATTCCTCCAGCATGACAGGCGCGACGCGAGCGAGTTCCGCATATTGCTCCGCCGTGCCGATATCTGCGGCGAGTTCGACGCGGTGGCCGTTCGGATCGAAGAAATAGATCGATTTGAAAATGCCGTGATGCGTCGGGCCGAGCACGTCGATCCCCTGCCCCTCGACATGCGCCTTCGCCGCCAGCAGCGCCTCTTCCGAAGGAACCTTCAGCGCCAGATGCTGCACCCATGCGGGCGTGTTCGGGTCTTTGCCCATCTCCGGCTGGTTCGGCAGCTCGAAGAAGGCAAGGATGTTGCCGTTCCCCGCATCGAGGAAGATGTGCATGTACGGGTCATACTCGCCCGTGGAGGGCACGTGATCCTCGGCAAAGGCGGTGGTGTAGCTCATGCCGAGCACGCGGGCGTACCACTCCACGGTCTCGGCTGCGTCGCGGCAGCGATAGGCGGCGTGGTGGATGCCCCCAAGCTGGACGGGATGGTTTACGGGGTGGGTCATTCCGCCGGTTCCTCGACATTGAGCACGCCGCGAATGATCTGGTCGCGCTCCATGCTTTCGAACAGCGCCTTGAAGTTGCCCTCGCCAAAGCCTTCATCGCCCTTGCGCTGGATGAATTCGAAGAACACCGGCCCGACCTGCGCCTGCGCGAAGATCTGGAGCAGCAGGCGCGGCTGGCCACCTTCCGTGGTGCCGTCGAGCAGGATGCCGCGCATCTTCAGCTCCTCCACATCCTCGCCGTGGCCGGGCAGGCGTTCGGCGAGCATATCGTAATAGGCTGCGGGCGGCGCGGTCATGAACGGCACACCGAGCTTTTGCAGGCGGTCCCAGCAGGCCACCAGATCATCGCAAATCAGCGCGATGTGCTGGATGCCCTCACCGTTGAAGGCTTTCAGAAACTCGTCGATCTGGCCCTTGCCACCTTCGCCCTCTTCGTTGAGCGGGATGCGGATCTTGCCGTCGGGCGCGGTCAGCGCCTTGGAGGTGAGGCCGGTATATTCGCCCTTGATGTCGAAGAAGCGGATCTCGCGGAAGTTGAACAGGGTCTCGTAATAGTCGGCCCAGTACTTCATCCGTCCGGTGTAGACGTTGTGGGTGAGGTGATCGATCGTGTGGAAGCCCGCGCCCAATGGATACGGATCAACGCCGGGCAGGTATTCGAAATCGATGTCGTAGATGGTCAGGTTGTTGCCCGCCCCAGCATAGCGATCAACCAGATAGAGGATCGCCCCGCCGATGCCGCGGATCGCGGGGATGCGCAGTTCCATCGGGCCGGGTTCGTTGGCGACAGGTTCGGCGCCCTTTTCGATAAGGTGGGTATAGGCCTTGGCCGCATCACGCACCCGGAACGCCATCCCGCAGGCCGAAGGGCCATGCTCACGGGCGAAATACCACGCGGCGCTGCGCGGTTCGTAATTGGCGATCAGGTTGATCCCGCCCTGACGCCACAGGTGAACGTCCTTGGACCGGTGCTGCGCGACGCGGGTGAAGCCCATCGCTTCGAACACCGGTTCCAGCACGCCCTTGGTGGGCGCGCAGAACTCGACGAATTCGAAACCGTCGAGGCCCACGGGATTGTCAAACAGGTCTTTGCTCTGGACGTTCATCGCGATGGTCCCCTGAAGTATATAGTTTCAATTGAAACCAAATACCCGAAAGGCGCGATTCGCGCAAGCTACTCGGCGATCTGGCCCATCGTCCGCGCGCGCTCATCCTGCGTGAGGAACAGGCGCAAGCCAAACGGCTCGCCGCTCTCGAAGGCCGCAGCGGTGGCAGGATCGGCCAGGTCGGCATTGCCAACCACCCGCTCGCCCGCGTCGGAGCGCCCAATGAAGATCGCTTCGGCGCCTTTGGGGCTGCGATTGATGGTGTAGGTTTCGACCACCGCGCTTGCCACCGGCCCCTTGGCGAGGGGTACCTTGTCGGTCGCCTTGGGGAGCACCGCAAAGCGGTCATTCGCGCTCCAGTCGGCAGGTTCGACCGAGTAGATGCCAGTGGCATATTTGCTCATCCACCCGCCGTTCGCGCCCACGAGTGCGAAAGCGCCCCGGTCCCCGCGCACCCGCTGCACCGCTTCCGCGATGGCGTGGGCCGAGTAGTTGTTCCCCGCCCCGCCGAAGAAGGGCA
>JBKBMC010000032.1:0-4325 GCA_046296075.1 Erythrobacter sp. | reverse complement strand
GAAGTGGTCGCACTGGTTGAAGACGGGAATCGCGAAGCACGAATAGAAGTCGATGTAGCGCATGTCCGCCATACCCTTCCCCGCCCGCGCGAGCGCCGCATCGACACTGGCGAGCGAGGCGGGGTTGCCCGCCAGATCGGGGCGCTGCGAGAGCTTGAGTTCAGTCGCGGCAGTGACGGCGTGGATGTGCACCCACCTGTCCTGAGGCACGCCCAATTCGCGCGCGAGGCCCGCCGAGGCGACGATCACTGCCGCCGCCTGGTTCACCTGATCGCGGGCGACCGTCATGCGCGGATAGGGTTCGGCGACGATGCGGTTGCGTGTCGAAACGGTGGCGAGTTCCTCAGCCGTGCGCTCCACCGGCGCGGCGGAATGCGGGTTGGCCGCCGCCACCTTGGTGAAGGGCGCGAAGAGCTTGCCGATTTCCAGCCGGTATTCCTCAAGGCTGAGGCCCAGCTTCGCCCGCCGGGCATTCTCGGCCAGCGCATAAAGCGGGATCGCCCCGCTTGCGCCGTGGAGGAACAGCGCGGGCTCCATCAATTCCTCGACCCCGAAGCCCTGATCCTCGAAGTCGCCTTCGATCTCCTCCGACCAGTCGGGGATGTCGCCCTTTGCGGTCAGCGCGAGCACGGTCGAAATGGCTTCGGAACCGACGATTACCGCGCATTGGCTCTCTCCCGCCGCGATGGCGGCGGCAAATTCGCCCACCAGCTGCTGGTTGGTCTGCCCGCCGGTCGTCGTCAGGATCGCGCGTGCTGGATCAGCCCCCACCCGCTTGGCAATCGCGCGAGGCACGTTGTTCGCGGCCCCGAACGGCGGCTTCCTGTCGGGCCGCGACATTTCGAAAGCGCGGATCGCGGCGAGCGTGTCGATGGCATCCGCCACCGAACCAGTCGCCCCGCTATCTGCAATCGCCGCAGCCAGCACCTTGCCGCCCAAGTCCATATAGGAGAGGGCGGCATAGCCGGGCTCGCCCACCCTCTCCGAATATTGGCCCACCCCGATGATAACCGGGGTGTTGTCAGCAACCTCAGTCGACAAAGCCGTCCACCCGCTCGACGATGATCGCAGGGGCCATGCCGCCTGCCGCGCACATCGTCACCAGACCATAACGCCCGCCGCGACGCTCCAACTCGTCAACAATCGTGCCGATCAGGATCGAACCCGTCGCACCGATCGGGTGACCAAGGGCAATAGAGCCGCCGTTGACATTCACCTTGTCCCAATCGAGCCCCAGATCGCGCACGAACTTGGCGGCCACCACGGCGAAAGCTTCGTTGATTTCGAACAGATCGATATCATCAAGCGTCAGGCCAGCCTTGGCCAGCACCTTCTTCGCCGCTGGCACCGGCGCATTCAGCATCAGCGTGGGATCATCGCCCATGTTCGCAGTGGCGACGATGCGCGCGCGCGGCTTCAAACCATGCTTCTGGGCGTAGGCCTTGCTCGTCACCAGCACCGCGGCCGCGCCATCGACCACGCCGGAGCTGTTGCCCGCATGGTGGAAGTGCTGGATCGTCACATCGGGATACTTCTGGTTCACAAGGCCGCGGAAGGTCGTGCCTTTTTCATCGAGCGGCACATCGGCAATCTTGGTGAAAGCCGGCTCCAGCTTGGCGAGGTCTTCCAGCGTGGTTTGCGGGCGGGGGTATTCATCGTGATCGAGGATCAGGCTGCCATCATCGCCCACCACTGGCACCACTGATTTGGCAAAGCGGCCTGCCGCAATCGCCACGGCCGCGCGTTGCTGCGAGCGGTAGCCGACTTCGTCCAATTCGGCCCGGGTGAAACCTTCGATGGTGGCAATCGCATCGCCGCAAATGCCCTGATGCGACTGCGGATGCACCTTTTGTAGGCGCGCATTGTGGCTGCCCATCATCGGCGGCTTGATCCCGGCGCGCATCTTTTCCTGGGTCATCGCGGCGGTCAGGCTCATCATCTCGGTGCCGCCTGCGACGATGCAATCTTCCATGCCGCTCATGATTTGTGCCGCCGCAAGGTTCACCGAGGTGATCCCGCCGCCGCAGAAACGATCCAGCGTGGTGCCTGACGAGGTGATGTCATAGCCTGCATCCAGCGCCGCCATGCGGCCCATGTCGCCCGCCTGCATCCCGTCCTGGGTGCTGACCGACCAGATCACATCATCGACGGTGCTGGTATCGAGGCTGTTGCGCTCGGCAATGGCCTTCATCACGGTCGCTGCGAGATGCTGCGGGTGGCACGCGGCGAGCGCGCCCTTGCCCTGCTTGCCGATCCCGCGCGGCGTGCGCACGGCGTCGATGATGTAAGCTTCTGCCATGATAATCCCTCTCTCAGCTTGCGATTTAGCGAAATTGCGGTTGACGTGTCCGTAAACCGCCTGCACCACTCGCACAAGAATTGAGTTTCAATTCGCAATGTCATTTTTGTCAGGACACAGAAGAGAGAGGATGTCCCCCGTGAGCGACGCTGCAAACGAAGTGTTGACCGAGGTGCGCGATGGCGTGCTGATTGTCACCATCAACCGGCCCGAAGCCAAGAACGCCATGACGAAGGCTGCTGCCGAGGGGATCGCTGCGGCGATGGACCGGCTTGATGCCGAGGATGATCTGCGGGTCGGCGTGCTGACGGGTGCGGGCGGCACCTTCTGTTCGGGGATGGACCTCAAAGGCTTCCTGCGTGGGGAACGCCCAAGCGTGGATGGGCGCGGGTTTGGCGGTGTCGTTGAAGCCCCGCCACAAAAGCCGCTGATCGCCGCCGTCGAAGGCTATGCGCTGGCGGGCGGCCTTGAACTGATGATTGCCTGCGATCTGGTGGTCGCCAACGCGGGCGCCAAGTTTGGCATTCCCGAGGTGAAGCGCGGCCTTGTGGCGGCAGCGGGCGGCGTCATGATGCTGCCCGATCAGATTCCGGAACGCATCGCGCTGGAACTTGCCCTGACCGGCGATTTCATCAGTGCGGAGCGCGCCTACCAGTTGGGCCTGATCAATGAAGTGACGGAAGGCCCCGCGCTGGACGCGGCGCTCGCGCTGGCGGCGAAGATCGCGGCCAACGGCCCACTCGCGGTGCGCGTGTCGAAGCAGGTCATGAAGCAATCGCGCGGCTGGTCGATGGATGAACGCTACGCCAAGCAGGGCCAGCTGATCGCGCCGGTGTTCATGTCGCACGATGCGCGCGAGGGCGCCGCTGCCTTTGCCGAAAAGCGCAAGCCCAACTGGACAGGCAAGTAAGAATTAAGGCGCGGCGTGCGCCATCCGTACGCCGCAGCCTCATGGGATCAACGAGGAGAGAGAAAAATGCCCGTCATCGACGTGCCCCAGCCCGCCTTCATGGAAGACGAGGAAATCGCCATTTTCGCCGATGCGGTCGGCAAGTTCTATCAGCAGCATGCCCCGGAAAAACGCGTCCACAAGTGGCGCGAGGACGGGATGGTTGAGCGCGAATTCTGGCGCGAGGCAGGCGCTGCCGGCCTGCTCGGGGTGTCGGTGCCCGAAGCTTATGGCGGCCATGGCGGCGATTTCCGGCATGACATGGTGGTGATTGATCAGCAGGCCAAGCATGGTGTGGAAGGCTTCGGCGCTTCGCTCCACAACACCATCATCCTGCCCTATCTGGTGCGCCACGGCACCGAGGAGCAAAAGCAGAAATACCTGCCGCGCCTCGTCTCGGGCGATCTTGTCAGCGCGATTGCCATGAGCGAGCCGGATGCAGGCTCCGATCTTCAGAGTATCAAGACCACCGCCCTGAAGGACGGCAATGGCTACCGCCTCAACGGGTCGAAGACCTGGATCTCGAACGGCCAGCTGGCTGACTTCATAATCGTTGTCGCCAAGACCGATCCGGCCGAAGGCGCCAAAGGCATTTCGCTCCTCCTGCTCGAAACCGAAGGAGCCGAGGGCTTTGCCCGCGGCAAGAAGCTCGACAAGATCGGGCTCGATGCACAGGACACCTCCGAGCTGTTCTTCGATAATGTCTTCATTCCGGCTGACAATCTGCTTGGCGGCGTGGAAGGGCGCGGGTTCTACCAGCTGATGGGTGAACTGCCGCAGGAACGGCTTGTGATCGCGATGAACGCGATTACCGGGATCGAAAAGGCGCTCGATGTAACGGTCGAATACGTCAAGAACCGCAAGGCCTTCGGCAAGACGATCTGGGACTTCCAGAACACCCAGTTCGTGCTCGCTGACCTGAAGGCGCGCGGCACGGCAGCGCGGGTGTTCGTGAATGACTGCATCGCCAAGCTGCTCGAAGGCAAGCTCGACGTGGCAACTGCCAGCATGGCGAAATACTGGGTGACCGAGCTGCAATCCGAAGTGGTCGACAAGTGCCTGCAATTCCACGGCGGC
>JBKBMC010000031.1:0-25008 GCA_046296075.1 Erythrobacter sp. | reverse complement strand
AACTCGGCGTCGATGTGATCTATTCGAAGGTGCGCAATGCTCTCGAATGGACCGACCTGCGCTCGGTTGCGACAGGCACCCTGCCTGATGGCCGTGTGCGCTATTCGATCCTGCCGGGTCAGACCGGGGTGAACACCGATCTGCTGCTCACCAACATTGATGAAGGTGACAGCTTGAACCTGGTGGCGCGCTTCAACAAGCGCTTCAACTCGGGCTTCTACCTGAACGGTGCCTACACCTATCAGACCGCAAATGATGGTAACGCGGGCACGTCTTCGGTGGCGTTCTCCAACTACACCAACGCTGCGGCGCTCGATCCGAACTTCGCGGCCTTCGGCACGTCGAATTACCAGACCGATCACCAGTTCCGCCTGACGCTGGGCTATGACGCCGAAATCTTCGGTGACAACAACACCAGCATCCAGCTGTTCTACCTTGCCCGTTCGGGTCAGCGTTTCAGCTACACCTTTGCCGACCAGGCATCGGGCTCGGCGCGTTCGAACGTGTTCGGGGTGACAGGGCGTAATGACCGTAACCTGATGTATGTGCCGAACGTGAGCAGCCCAACGGCTGATCCGCGCGTCACCTATGCGGCGGGCTTCGACTTTGCCGGGTTCCAGAACTTCATCCAGAACTCGGAGCTGAATGGCTTCCAGGGCCAGATCGCGCCCAAGAATGCCGGTGAAAGCCCGTGGTGGCACCGTCTCGACCTTTCGGTGCGTCAGGATGTGCCGTTCGTGTTCGGCGGCAAGATCCAGCTGTTCGCCGATGTCGAGAACGTGCTCAACCTGATCGACAGCGAACTCGGTGTGTTCCGTCAGGTCGGCTTCCCGTTCTACGCACCGCTGGTCAACGTGACCTGCACCGACGCTGCGTGTTCGCAATATCAGTTTGCGAACCGTTCGGCGGCAGGCTTCCAGGCACCGGTTTTCAACGTTGTTCCGGAAGCTTCGCTTTGGGGCGTCCGCTTCGGTGTCCGCGTGACCTTCTGATCGCGGTAATCCTGACCAATCAGCAAGAGGGGCGGCCCGCGAGGGTCGCCCCTTTTTGCTTGGACTTGTTCTGCAAGGCCGGGCAGAGGATACTGGTGGCAGACGCATCAGTATGGGAAAGGTCCGGGATGAGTGAGCCTGCAGCGCCTGCCCGTTTTGACGCTGTACGCAAACCGCTCAGCCTGCCGCTGCTTTTGGCGATCGGCGTGCTGCATGTGGCCGTGCTCTATGGTCTGGTCCGCGCGCTGGCACCCGATTTTACCGCCGCAGTGGAACGTAACGTGGTTGCGGCCTTCAATCTCGACCTGCCGCCTCCTCCCCCGCCTCCGCCGGAGCCTGACGCGGCGGAAGAAGGCGCCGCGGGCGATCCGGGCCGCGAGGCTGTTGCCAAGCCAGTAGCCGCTCCGCCGCCGAAGCGTGTGGTGCGCGAGGATCTACCCGCGCCGCGTGTCGCGTCGACGGGGACTGCCAACCGCTCCGGCGCTTCCGAGGCGGGCGATGGCACAGGCGCAGCGGGCAGCGGCGATGGCACTGGCAGCGGGAATGCAGGGAGCGGGCGCGGCAGCGGGTTCGCCGCCAAGCCGGTGCATATCTCGGGTGAGATCAACAATGCACGGGATTATCCGGTGCCTGCGGGCGGAAGGGATGCGCGGCGCGGCACCGAAGTCATCGTGCGGGTTACCGTCGGGGTTGATGGGCGCGCGCGCGATTGCACCATCTACCGCGCCAGTCCCGATCCAGAGGCCGATCGGCTGACCTGTGAACTGGTGCAAAAGCGGCTCGGCTTTCGTCCTGCACGCGATGCGGCCGGAAACCCCGTTCCTGCGCCGTTTTACTGGCGACAGCGCTGGTTCTGATAAGGCCTGCCGCCGATCACGTTTGCAGGCCGAGCGCGCGTTCCAGTTCGCTGCGGCCATAGGGTTTGCGCAACACGCCCGCTGCCCCCAGCGTGTCCATCTCGCTGGCGCTTTCGGCATACCCTGTCGCCAGCAGGAAATGCACGCCGCGTTCGCGCAGGGCAGCAGCCACGGGCGCACTGGATTCCGCACCGAGATTGAAATCGATGATCGCGAAATCGGGCAGGGCTTCACTGATCGCCTGCAATGCGCCCGCGACGCTACTTTCCACGCGCACCGACGGGACACCAAGGCGCTTGAGATTCTCTTCGGTATCGAGCGCGATGATCATGCTGTCTTCGACGATCAGCACCCTTTCAGGACGCAGGCTCCCTGTGGTGGGCGAGGCAGGCGAGGGCTGCGATGTCTTGCCTGCCCGCAACGCAGCCTGCGATGCGACAGCGTGATCACCTGTCTCGGCGAGAAACCGGCGGGGGATCAGGAAATCGGCTTCGAGCCCGCTCAGACGAAAGCGCATCTCGGCCTCGCCGCGCAATTCATGGGGGATTGAACGCTGGATGATGGTCGATCCGAAGCCCTGCCGGCCCGGCGGGGTGACAGGCGGCCCGCCTGCCTCGCGCCATGCCATCTGGAGATCGCCAAAGGGACTGCGCGACAGGTCGATAGTCACCGTCCCCGATCGGGCGCTGAGGCTGCCATACTTGGCCGAATTGGTGACCAGCTCGTGCACCACCAGCGCCATCACCGTGAAGGCTTCCGGCCGGATCAGGACATCTTCACCGGTAATGTTCAGTCGCGAGCGGTCCTCGCCGAGATAGGCGGCAAATTCGCTCTCGATCAGCAGGGATAGCGGCGCGGGCGACCAGTTCTCGCGGGTGATGTTGTCATGCGCCGATGCGAGCGCGGAAATCCGCCCGCCGATGATCGCGGCAAATCCCGCGACGCTCATCGCATCGTGCTGTGACTGGCTTACCAGCCCGCGGATCAGGCCAAGAATGTTGCGCACGCGGTGATTGAGCTCGGCGATCAGCAAATCCTGCTGTTCGGCAGCGCGTTGGCGCTCGCGCATCACTTCCTCGCTCATGCGCAGGATCACTTCGATAAGTGTGCGGCGCAGCCGTTCGGCGAAGTCACATTCCTCCTCGCTCCATTCCGCGCTGCGGCCACGCACGATTTCGCGCCATGCGGCAAAGCTGGCGCGCGGCTCAAGCATGGTACCGGGAGATGCCTCGGCCTTGGCGGGATCGCCTGCCCAGATCACCACCTGTTCGACCGGGCGCCGCCACAGCACCAGATAATCGCGCGGGGACCGCGAAAGCGGCAGGATCATTGCTCCGGTCGCCCGTTCGGCAAATGCACTGGCTGCGGGGATTTGCTCGGTAAGAGCGGTAGTGGCGAAAATCGCGGCCTGCTTACCCTCGCCAAAGGACGGGGCCAGAGCCATGAACTCCTCGCGCGAGGGTGCGGTCCCCAGTGCCCGATATTCCCCGCCTGCCAGCAGCGAAATCCCGTCATGCGCTATAAGATCGCTGATCGACCTTTCCAGCAGCGGCAGATTGGCAGCGAGCGACGTTCCGCCCGCCAGTTCGAGCATCAGCTGATCATTCAGACCACGCGCGCGGTCACGCAGCTTCTCGGCACGGCGCACCAGCATCCGGTCGAGCATGAGCGAGAATGTCTGGCTGAACAATTCCGCCACAGTGCGCAGCGAGAAGGGCGGCAGACGCGGCGTTTCATGGTGGCAGGAAATCATGCCCCACAGCCGATCATGCCGGACAATCGCAATGGTGAGTGATGCGCCCACGCCCATGTTGCGCATATAGGCAAGGTGCATTTTCGAATGGGCGCGTAGCACGCTCATCGACAGATCAAGCGGCGTTCCATCGCTCTGCACGTGCGGCTCAATCGGTACGGCCTCGGCAGCCATATCGCCGATCACGCGAAACCGGTTGCGCCGGAACAGCTCGCGCGCCTGCTGCGGAATGTCGGCAGCGGGGTAACGCAGCCCGAGAAATGCGGCGAGATCCTCACGCTTGTCCTCGGCAATCACCTCGCCGCTTTCATCGGGGTGGAAGCGATAGACCATAACCCGGTCATAGCCGAGCATCTGGCGCACGAGCCGCGCGGCGGCATCGCACAATTCCTGGGGTTCGCGCAGGCGTTCAAGCTGCGAGATGACAGGGCCGATCAGGCCGAGGTGGTCGGCAAAATCACGCACTGCATGCGGTTCGAACTCAAGCACCATCAGCCCGCCGCTGGAATGGACCGCGCAATCGAACAGACGGCCGTTCCCTGCGAGATCAAGGCCGAACAAGCGCTCCACCCCGTCTTCGGCAGGGGCACGGGAAAGCGCCTCTTCCAGTGCCGCGATAGCAGCAGAGGTGAGCCACTGATCAAGCGCGGTTTGAGCCGTGAGTGGTGCGCTCGTGCCCAGCAGTTCGCCGGCATTGAGCGAGGCCTGCATAATCACCCTGTCAGGGCGGACCGCAAGCAGCGCGCCAAAGGGTTGCACTGCGGCGATGTGGTGGATCGGCTCGCGGTCACATTCCGTGAGCGCAGCGGGCAGGTG
The DNA here is from genome assembly GCA_046296075.1 of Erythrobacter sp. Taxonomy (GTDB): domain Bacteria; phylum Pseudomonadota; class Alphaproteobacteria; order Sphingomonadales; family Sphingomonadaceae; genus Erythrobacter. The sequence goes on along the minus strand of JBKBMC010000031.1, from coordinate 20,590 downwards.
GTGAAGGTTCATGCCGCGAGGCCTCCGGCATGCTGCGCATGGGCCGTGAAATGTGCGAAGACTGCGCTCGCCGCTTCTGAGGCGGCACGGGCCTGAGCGGCGCTTGCGGGGCGTTCGATCCGTGTGCGCAAGTTCTGCCAGAAGGTCAGCATCGCTTCATCGCTAAGGAACGTGGCTGGCCACTCGCTGCCCTCAGCCGCGCTCGCCCGGCGCATCTGCTTGAGGATCGCCTTGTTGCCGAGCGCCGATCCCGCCAGCACCCACGCTGCGCCAAGCGCTTCGCCTTCGTGCTCCTCGGCCATTCCGAAGCGTGCGGCGGGTTCTGGCAAGCCAAGCCCCAGCATCGCCAGGTCGCGCGCGATCAGCGGAGTCTGGGCGGGCGGGCGCAGGTCCACGGGTGCATGATCTTCGAGCCACGCTTCGACAGGCGCGCGTGCAGCGTGCTGTAGGCTCAAAAAGCGGGCGTAGTCTGCCAGATTTTGCCAGCCGCTGGCGGCCTGCATGGAATGATCAAGCAGATCATGCGCTGCCATCGTCGCTGCGCGCAAATGCAGCCTGAGATCCTCTGCCGGGCCTTGGTGAGCCGTGCTGGACACTTCGCTGCCTTCCTGTCCGGCCAAGTGCCGGTCGCCGGAAAGCGGCGGTCGGTTGCCAGACGTGTCAACCAGCGCAAATGCGCTGGTGTCCAAAAGAAATTACAGGTTCTTGCGCGAAATGCAATGCGACTCGCAGAACGGGGCTGCGGGATCCGGTAAGCCGCTTATGGCCTCAGCAGCCGTCCGCCTTCCTTGCGCACTGCCTTTTCGAGCGCGCCGCGCATGATGCCGAGCATCGCAGGCAGGCGCATTTCGATCACCACTTCATTGTCGCGCACATCCACCCCGCCGGGGATGGTGTAGCCGACCACTGTGGCGGTGATCTCCATACGATCCTCGCTCGGCCAGTCGGTGGTGACATCGGCAAGGCCGGGCGGGAAGAAGGTGGCGATCTCGTCCGCGTGGGCGTGCATCCGGCGGCGCACTTCGTCGCGCGGGAGATCGTGGGGTAGGGTGACTCGCATCGCCTCTAGCGCTCCTGTTTCACAGCCGTTGCTGAAAAATCGGGCAGCGGCACGCCCGTGTCAGGAGCGGCAAGCCCATCAAGCGCTTCGGCTCCGCCATAGCGATATTCGAGATAGCGCGTCTTGACGGCCAGATCATCAAGCGCGCCCTCGGCTAGTTTGCGGGTCACCCGGTCCAGCTCGCCCGATAGCTTGCCGAGGCTTTCGACGAGGCGTTCATCGGCGCTTTTGCCGATATGCGCTTCCTTGCGCAGATTGGCCGGGATGCGGCGATAATTCTCGATCGTTTCAGGGATATATTCACCCACCAGTTCGCGCACTTCGCCAGCGGCCGGATGGGCCGGGTCGATATTCTGGAGCTGAAGCCCAAGCGCGTCGAGCTGCACCCCCATCTGCTCAACAATCCGCACCGCAGGCGGCGGGAGGGCCGGGCGCTGTGCTTCGAGCCAGAGTTCGGTGCGCGCGACCATTTGCGCCGGGTTACCCTGCCCGAGATCGGCGCGCTTCGGCGTCTTGATCTTGGGGAAGCTCGAAAACAGTCCCACGGCCACTGCGGTGGCGATAACCACCATCATCACACCCCAGAACCCGATCCCGCCAATGAATGCGCCAGCGACCCCGGCCCCGATCCAGATCGCGGCGATCGCCAGAACTAGATTGCGCAGGCGGGTGAGCCACAGCTTGCGTTTGGCCGCGGCTGAGCCTTTGCCGATACTTTTGGCCGGGCGGTGCGTGCCGCCCTCGCGCTGCACGGCGAGGCTGGTGCGAGCCTCGCGCAGGATCTGATCGGATTGGCGGGTGGTGTCGGGCATCAGCGATCCCCGATTACCTGTCCAACGCCAGCAAGGACGGCTCTGACGCTGCGACCTTGGCCTGCGCCTTCGCCTGACCTTCTGCGCGCGCGATATAGCCTTTCGACTTCTCGACCTCGGAAGAAAGCGTCTCGACCGTCTTCTTCATCGAGTCCAGCGCGCGCACCTTGAAGTTATCGACCTCGTCCATGGTGTCGTAGATGTTCTGGAACGCACGTTGCAGCGTTTCGAGCGGGATCGTACTGGATGCCGCCTGCTCGTGGATCTGCCCGGTCTGTTCGCGCAGCAGCTGGCTGGTCGAATCGATGATGTCGCTGGTGGTCTGGTTGAGCGCGGTGATCTGGCCCAGCACCAGTTTCTGGTTGGTCATCGCCTGCGCCACCGTCACCGCGGTGCGCAGCGCGCCCACGGTGGTGGTGCTTGCGCGGTCGACGCCCTTGATCAGTTCGACATTGTTCTTCTTGACGAGGTCGAGCGCGAGATAGCCCTGCACGCTCACCGCCATCTGCGTCAGCAGATCCTGCGTGCGCTGGCGGACATAGAACAGCGCGGATTCGCGCAGCGCCTTGGCCTTGGCAGGATCGGAGGAATCGAGTTCGAGCGCCTTTGCCTCAAGCCGCGCATCCAACGTCTTGGCGATATGGATCATCTGCTCCAGCTCGCCCATCGCGGCCCACAGCTTCTGGCGTTCGGTATCGATCGCTGCGTTATCGAGGTGCAGTTCCTTCTTGCCGCCTTCCAGTCGGGCCAGGATCGACTGGATGTGCCCCTGCGCGCTGGTGTAGCTATCGAAATAATTCTTCAGCTTGTTGCCGAAGGGGATGATGCCAAGCAGCTTGCGCCCCGTCATCTTGCCCTTGCGGCCGGGATCGAGATCTTCGACCGTGCGGCGCAATTCGGCAAGGTCGGTGCCGACGCTCCCATCGCCATCCATCGCGCGCACCGGACGATCAAGGAAACGGTTCGACATGGCCGCCGCCGCGCGGATCTGTTCCTGCCCCATGCGGGTGATCTGATCGACTTTCTCACCGAATTCGGGCGAATTCGCATCGGCCGAGACCAGATCCTGCACAAAGGCATCGACCTTGGTATCCAGCTTGGATTTCTGTTCGGTGGTGACTGGCACCAACCCGATCGCCTGTTCGGGCGCGACCTGCGGCACCGGATCGGGCGGAGTGAGTGAGAAATCGGTCGCCGCCTTGGTGGCGGTGGCAATCGAGGCCGCAGTCTGGTTGTCAGTGCTCATCCGGTTTCTTTGCCTCCTCTTGCCGGTCTGGCCCGGCACATGATCCGCACCATTCCAGACCTACTATCGCAACTGTATTAGGCACCTATAACACGGCTTTCAAGATGAGCGTCCGGGATGATCGCTCTGCCCGGCCACGCTGGCTTTCACGCCGCAGTGTGCTCTATATGGTTTGAACAATAGGACATTGCGTCCGCTTCTCACACCGAAAAAACGCGCTGCCAAGGGATCATCCATGAACGACACAGCCACGCCTGCCGACGGGGTTGCAACACATCCGACCACCGGGCCCGCGCCAAGCCGGTTGCGCCGTAGCTTCGGCATTGCGTTGTTCGGTATCCGGCGCTGGTGGCTGCGCGATGTCATCTCCGAGGTCGAACATGGCGAGGTGATCGAGAAGCGGCGGGAAGACAGCGCGCTCTCGCACCGCTATCTCTTCATGACTGCCATGAGTGCCGGGATCGCCATTCTCGGCCTGCTGCTGTCCTCGCCGGCAGTGGTCATCGGTGCGATGCTGCTTTCGCCGCTGATGGATCCGATCATGGGATTGGGCTTCGCGCTGGCGATTGGCGACTATCGCTGGCTCAAGCAATCGGCGCGCACACTGGCATGGGGCAGCCTGCTGGCCGTGGGGCTGTGTGCGGTGCTGGTGTTTTTCTCGCCGATCCAGACGATCACGTCCGAGATCGCAGCGCGCACCCGGCCCAATCTGTTCGATCTGTTCGTGGCGCTGTTTTCCGCGCTCGCGGGCGCCTATGCCATGATCCGCGGGCGCGAGGGCACCATCGTCGGCGTTGCCATCGCCACCGCGCTGATGCCGCCGCTGGCGACAGTCGGCTTTGGCCTTGCGACCCTGAACTGGACGGTGTTTTCGGGCGCGCTGTTGCTGTTCGCCACCAACTTCCTGACGATCGCGCTCACCGCATGGGGCATGGCGCGGCTTTACGGCTTCAGCAATGATCTCAGCAAAGGGCAATCGCGCGCGCAGAACATTGCTGTCGCGGCGGTGTTTTTCGGGCTGGCCATCCCACTCGGCTTCTCGCTCCAGCAGATTGCATGGGAAGCCAACGCGCAGCGGATCGTGCGCAGCGAAATTCGCGAGAAATTCGATAACCGTTCGCTGATCGACAGCTTCGAGATCGATTTCACGGCGCAGCCGCTTGCCATCAATGCGACCATGCTGACCCCGCAGTTCAAGCCCGATGCCGAACGCGAGATTGCGCGCGCCTTGCAAGGGCGCCTGGGCCGCGACGTTGATCTGACGCTCAACCAGTATCAGGTCGGAACGAGTGCGAGCGCCGCGCAACAGGCGCAGCTTTCTGCCACCCGTGCGCGGGAAGAGGCTGATGCACGGTCCCGCGCCGATGCGCTCGCGCTCAGGCTGGCGCTGGTGGCAGGCGTGCCGCAGAGCGAGGTGCTGATTGACCGCGCGCGCAAACATGCGCTGGTCCGGGCTGCCCGGCTGCCGGGCGCAAGCCTTGCGGCCTATCGCGCGCTCGAAGCCCGGATCGCCACGACCGAGCCGGACTGGACCATTGAAGTGCTTCCCCCGCCGCTGCCGTTGCCGCGCACCATCGATTTGGACGCCGATGGCCTTACCGAACAGGGACAGGATACCACCGCTCTGATTGGCTGGGCCGCAAGGCGGCTGGGGCAGCCGGTGGCGCTGACAGGTGATGCCGCTGCGGCGAGTGCGGTTGCCGATGTGCTGCGGCAAGATCGGATCGACGTGCGCCTCACCCCCACTTCAGGGGCGGTGCAAGCCCAATGGGGCGACGGCACCGAGTAGAATCAGGCCGCCAGATCGATGGGGACGATTTCGCCCGCCAGATAAAGCTTCTTGGCCTTGGCGCGGCTGAGCTTGCCCGACGACGTGCGCGGCAGGGTGCGCGGCGGCACCAGTTCGACGACGCAGGTCATGCCCGTGACTGAGCGCACCTTGTCGGCAATCTGATCGCGCAGTTTCACCCGCTCATCGGGATCGGCTACGCGGCAATGCACCAGCACGGCAGGGGCTTCCTCGCCATTCTCGGTCTCGATCGAGAAAGCCGCAATATCGCCGTGGTTGAAGCCGGGCAATTGTTCCACGGCCCATTCGATATCCTGCGGCCAGTGGTTCTTGCCGTTGATGATGATCATGTCCTTCGCCCGGCCGACGATGAACAGATAGCCCTTGGCGGTGTAGCCCATATCACCAGTATCGAGCCAACCATCGACAAGACAATCGTCGGTCGCTTCGGCGTTGCGGAAATAGGAATGCATGACGCTGGGGCCGCGGCACCAGACCTTGCCGATCTGGTGATCGCCGCGGCTTTGCCCGTTCTCGCCCCGGATCTCGACATCCATGTCGGGCAGGGGCTTGCCGCAATTCACAATCGCGCGATAGCGCGCCGGGCGTGAAAGATCGCGCGGCGCGCCCGACAGGCGTTCTTCCTCGACCAGTTCGACCCTGATCCCTTCGCCCGGAGGCATCACCGTTACCGCCAGCACCGCTTCCGCAAGGCCGTAGGACGGGGTGAACGAGGCTGCCTTGAACCCCGCTTCGGCAAAGGCGTTGACGAAATTCTGCATCACGTCAGGGCGGATCATGTCGGCACCATTGCCCGCGATGCGCCAGCGCGACAGATCAAACCGTTCGGCCACGTTGGACTGGCTGGAGATGCGGCGGGCACAGATATCGTAACCGAAGGTCGGCGAATAGGAGAGCGTATTGCCCTTGTTGCGGGTGATCATGTCGAGCCACGCCAGCGGGCGTCGGGCAAAGGCGTCGGGCTTCAGATAATCGCCGGAGACCTGATTGGCGATCAGCGAGAGGAAACAGCCGACCAGCCCCATGTCATGATACCACGGCAGCCAGCTGACGCAGCGGTCATTCTCGCCGAGATGCATGGTCGCGGCATGGCCATAGAGATTGTGCAGCAGCGCCCGGTGGGTGACCGCTACGCCGGTGGGGAAACGAGTCGAGCCGGAGGAATACTGCAGGTAGCAGATATCATCGGGGCTGGCCTGCGGCAGTTCGCAGGGCAGATCGGCGCGGGTTGCGAAATCCTCCCAGCTTTCTGCATGGCAGCCCTGCCGCGCAGCGGCGGTAGCGGCCATTTCGGCGATTTCGGCAGGGTAAAGCAGGATCACCGGATCCGAACTTTGCAATTGCACCGCAAGCTGATCGATGAAGCTTTCTTTGCCCCCAAAGCTGGTGGGCAGCGGCAGCGGCACTGGCCATGCGCCGACATAGACGCAAGCACAGAACAGCGCGGCGAAATCCGCCCCGGTTTCAGCGATCAGGGCAACGCGATCCTCGCGCTTGATCCCGAACGCGACCAGACGACGGGCCATCGCCAACGCATCCTCGCGCATTTCGGCATAGGGATAGACGCGCACCAGTTCTCCACGCATATCGTGGAAATTGAGCCCCTTCTCGCTGCGGGCTGCATAGTCGATCGCTTCGTTGAATGTTGCAAATTGCGCGCGGATTCGTGGCAAGTCGCAATCATTCGGCGTCGGCATCAAGGCGGCGTCGGTCATAATTTCAGCGAAACCCGTAACTTGTGGAGAGGCTCAGCGCGGTGTGATGCCTGTCCAGAATAACCCCGTTACAGTGGAGCCCAGCCCCACGTCCTTCCCGTCTTTTGCATTTCCCAAGCAGTGTGGCACGAATAAGGCGAAATGGTTTCAGGTAAAGCGAATTCGTCATCAAGCGGTAGCGATGGCCGCGACGGAAGCAGTGCTGACAGCCCTGCTGACAGGGCCACTGCTGCGCGCTCGGGCGGACGCTCGGGAGCGCGCCAGCGCAAGGCGAAAAAGCCGCCGCGCCCGCTTGATCAGACCGCTTTGCACGATCTGGCGCTGGCCTATGTTGCGCGCTTCGCCACCACCGGCGCCAAGCTTGAGGCCTATCTTTTGCGCAAATTGCGTGAGCGGGGACAGCCTGAGGACGATGGGGAGAGTGTCGGGATCGACATTCACGCGCTGGTCAGCCGGATGATCGAGTTGGGCTATGTCGATGATGATGCTTATGCCCGGATGCGCAGCCGCGATCTTGCGGCGCGCGGCTTTGGTGCGCGGCGGATCGAACAGGCGCTGTGGGCCGCAGGCGTGGATGAAAACACCCGTGCCGATCACGCGCCCGGCGAAGCGGCGAAACGCCGTGCGGCAGTACGGTTGGCGGAAAAGCGGCGGCTTGGCCCGTTTGGCACCGGCGCAGCGAGGCCGGATCCGCGCCAGCGTGAAAAAGCCGTTGCAGCAATGCTTCGCGCAGGCCACGAGTTTGCGCATGCGCGCTTTATCCTCGATGCCGCAAGCCGTGAGGAGATTGCGGAATGGCTGGCCGAGGCAGAAGGCGCTGATCGCGATGACGAAGGAATGAACGGCTCATGGTAAGGATGATCCTCGCAGGTGCAGCGCTGGTGCTGGCGGCCTGTTCGCAAGGCGAAAGCGCCGGCGCGCGTGCGCCCGCCGCGCCCGCAAGCAGTGCCGAGGCTGCCGCCCGTCATCCGGTATCGGGCCTCCGGGTGATCGATCTGGTGGTGCGCGGCACCGCCGAGCACCGTTTCCGCGTCGAGCTGGCCGATACCGCTGCTGCGCAGTCGCGCGGGCTGATGTATCGCACCGAACTGGGCGATTTCGAAGGCATGATCTTTCCGTCCGCCGTGCCCGAACCGCGCAGCTTCTGGATGAAGAACACCCCGCTTTCGCTCGATATCATCTTTGTCGGCCCTGATGGTCGCATCACCAATATCGCGGCAAACACTGTTCCCTACTCGCTTGATCCGGTGGCTTCGAGCGGGCTGTGCGCGGCTGTGCTCGAACTGCGCGCGGGCCGGGCTGCGGCGCTCGGCATCAAGCCGGGCGACCGGGTGGCGTACCGGCTGCCGTGATGGGTGCTTGAAGCAAGGCACGAATCCTTCTAACCCGCGCGGCCATGGGTATCCTCGCAAAGATCTTCACCTGGTGGGACGGTGCCACTATTGGCACGCTGCTGTTTTCAAGCCGCAAGGGCGAACATGTGGGCACGGATAGCGCGGGCAACAGATATTTCCGCGAACGGCGTCCCGCTGGCAGTGCGGCTGCGCCGAACGGCTCCTACACCAGCCGCGAAAAACGCTGGGTGATCTATGCCGGCAGCAATGATGCGAGCCGGGTGCCGTCCGAATGGCACGGCTGGCTCCATGGCACCTATGATGATGTGCCCGAAAGCCATTTGCCCCCGCCCAAGGTGTGGGAAGTCGATTACACCCCCAACGCTACCGGCACGCCCGCAGCCTATCGCCCCCAGGGCGCGCTGGAACGCGGCGGGCAGCGGGCCCGCGCGGTCGGCGATTACGAGGCGTGGTCGCCCGGCGCTGAGGGCTGAGGCAGCGCGATGCGCGGTCTTGTCTTCGGGTTGGGTCGCGCCGCGCTGATGGCGCCTCTTGCCGTGCTGGCAGCGTGCGAGCAGGCGGCTGAAAAACCCGAGACTGTCGAAGTGCCGATCAACCGGCCCGCCAATGATGCAGGCGGAGCGCCCGCGCAAGATAGCGGCGCCACCCCGATGAGCGAGCGCGTGGCGCTGCTGGGCCTGCTGAACAAGCGCAACAATGTTTCCGAAGAAATCGAACTGAAACCCGGCGAAACGCGCGAAATCGGCCCTGTTACCATCCGCCTTTCCGCCTGCGAGCGCACCGCGCCGTGGGAAATGCCACAGGAAGTGGGCGCTTTCGTGCAGGTCGACATCCGCGAACGCGAGGGTGCGGCGCCCGCGCGGGTGTTTTCGGGCTGGCTGTTCCGCGAATCGCCGAGCCTCAATGTGGTCGAACACCCGATCTATGATGTCTGGGTCAAGGACTGCAAAATGGCCTTCCCTGGCGATGATGCGAAGCCCGCGCCGCGGCCTGCATCAACGCCAGCACCTGCCCCGAGTGCTGCGACTGCGGCGCCAGCGCCCACCCCCGCTGCTGAACCTGCCGCCGATCCTGACTGAGCGGCGTGTCCCGCGGTCATGAAGGAACGCCATGCCGTGCCGAGGCTGGTACGCGGCGCACCGCGCGCGGCATGGACCCGTTTCTGGTATTCGGCTTGCGGGATTTCGACCGCGCCCATGCTGCGCAGATGTTCGGTCATGAACTGGCAATCGAGCAGCGCATAACCTGCCTGTCGCAGGATCGCGACCAGCCATGCGAGCGAGACCTTGCTGGCATTGTCTGTGCGGCTGAACATGCTTTCGCCGCAGAACACCCGGTCGAACGAGACGCCGTAAAGCCCACCGACGAGCTGTTTCTCCCCGGCTTCGTCCGCGAGCCAGCATTCAAGCGAATGGGCATGGCCCACGCGGTGCAGTCCGATATAGCTTTGCACGATACGCTCGGAAATCCACGTTTCCGGATGGCCGGGCCGCGGCTCCGCACAGGAGCGGATCACCGCTTCAAATGCCCGATTTACGGTGATCGCGAAGCGATCGGCGCGGATCACCTTGCGCAGGCTTTTTGACAGGTGGAGGCCATCAAGCGGCAGGATCGCCCGTTCGCGCGGCTCGACCCAGAAGATCTCGCTGTCCTCGCGCTTGTCGGCCATCGGGAAGATGCCGCTGCGATATGCGAGCAGCAGCGTCTCGATCGGGATCGGTGGCGGAGTGTGGGGCGCATGCATGACTGGCGGTGAGAATACCGCGAGCCTGCGTGCTGCACCAGCGAAAGGATCGCTGGGTGGTGCCGGCAAATTCGGATGTTGCCTAAGCGGATGGGCTTCGATAGAGGAGCCGCCTGCCGCGCTGCAGGGGTGTAGCTCAGCTGGTAGAGCATCGGTCTCCAAAACCGAGGGCCACGGGTTCGAATCCTGTCACCCCTGCCAAGCGCGGCGTTTCTCTCCCATATCCGGTTTCAAGGGACCGTGCGCCGGATCGCGCATGCACTCCCGGCCGCCTTGCTGAACCGCAGTTAAACGGGGTGCTCAGATTCCGGTAAGGTGAAGCGTGCAAATTCATCGATGAACTGATTTTGCACGCAACCACGGAGAACATCCATGAGCGCTTACACCTTCCGATCCTCGCGCCCCGATCGCTGGGTCAGCCCGCGTCCGTACAGCGATGCCTCGCTGCGGGCACAGACCTATGGCCGGGTGCAGCCGATGGAAGCGCCGGGCCTTGCCGAACGGCTGATCGCGCGTCTCACCGGGCGCGCCTGAATACGCGCGGATCAGTACTCCTGCGGTTCTTCGGGCGTGTCGGCGGTGTGATCCGCCCCGGCTTTCCGGTCACCACGGGCGAGCGCGAACACCACGCCTGAAAGCACGGCCAGCGCCAGCAGGTTGGGCAGCGCCATCGCCGCGTTCGAGATATCGCCAAGGCGCCACACCAGTTCGGAAGGTTGGGTCGCGCCGACATAGATCGCGATGCACCAGATCACGCGCCAGCCGATGTGGAGCGCTTTCTCGCCGCGCGGGCCCGAGCCGGGGATACGATCATAAAGGAAGGTGATTGCCCGTTCGCCGTAATAGCTCCAGGTCAGAAGCGTCGTGAAGACAAACAGGATCAGCGCGATCGAAGCAATCAACGTGCCGAGCGGAATGCCGATCACGGGAAACGGGAAAGCCGCTGCGAACGCCGCGGATGTGGTCACAAAGCCAGCTGCCCCGGTGGTGCCGAGATCGGACTGCCAGACATGATCGACCACTTGCCCCTGATAGGTGAAATCGCCTTGCACCGTCAGGATCACCAGCGCTGTCATGGTGCAGATCACGATGGTATCGATGAAGGTCCCCATCATCGCCATCCGGCCCTGCTGTTCGGGATCATCGGTCTGCGCAACGGCGTGCGCCATCGCGGTCGAACCCTGACCTGATTCGTTCGAAAACAGCCCGCGGGCAACGCCTGCACGGATCGCAATAATCAGCGCCGCACCCAGAAATCCGCCGCTTGCGCTCTGATAGCTGAAGGCCCCTGCAAAAATGCGCCCGAAGGTTTCAGGCAGGTCTTCAAGATTGAGCGCCAAAGCAGTCAGCGCCATTGCGATGTAGGCTGCTGCCATGAAGGGCACGACGCTTTCCGCCACCTTGCCGATCGACTTGATCCCGCCGATGATCACGACGAACACCGCAATCGCCACCACCATGCCGCCGAACCAGCGCTCCCAGCCGAACAGCTGGTTCAAACCGCTGGCGACTTCGTTGGCCTGGATCGAGTTGCCCGTGACCAGCGCCGAAAACAGCGTGCCGATACAGAATACCACCGCCAGCCACGTCCATTTCGGCCCGAGGCCGAGCCGGATGTACGTCATCGGCCCGCCGCGATAGGTGCCTTCGGAGGTGCGTTCGCGATAACGGATCGAAAGCGAGCCTTCGGCAAAGGCGAGCGCCATGCCGAACAGCGCGGTAATCCACATCCAGAACACCGCCCCCGGCCCGCCGAGCGCGATTGCAGTGGCAACCCCTGCCAGATTGCCGGTCCCGACCTGTCCGGAAAGTGCCGTGGAGAGGGCGGCAAAGGGCGAGATCTCGCCCGCGCCCTGACCCTTGCGGCCCGCGAACAGGCCCCTGAAAGCACTTCCCAGCTTGAGCAGCGGATAAAACCTGAGGCCCACCATGATCCACAGGCCCACGCCGAGGAGAATGATCGTCATAGGCGGGAAGGGCAGCAATTCCTCGCCATTCCACGTGCCAGCCCAGATGAAATCCGAAAAATTGCTGACCGGAGCAACCAGCCTTTCGCCAAGGCTCTCGCCGCCGTTCGCTGCCATATCGTGTGATCCCCATGTTCATGCGCCAAAGCGTAAGCGCCCATGCCTAATGTGGTCGCGGCCCGTTGCATAGTCTGCGCTCGCGCGTTTTGCGCGGCTCTCTTGCTTTTGCCGGTGCCGATGCGTATGGAGCGACCGTCTTTTCCGACATCGCTGATAGTATGAAGCCCCTCCGGCAAGCTTGTGCCGGGCGGCGCGGCCTCTTACCTTGAAGCGATGCGAAATGCGCAGACAGGTTTGATAAAGGAACTGAAGGTCCCATGACCGAAGAGAAAAAGCGCAAGACGAGCGTTGCGGAATTCGTCAATCAGGTGCGCGCCGAAACCGCCAAGGTGGTGTGGCCGACACGCGAGGAGACGGTTCGCACGGCGATTTTCGTGTTCATCTTCATGGTGATCCTGTCGCTGTTTTTCCTCGGTATCGACAGCGCCTTTGGCGCGCTCGTCCGCGCTGCTATCGGCTTGCTGTAACGCGGCTGGCCTGAGTTCCAGAATCTCCAAGACATAAACTTTCTCAAGGATCACGCCTCATGGCTCGCTGGTATATCATTCACGCCTATTCGGGTTTCGAGAACAAGGTTCGCGACGCGATCGTCGCCGAGGCCGAACGGCTTGGCCTTTCCGACGGGGTCGAGGAAGTGCAGGTACCGACCGAAACCGTGATTGAGGTAAAGCGCGGCAAGAAGGTGCAGGTCGAACGCAAGTTCATGCCCGGCTATGTGCTGGCCAAGCTCAACATGACGGATGATATCTATCACCTCGTCAAGAACACACCCAAGGTCACGGGCTTCCTCGGTTCGGGCAACAAGCCGCAGCCGATTTCCGAAAAGGAAGCCTCGCGCTATTTCGGCGGGGTAGAACAGGCCAAGTCCGCACCCAAGCGCGAAGTCCATATCGATTACGAGATCGGCGATTCGGTCAAGGTCAATGCCGGGCCTTTCGCCAGCTTTACCGGCGTGGTCGAGGAGCTCGATTTCGACAAGTCCAAGGTCAAGGTCTCGGTCTCGATCTTCGGGCGTGCGACCCCGGTGGAACTGGGCTTCGACGAGGTCGAACTGGTGAAGTGAGGGGTCTGGTGCGCGGCCCCGCCTCCGCGGGCGCGTCCTCGGTGAGTCTTTGCCGGCCTACCGCTTCGCTACTTGAGGCCGGGTTTTCCTCCGCTACGCTCCGGGCGCCTGCGGGCGGGCGCCTGAACGCTTTGGCCCCACTTGCGGCCTCTGGCGAGGCCGTCCGGAAGCTTATATCCTGCGCGGGTGAAAACCCGTCCCGGCATCTGTCAGCGCAAGCGCCGCTTCGCGAGCCGCGAGGCGACCGAGGCAGCGGCCTTGGCTTCCGGGCTTCCGTTGCGCGCTTATAAGTGCGCGCTGTGCCACCAGTTCCATCTGACTAGCCGCACCAAGGGGCTGCGCCGCCCGCGTCTTGCGGAATGATTTCGCCAACAGGCAGGGGTTGCCCTGCGGTTTCCTACCCGGGGGCGCGACGTTAGAATCGCTGTAATGGCCCTTGCTTTTTCCCATTCCTCATCTGTTCGTGCAGGCTTTGCCGGAGCGCCGTGCGCGGGGGTGGTTTTTGGGCCCATAACAGTGTCTCAGTTGTCTCCAACATTGCCTTTGACCCGCCTGAACCTGAACGGATCGCGTGCGGCACCGGCGCCCGCTTGCACTTTTACGCAAATCCGCTAAGGGCGCCGCTTCCCTTTTGCTGAAGGGATTCCCTGCGGGAGCCGTGGTGCGCACATCACAGCGTTTTGACCGCTTAACATGACTGCGCTTTGCAACGGGGCGCGGGACAGTGCGAAAAAGGAGTTGGCCCGATGGCCAAGAAAATTGAAGGCTATATCAAGTTGCAGGTGCCTGCTGGCTCTGCCACCCCTTCGCCGCCGATCGGCCCTGCACTGGGTCAGCGCGGTGTAAACATCATGGAATTCTGCAAGGCGTTCAACGCCGCCACGCAGGAGATGGAAAAGGGCATGCCGATCCCGACCATCATCACGGTTTACGCGGATCGTTCGTTCACCTTCATCACCAAGACCCCGCCGGCGAGCTTCCTGCTCAAGAAGGCTGCCAAGCTGAAGTCGGGTTCGAAGGAGCCGGGCAAGGTTTCGGCCGGAACCATCACCAACTCGCAGATCAAGGAAATCGCCGAAGCCAAGATGGCTGACTTGAACGCGAATGATATTGACCAGGCCATGAAGATCATCGCGGGCAGTGCCCGTTCGATGGGCCTCGAAGTGGTGGAGGGCTAAGCACATGACCAAGATCACCAAGAAGGCGAAGGTTCTGGCCGCGCTTGATCGCGAAAAGCTCTACACCGTCGATGAAGCTCTGGCCACGCTGCGCCAGTTCAAGGGCAAGTTCGACGAGACCGTCGAAGTTGCCATGAACCTTGGCGTCGATCCGCGTCACGCCGATCAGATGGTCCGCGGCATGGTGTCGCTGCCCTCGGGCACCGGCAAGGATGTGCGCGTGGCGGTGTTCGCGCGCGGCGACAATGCTGAAAAGGCGCTGGCCGCCGGTGCCGACAAGGTTGGCGCGGAAGATCTGCTGGAAGACATGCAGAACGGCAACCTCGATTATGACCGGGTGATTGCCTCGCCCGACATGATGGGCATTGTCGGCCGTCTCGGCAAGGTGCTCGGCCCCAAGGGCCTGATGCCGAACCCGAAGCTCGGCACCGTGACCCCGAACGTGGCGCAGGCCGTGGCTGATGCCAAGGCGGGCCAGGTCGAGTTCCGCGTGGAAAAGCAGGGCATCATCCATTCGGGCATCGGCAAGCTCTCGTTCTCGGACGATGCGCTCAAGGCGAACTTCAAGGCACTGACCGAAGCGGTCGTGAAGTCCAAGCCGTCGGGCGCCAAGGGCAAGTATGTCCGCAAGGTCTCGTTGACCTCGTCGATGGGCCCGGGCCTCAAGGTTGACCTTTCCGAGGTCGAAGGCGCCTGATAATTGCGGGGCGCAGCTGGCCCGCGACGGTCATGCTGCGCTCCCTCGACTGATTCACACGGGCACTCCGGGGAAACCCGGGGTGCCCGTTTGACGTATTGTATTCCGGCAACGCGATCGCCATATATGGCGTAAGGCTGTGTTCATGCTCTCCTTTTTAACGCAGCCTGCCATAACAAAAAGGAATCGCGATGCCCTCATCTCCCAAGGATACATGGTGGCTTGATGCCAAATGGCTGGTGACCGGCTGCGCTCTTGCTGCCGTTGCCGTTGTCCTGGGTTATGATTTCCGGCTTGGCATTGCGGTCGGTGTATTCCTGATTGCGACAGGCTTTGCCTGGCAATTGGTGGCACTGTGGTTTGCGGGGGGTTTCCGTGGACAGCCTTCGCCGGTGCGGATCGTGTCCGAACGTTATCAGCAACAGCTTCGTCAACGCCTGCTGGCTGAACAGCGGTCACAAGAGAATACAGCCAAGGTGGTGGTCGCAGCTGACCTCAGCTGACGGTCGGTTGGGGCTGCGGCCTTGCGCGTCAAATGCCGCCGGGTGTTGCCGGGTAGCCGAGGCCTTCCAGACCTTTGACGAGCTGCGCTGTGCACCCTGCGAGATCATCGGCGCTGGTTGATCGCACCACAAAGTTCGCACCCACCCTGCCTTCGCGGAAGAAGGGGTAGGATCCGATCTGGCAAGTGTCATGCGCGGCTTCGGTCTGGCGCAGCAGATCGGCGACCTCGCTTTCCGCTACCCAGCAGCCGATCGTTTCCGAAAGCAGCGGTGCGCCGCCTTCCAGCTGCCCTGTCAGCGCATCGAGCATGCCAGCAGTGATGTGCGGGACGCCGGCCATCAGGAAGATGTTGCCGCGCCTTATGCCCGGTGCGCCCGACATGCGGTTGGGGATGAGATCCGATCCTTCGGGCACCCGCGCCATCCGCAGGCGGCCTTCGGTCAGCCCGCCGCGCGTAGCGTAGTACCGCTCGAGCAGCGCGCGTGCATCGGGGTGAATGATGACAGGGACGCCAAGTGCGGCGGCAACTGCGTCCACCGTGATGTCGTCATGAGTGGGGCCAATCCCGCCGGTGGTGAAAAGGTAATCATAGGCGGCACGCAGATCATTGACCGCTGCGATGATCCGGCTCTCCACATCCGGCACCACACGCACTTCGGCAAGGCGGATGCCCTGCACCTGCAACCAGCTCGCGACCTGCGCGATGTTCTTGTCGTGGGTGCGGCCGGAGAGGATTTCGTCGCCGATGACAACGAGGCCAGCGGTCCAGATCTTGTCGGAAGAGGTCATGCCATGAGGATTAGGCGAAGGCTTGCGCAATCGGAAGAGATAACCGCCCGCCTTTCAACCTTACTCCGCTGCCTCCAGCTGCTCATCCGCCGAGCGTGCATTCGCACCGGCACGCATAAAGGTGAGGAATCCGTCGAGCAGCGGATCATCCTTCATGCGTTTACGGTCGATCACATATTCCTGGTTGAGCCGCCAGGGGTAGCTGATCGAGTTCCTCGGCATGATGTGCTTGCCGCGCTGGATATAGCCGGAGGAGAAATCGAACACGTCATCCTCGACAATCTTCGCTTCCTCTTCAGCTGTCAGCACCGGGGTCGCGATCGTTGCACCGGTCGCACGCATATGTTCAAGCACGCGGCATACGTAATCCGAATTGATATCGGCGCGCAAAGTCCAGCTCGCGTTGAGATATCCGAACACTACCGCGAGGTTCGGCAGGTTCGAGAACATGCAGCCCTTGTAATAGAACCGTTCGTTGAAAGCGACGGGTTCGCCATCGACCCGCACATCGATCTTGCCTGCAACAGCGAGTTTGAGCCCGGTCGCAGTCACCACAATGTCGGCGGGGAGGAATTGCCCGTCGGTGAGGCGCACGCCGCCCTTCTCGAACTTGGCGATGTGGCCGGTGACGACGGCAGCCTTGCCTGCTTTCATCGCCTTGAACAGGTCTTCATCCGGCACCAGACATAGCCGCTGTTCCCATGGATTATAGGGCGGAGTGAACGCGTCCTTGTCGTAATCCGGGCCGAGCGCGGCCTCGATCTTCTTGTAGAGCGCGTCTTTCACTTTCTGCGGGTTATCCCGTGCCAGCTTGAAGCTGAAATCCTGCATCTTGATATTCTTGAAGCGGGTAAGCCGATAGGCGAGCTTTTCCGGCAGGACCTTGCGCAGGAAATTGGCGATTGCGTCCTTGGCCGGACGCGTGAACATCCAGGTCGGTGTGCGCTGGAGCATGGTGACGTGCGCGGCCTTGTTCGCCATCGCAGGCACGATGGTAACAGCCGTCGCGCCCGATCCGATCACCACCACGTTCTTGCCAGCATAGTCGAGATCTTCGGGCCAGAATTGCGGATGAACGACTTGCCCTTCGAATTCGCCGAGATCGAACCCGGCATCATAGGGTTCATCGTAGTCGTAATAGCCCGCGCCGAGATACAGGAAGTTCGCGGTCATGCGGGTGCGGCTGCCATCGGCCTGTTCCATCTCGACATGCCATTTCGCTTCGTCATGACGGAAATCGGCGGAGATTACCTTGAGGCCGAAGCGGATGTTCTGACGGATGCCGCGCTCATCGACGATCCGGTCGAGATATTCGAGGATCGCGGGTGCATCGGCGATGCTCTTTTCATGGCGCCACGGTTCGAAGTCGAACCCGAGCGTGTGCATGTCACTGTCGGAACGGATCCCGGGATAACGGAACAAGTCCCAAGTGCCGCCCAGATTATCGCGCCGCTCGACGATGCAATAGGAATGGTGCGGGGCCTTCATGCCCATGTGGGCGGCCATCCCGATCCCGGAAATACCGGCGCCAACGATCAGCACATCGAAATGGGGGGTGGTTGCAAGCATGGTCGGGGCCTCTCTCCCTTATTGGCAGTGATGTAACCACATGCATTCTGCAAAAGCGAGTCCGATATGCAATTTGCAACTGACTTGCCCCATGCGACTGATCGCGCCACCGGATTGCACAACGGGGCGTGTAACATTGTTACGTGAGGCAGGCCTCCGATGAACTCATGCTGCATTGCGACATGCATTGTGGCATTTTTGCTACGTCCGAAAAGAACTTTGCTAACACTCTTGTTAGTGATTCGCGCGCTGATACTCTTCCTTCCGCAACACCGGAGCCGCACGCATCGGCTCGGGTTGAGGGGAGAGAAAGATGTCACGGAAAAATGCAGTCTATGCTGCTGGCCTGCTGGCCTGTAGCGCGCTTACCACCCCGGCTTTTGCGCAGGATCAGGACGAGGCCGAGGCCCGCCCCGCGCTCAGTGATAACACCATTATCGTGACGGCGACCCGCCGCGCGCAGGACGTGCAGGACATTCCGCTCGCCGTGACCGCGATCTCGCCGCAGCAGCTCGAAGCGCAGCGCGTGGTGAACATCCAGCAGATCGCGGCACTGGCACCCAGCTTCACGGCAAGCCAGGCGCAGCTCGCATCCGGCTCGGTCGTGCTGCGTGTGCGCGGTATCGGGACTACCTCGAACAATATCGGCTTCGAAAGCGCGGTCGGCATCTTCATCGATGGCGCCTACCAATCGCGACCTGGCGTCGCGCTCAGTGAATTCGTCGATGTCGAGCGTGTCGAAGTGCTGCGCGGCCCGCAAGGCACGCTGTTCGGCCGCAATACCTCGGCAGGCGCACTCAACGTTACCAACGTCCGCCCGGACGTTTCCGAATTCGGCGGCTTCGTGAATGCCGAATACGGCAATTTTGACGAGATCAGCCTGCAGGGCGCGATCAACGTTCCGATCGTGCAGGATACTGTTGCCCTGCGTTTGACCGGTGCCTTTCGCCAGCGTGACGGCTTCCTTGATGTGGTCGATCGCACAGGTGCCAAGATCGGCGAAACCAATAGCGCCGATCAGTGGCTGGTGCGTGGTCAGATTGGCTGGGATACCGATAGCGGTATCCGCGGTCGCATCATCGCCGACTATTCCAAGAGCAAGTCGAGCTGCTGCGGTGCTATCGAGCTTTATCAGTCGCCGCTCGTGACAAATGGTGTTTACGCCGCAGTCGGTGCGGGTGCGAACGGCGGCAATGGCCAGCCCGTGGTGGCGACCGGCCGCGATGATCAGGGCACATTCGAGCGGGCGTTGAAGAACCGCGTTGTATCGGCCAACTTCGCTCCGGTTGCTGATATCGACAACTACGGAGTTACCGGCGAACTTGAATTCCCGGTGTCGTCGAATGCCGACCTGATCTTCATCGGATCGTACCGCAAGTACCAGAGCTTCGAGAATTATGACTCCGACTTTACGGCGCTTGATATCTTCAATGTGCCGGCGCTGAACCTCGATATTGATACGTGGACTGCGGAACTGCGGCTCCAGGGCGAAAGTCTTGGCGGCAAGCTGAACTACATGGTGGGTGGGTTCTACTCGGACGAGAAGATTGACCAGTCGGTGAGTTTCTCCTTGGGGACGGATTTCAACCGGAACTTTGGCGCGTTGCTCGGCGGCGCTCTTGGCCCGGCCCCGTTGACCGTGTTTACCGGCCTCAATCCGGCCGGGACGAGCAATACCAACCGCTTCCAGCAGGATGCCAAGAGCTACGCGATCTTCACGCATAACTCGCTGGAGATCACCGACGGGCTCGAACTGACCCTGGGTGCCCGTTATTCATGGGAAGACAAGTCGGGCGGGTTCACCCAGACCGCGGTCAACAACCAGATCTGCCCGGCAACCCTCAATGCCCTTGGTGCGATTGGTGGCGCCAACCCCGCTCTGGTGCCGCCGTTCATTGGCATCGGCTGCTTCGGCTTTACTGCACCTGCCGATCTGCCGCAGGCTGCGGTGCTGCCGCTGGTTCGTACCTTCCAGTCGAACTTCAAGGATGAAGAACTGATCTATACGGTCAAGCTGGCCTATGAATTCAGCCCGTGGGTAAACAGCTACGCGAGCTTCACCCACGGCTACAAGGCGGGTGGTATCAACCTTGATACCACAGCTGCAGTCGCGGGAGCAGATCCGACCTTCCTCTCGGAAGAGGTCGACGCCTATGAAATCGGCATCAAGGCGCAGACCCCCAATCGCGCGGTGACAGTGAACGTCGCAGCGTTCTATGAAAAGTTCACCAACTTCCAGGTGCTCGAATTCACTGGGACAGCTTTTGCTACCTTCAACGTGCCGATTGCCGAGACGCGCGGGGTGGAAATCGAAAGCCTTATCCGGCCCAATCAAGAACTGACATTCAACATCGGGGCGACGTTCCTCGAGGCGAGCTATCCGGAAGATTGCGCCGGGACGCAAACCTCGGTGCAGGTCGTGGCACTTTGCGGCAACACGCTGACCAATGCGCCCCAAGTCGTCGCGCTGATTGGCGGGCTCTGGGAAAAGCCGATCAATGATTCGACCGAATTCTTCCTGTCGGGCCAGATCCGGATGGAAGCTGATCAGCGCACGTCCACCCAGGCCATCATCCTGCCGGGTGCAGCGGAAATCGCAGCGGCCGGCGGTGTCCAGCAAGCGATCGATGCTGCGCCGCCGATCATTGCCGACATTCAGGATGGCAAGGCCTTCATCAACCTTCGCACGGGCCTGCGGTTCATGGATGGCCGCTACGCCATCGAAGGCTGGGTGACGAACCTGACCAACGAAGTCGTGCGCGGCGTTACTTTCAACACCACGCTGCGCGGTTCGGGTGCCGCCAACTCGCGTTCGGCCTTCACTCTGCCGCCGCGGCAATACGGGGTGACGCTGCGCGCCAAGTTCTAAGCGCTACGGGCTTCGGCCAAAAGAATGGGGCGGCTCGATGGTTCGAGCCGCCCCCATCTTTTAGATCTTGGCGACAGAACCGTGGCGGGAGC